>JASFEO010000001.1:0-107702 GCA_050124795.1 Candidatus Pacearchaeota archaeon
AATCTTGGAGAATGAGATACAATCATTTTCGACCTCACACGAGCCTAAAAAGAAAAACTCCTGATGAAGTTTATAATGATTTTAGTTTGTTATTTTAGCCTACGACATATGTCAGGTGGGAGCACATATAAATTTTCCTAAGCAAACTTTTTAATCTCAATTCTATTAAATTATTCATGACACTAAATTTAATTCAACAAATCCTCCTCGGAATTATCCAGGGAATAACTGAATGGTTGCCAATCTCTTCAAGCGGAGTTTTAACTTTAATCAATTCAAACTTTTTTCATATAACCGATATTTCAGAACTAATTCATATTGCCCTCTTTTTTCACTTTGGAACTTTTCTTGCAGCACTAATCTATTTCCGACGTGAAGTCTTGTCCTTAACAAAATCATTATTTAATTATAAATACTCTGACGATAAAACAAAAAAGACTTTAAAATTTCTAATTATATCGACGTTGATTTCAGGAATAATCGGGATTTTGATTTTAAAATTTTTAACTTCTTTTGAAACTGAAATGCAATTAACAGGAAAAACAATCACCCTTTCTGTTGTTCTTCTTTTATTTGTTTCAGGAATGATTCAATTAAGGGCTCGCGAACACGGACATAAAAAAGAAAGACAAATTAAAAATTCTGATTCAGTTGTTTTAGGTTTTGCTCAAGGAGTTTCAACCTTGCCTGGAATTTCGCGTTCAGGAATTACAGTTTCAACTCTTTTATTAAAAAATTTCGACGACACAACTGCAATAAAATTAAGTTTCTTAATGAGTCTTCCAATTGTTTTATTTGGGAATTTAATTTTAAACTTTTCAGATTTCACACAAGTTGTAACTTTGCCGTCGATTTACGGACTCCTCATGAGTTTTCTCTTCGGCATTCTGGCAATTCACCTTCTAATGAAACTAACAAAGAAAATTAACTTTGGATATTTTTTACTGATTGTTTCTATACTGATGGGACTGAGTTTGTTTATATAAACTTCCGGGTAAAGGATTATCTCTAAGATATTTTAATATCTCTTTTTCGGGGAGTTCATCTTCTGCATATTCAGAATAATTATTCCCCCCCTTTCTAAAAAATGTCTTTTCCTCTTTAGGACAATCTATATGATGAATAAGTAAATTCCTAAACCTGTTTCTTAAAATCATTGCTTTTTGTAATTTTGGTTTTTCCATAAATTCAATTTCCAAATCCCAAATTTCTTCAAGCCTCATTAGATAAATATCATTCATAACAAAATAACCCAACTAAACTATTTAAAAATTATTATATTAAAATATAAAGATTTATAAAAATAAATTTTATTTTGATTTTATGAAATATTGCATGACTCCGGTCATAGGTAAGGCAACTGCAGCACGTTCAAAAGTTAAAACAATTCTTGCTCTTAATGGAATTGATATTGGTACCCCTCTTGCATATCCTTCATTTTTTGAATATGGCTCCCTGGAAAGATTAGACCTGGAACAAATAGAAGAATTAAATAATTTAGATTCAATTAAATTTTTTGGCTCAAAAAAAGATTTAACTCCAGAGTGTTTATTAAATATACATATTTATTTAGAATGTTCTAATCAAAATTACTTTCCTGAAGAAAAAGACACCGACAAAAGAAATAAAATAGAACTCCCAAGATCTTTCTATCTCCCAAGAGGAGTTTTTCCAAATTCTTGAGAATTCTTAATTAACATAATGAGGCAGGGGCATTTTTCTTATGATGGGGTCTTCATAAAAATCTTTTTGCCAAAAGCTTCATGAATTTCTTTTGCTGTTTTTCCATTACTAAAACTTTTTTCATCTTCTTCAGCATAAATAGTTCGATATTGTTTAGTTGCCCTTGCAAAATTTAATAAAAAATAACTTTATAAGAATTATTATCTTCTAAAATATCTATTGATTCTCACTCAATCCTTTTCTATCACGAATCTTCTTAATCAAGTCGTCATTCATTGAAGCAGGAACTTTTTCAAACAATTGATCCATTAAAGATGAAATACCTCGCCCTTCTGTTGCACTTCGCAGGTCATTGCTCCATCCAATCATTTCTGCAACAGGTATCTTTGCTTTGATGCTTGCATTTGCTCCTTCTTGATTCATATCAATCATTTGTCCTCTTTTTCCTCCAACAAGTTTTGTAACTTTTCCTAAAAATGCATCTGGCATTTCAATCAAGTGAGTCTGCAAAGGTTCAAATAAAGTAGGAGAAGCTTTTGCCATTGACCCCTTAATTGCTTCACGAACTGCAGGATAAACTTGTGCAGGACCTCTGTGAATTGCATCCTCATGAAGTCTGATGTCAACTAAAGAAACTTTCATTTTCATGCACGGCTCCCTCGCCATTGACCCCTGGTCCATCACCATTTCAAATGCATCCAAAACCATTTCAATAACTTCCCCAATATGAACCTCTCCTCGTGTTTCATCCAGAAAAACATTTCCTTTGTAAATATCCCGAACATTCCTGATTGTGTCTCCATCCCAACCTAATTTAGAAAGTATGTCTGCAACCTCTGTTGATTTTTTCTTGACTCTTATTTCAGGCAACTCTCCAGACTTTATTGCTTCATAAATATTATCCTCAAGTGGTTCAACTTTTATGTAAAAACTATTGTGCTTGTTTGGGCTTCTTCCTTCAACAGCATCAGACTCTTTTGTAACAGTCTCACGATAAACAACAATCGGAGGTGAAGTTTTTACTTCTAAACCTTTTTCACTTTTAATTCTGTTTTCAATAATTTCCAAATGAAGTTCTCCCATGCCGCTCATCAAACTCTCTCCAGTCTGCTCATTAATTTCAATTTTTATTGACGGATCTTCCTTTCCAATTTGTTTTAACACTTCAACAAGTTTTGGCAAATCAGCAGCCTTAGTTGCTTCAATAGATTTTGTAACAACAGGGTCAAACAAATGCTTGATTGCTTCAAAAGGTTCAATCTCTCCTTTGCTCACAGTCTCCCCTGCAAAAACATTTTTCAAACCAACAACTCCTACAATATTCCCTGCATTTGCCTCGTCAACTATAACTCTTTGCGCACCCTTGTAAACAGAAACCTGCTGAACCCTCACAGTTCTCTTTGCAAGATTCATGTAAACATCATCACCCTGCTTAATTGTTCCTGAAAATAATCTTCCGCAGGCGACTTCTCCGGCGTGTTTGTCGACGACAATTTTAATTGGGACAAATGCAACATCTCCTTTTGCATCACACGCAAGTAATTGTTTTCCCATTTCTGAATCCAAGTCTCCATGCCAAATTTTTGGAATTCTATATTTTTGTGCATCAACCGGATTCGGGTGATGCTTGATACTCATGCTTAAAACAACCTCATGAAGCGGAACTTTTTTTGCTAAACTTTTGTAATCATCTTTTTCATATGCGTCAATAACATCTTTGAAAGTAATTCCATGCTCTTTCATATATGGAAAACTTAATGCCCAGTTGTGGAATGCGGAACCAAATGCAACAGTTCCTTCACCGACGCCAACTTTCCATTTTTCTTTGTAACCTTCAGGTGCAATCTGTCCAATTAATTTATTAACATACTCAATCTGAGAAATAAACTTCTTCTCCATTTCTGCAGGTGTTAATTTTACTTCCTTTATAAGACGGTCAACTTTGTTTATGAATAAAACCGGTTTAACTAATTCTTTCAATGCTTGTCTTAAAACAGTTTCAGTCTGGGGCATGACTCCTTCAACTGCGCAGCACAAAACAATGCACCCGTCAACTGCCCTCATTGCACGAGTAACATCGCCGCCGAAATCAACGTGTCCCGGAGTGTCAATTAAATTAATTAAATAATCTTCTCCTCCGACTTTATGAATCATTGAAACCGACGCTGAATCAATTGTAATTCCTCTTGAAGATTCATCTTCATGAAAATCAAGCGCTCTTTGTTTTCCTGCCAAGTCTTCAGAAATCATTCCTGCACCAGCAAGCAAGTTATCTGAAAAAGTAGTTTTCCCGTGGTCAATATGCGCAGCCACACTAATATTACGAATCTTAGTTTGGTCTTTCATTAAATGCACAATTTTTTCTGAATCCTTTTCAGCCATGTTAAAAACTAAAGTTTTTTGTTTATAAACTTTTCCTGCACTCTTTTTAAACGTCTATACTTTCTCGTCCCTTTTTCAAAAAATATAATTGCTTTTTTAATCTCTGCCTGTCTTCCAATTGTTAATCTATATCTTTTATAATTGTCAGGCTTTTTTGAAACATGACTTAAACCAATTCCTAAATCTTTAATAATCTTTGAAGAATCAAGAATTAAATCTTTACTTCTTGATAAAAGATCAATTTGGCCGGTCTTTCTGAGAACAGAACCATCAAACATTAATATTCCTTTTATCACTGCAATCTTAATCTTCTTTGAAGACTCCCTAATTATCCCCGGAATTCTAACGGTCTCTGTTTTTCGCCCGGGACTAAAACCAAATATATTTGTGAAATATCTAAAAATAATTTTATTGCTAATATAAATTGAATAATGGTTTTTCTCTTTTTTTGGTTTAACATTGATATTAAAAACATTATTAATCCACTTTGCAAGTGCAGAAACATTTGAATAGTATTCTTCTCTAAAAACAAACTCATATCTCTTCCCTCTTTTTGTTTCTCTAAATCGTAAATGTCCGTCGGCGATAAATGCCCCAACAAAAGAAGCAAAATCTTCATTTGAATTATAAACTGCCTTTGCTTTTCTTTTGGAATCTCCTGTCCCGTATTCAAGAGATTTAATATGTTTTCTAAAATCAGCTTTACTTAATTTTTCTAATTCACAGAGGACGTACAGCGGAATATAAGGATGTTTGTTTAAGTATTTCCATAATGTTCTGTAATCTGTTTTTGTTCTTTTGCAAAATTCTGTAAAAAATCCATAGCTCTTTAACTCCTTAACACAATTAAAGATTTCATTTTTCAACGCAGGATTCATAACTGCTCTTATAGAACCTTTGCCCTCATTTCCACCAAGTCCGTAAATATTTAACTTAAAATTCTTTTTCATAAACAAAATAATTAAATAAGTTATTTAAATTTTTGTGCGGCAATAGCAATACTTTATAATTCTATGAAATATAGTAATATTTTTAAACTTTTGAATTCTTGTTTTGTTATGGATTACAAAGAAAAAGAAAAACCTAAAAGATTTCCTTTTAATGGGATGGCTATTGCAAGCAATGTTCCTCGAGAATGGGGGTATGAAAGAGTTTTCGACCCAATGCCAAAAAGAGTTTTAACAGAAGAAGAAAAGAGAGAAAGCGAGGAATATGATAAACTTTTATTTGACAGATTTTGCAAGGCACTTGAATACGCAGCAAAAAATAATAAATGGTAACTTCCAGAACACAATAATCTTTTTATACTTATGAATTCTTGTTTTAATATGAAAAGGAACTACGACGAAAAAGATTTAGAAGAAAAAAGTTGTCAGGGTTATTCACTTGCTTCTGCTGCAGATGCAATGGGTTATCGGGGAAGAGTTCACAAACCGCGTTCAAGTCAGCCTCCTAAATACCCTGGTTGGTATGTGAGATTATTTAAAGATGCATTTGAAAATGCTGCTAGGAAAAATTCTAGATAATTTTTTTCTAAAAAGGAATCTCATCATCAGCTTCTGGAAAAGCATTATCACTAACTGCAAAAGTAAGACTATTGTACAAGCCCTCTTTTTCATCTGCCCATGAATAGCATTTAAACTCTTCTGAATTAAGAATTCCTCTCTTAAGAAGATTGTAAGAATCATATTCAATTATTTCTTTCACACCAACACCATTAAAAGCTTCAGGATAAAGAACCTCTGGAAAATATTTTCTTGTTGCAGATTCTAAATTATTTTTTATCCATTTTTCATCATGTTTTCCTTTTAAGTAAATTCCATAAAAAGCAAAAAAATTGTCGTCGATATTTAATGTAACACATTCTGCACCAGGAATTTCATAAAGGCTTTCTCCAATTTTAAATTCTTCTTGCATTGAAACCAAATCCTTGCAACCAATTAACTTTGCGCTTTGTTCCAAGGCAAGCCATTTAAACTCTTTTGGTGTTTCTCGATAAACATGAAAAAACCTTGTCAAACCATCACTCATAGCCTCGTCACTAAGTGAATAAGGAACTTTTGACATTTCATTGATAATTTTTTCAAGGAGTTCTGATTTGTTCATTTTCACCTTTCAAAATAATCCCTAAAACTTTCAGAATTTCCATAACCCATTTTTTCAAGAATTGGTTTAACATTACCTAACCATTCTTCTACCAAAGGTTTTCTTTTTGGATCAAACTCATGAACTGTTGTTGTAATTGGTTTCTCATTTAATAAAATCAAATTTCCTTCAAGACCAATAATACTTGTCTTTGGAACTTTTGTTCTATTTAACACCCAATAATCATTCATTCCAAGAACACTAAAAAAAGTCTCCCATTCCTGATTTGTCGACGGCAAAAACTGACTTCCAACATAAATTTTTTCATGAGGGATGCCAAAAGTATTTGGCTGCATTTGATAACCTTGCTCTTTAATTAATTTGTAGTCAGTCATAAAAATAAAATACTTTATAGCTTTTTAAAAATTGTCGTCTTTTAATATATAAAATTTATCGCGCACTATCAGCTTGTGCTTCACTTTCTCTTTTTTTCTTAACTGCAAAACTTTCCTGATTTCCTTCACTTGCCATGATAATTTCATCTGCCAGACCTTGCGCAATATTTTTCTTTTTTCCAAAAGCCTTATCACTTGCTCCGTGAACAATCCATCTCAAAGACAAATTAACACGCCTTAAAGGCGCAACATCAACTGCCTGAGGATAACGAGCACCACCATATTCAATAACAGTTGTCTCATCTCTTGGAGCAGTATTCTCAATTGCTTTAACAAAAACTTCCACAGGATTCTTGCCTGTCTTTTTCTCAATTAACTTAAATGCCTCTAAAATTGTTTTCATGTTCTTAGTGTATTTTCCAGTTGAGTGCCCCAAAATAATTCTATGCTTTTTACCTCTGTGCCCTGCAACAGCTAAGTGATTCATTAACCTCTCAACAATATTAACTTTTGTCTGACCAAACTTATTAGAATTTCTTCCATAACTTTTCAAAACAAGTTTTGGTTCTAAGTTAATCGCACTTTTGAGTCCAGGATCAACTACCTTAATCTCTGAAATATCATATAAGTCGAAAATTTTAAAATTTGTTTCTGGCATTTTATTCATTTAATGTTTGTAATTTAGTTATTAACCTCTCAATATTTTTTGGAATTTTTTCTCCTTTTGAGTAAGAAAAATCAATTCCAAGAGTTTCTGGGATAAGTCTTATTCCCATTTCTTTATATTCTAAAAAACCATTTCTTTTTTCAGGTTCTCCATATAATTTATTTAATTCCATTTCTAAATTTAAAAAAGTTGATTTTTTTGGATCATCTAAACATACCCTATAATAAACTTCTGATTCTTTATCTTCTCCAATAATATATCTAATAGTCCCATCATCTTCTTCAGCTCTGCCTTTATTATATTCTTCGAATTTATTATGGATCCGGCTATCTTTTTCAATATATCTTATTTGCACACGATTCTGTTTTTCAAGTTCATCTGTTCTTTTGAATACTCTTTTCATTTCCATTAAATAAATTCCTTCACCCAAACTACTGCCATATCCAATATCAACTCCCATGCTCATTTTATCTTCTACCCTTTTCAATCTTGCCCTTGACTAATCTTGGCAAAGGCTGATCATTTACTTGGATAACTTTCCACCTGATTCCACGAATATCTCCTTTTGCACGACCTTGTTTCCCGCCGATTCTTTCAATCATAACTTCGTCGTGTTCATCAATGAATTTTTGTCCCAAATTTCCCGGAATAAAAGCCCCAACTGTTTTTCCGTTTTTTGTTAACTGAACTTTGCAGCACTTTCTCATTGCAGAATTTGGCTGAGCAGCTTCCTTTTGAAACTTGCTTAAAACAATTCCCTTAGCCTGGTTCGCGCCCTCAAGCGGGTCAGACTTTGCAAACAAATTCAAAGTTCTAACTCTGTGAGTCCTCGAATTCCACTTAAACTTTTTTCTTGTCTTCTTTAATTTTGTAGCGCTCTTTAATCCCATTCTAAAATAATTAGCGAAGAATTGCTTTATAAAACTTATTGTTAGTAAATTTTGGCTTCACCAAAAATAAATTAAAATTCATAAATACAATCTGGCATTGTTAAGACCGTCTATAATTATTTCTCTAATTTTGTTTTCAGAAACTCTTCCTTCATCGGGGATTAATAAATAATCTAATGTTTTTCCTCTTTTTATTGGATGCTGAATCTTTTCATTTGGAATAATTGGTTTTTCCAGTGCAGTGCATTTCACATCTAAATATTCTTTATTGTCTTTTATATAATTAATTACTTCTGA
The DNA here is from genome assembly GCA_050124795.1 of Candidatus Pacearchaeota archaeon. GTDB lineage: Archaea > Nanobdellota > Nanobdellia > Pacearchaeales > GW2011-AR1 > JASFEO01. The sequence goes on from JASFEO010000001.1 coordinate 8,400, forward strand.
TTCACTCCAGCATTCTCTATAACTAATTTTTTTTCTTCTGAAAACTTGTCTTCTAACATATGATCTTGCAATGGCCCCAAGCAGTGTAGCTCCATATGCATACTCTTCTTTGTTACAAGAGGTAATTACCATCCCCCTTCTAAGAAGATCCCTTTTTTCAAAAAATTCTATACTCGCCCCTGAATTGCAAGAATCATTAATAAATATAAATTTTCCTTTGTGTTTAGAAATTTCTTTAGAAAAATAACCATAGTGAAGTAAACTTCCATTTGGAGAAAAAAATTCTTCATCTCCATGCCCACAATAAATAAATATCAATGATTTATCTTGTCCAGAAAATTCATCTATAAATCCTTTAATTTCTTTTTTAATTTCATTCTTTTTTGAGATAAAACTCTTATATTTTCTTTTTCATAACCCACAATATTTTTTAGATAATCTCCCATATTTATAATTGCTTCTTCATGGCGAGATTCATTTCCATTCATTAACATTACATAAGCATTTTTCTTCAAATTATCCCCACTCATTATTTTGGAATTTATTATCATTATAAAAATATTTCGTTTCAGTATTTTTATACAATCCGAAAATCCCTTTTAAAAAAATCACTAACTATTTTTTGCATTTCAATTAATCGTCTTTTATTTCTCCCAATTAATGCAGCCTTGCTCTGACTTCCTGCAGTTAAAATAATCTCTTCATCAGTTACTTCCAAATCCTTAAAAGTCACGGGGCTGACAATTGCCTCAATAAATTTTTTCGCATCTTCAACACCTTTTGGCGACGGAATAACTTTTACCTTTTTCCTTAAAATATAATTTATCTTTTTTATATTCGCCCCTTCAGGTCCGATTGCCTTTGAAACAAACCTTCTTGGAACAAAAAACAAAAGCGCGTCATTATAAGTCGAACAAAGCCGTGTATTAACGCGAGTAATTTTATTAAACAAATTCAAATGCCTCATGTCCTGCATATTAAGTGTATTAACCATTTACAGTTTTCACCGTTAAAGAACTTATAATAAAGTGTTTTATAAACTTTTAGTTTTTCAAAATTAACTTGTCGTCGGAGAATTTTTATTTATTAACCCTGTCAACAACTTTCCCTTTAGCTGTTTTTTTGTCTTTTTCTTTTTTTACCAAAGGACCAATTACTTCAACTAAAAGTCCGGGCAAACCAGTTCCAATTGGCACAGGCTGATTTAAAATTATATTCTCAATCACACTAACTAACTTTTCACGATTCCCTTTTATCGACGCATTAACAAACTGCTTGTCAGGAATTTCAAAAGTTGCCCTCGCTAAAATTGATTCTTTCTGCGCGATAATTCCCATCCTTGTAACACCCTTAACACTTCCTGAATTTGTCATGGCGTCGGCAACAAGTTTCAAATGCCTTTGATTAATGTCAAGCCCCTGATTATTTATAACTGCATAAATTTCATTAATTATTAATTGCCTTGCAGCCTCAATTCCGAAAACTCCCGCAACTTCATGCAAATCATTTGAAAGAATCCTGTTCCCGTCAACTTCCCGTCGCTCAAGCATTTTTTTCAAATTTGTTCCAAGAGTCATAATCACATAATCTTTTTCCTTCTTCACAATTAAAATCTGCTCAATTCCTTTAACACCTGAAATAATTGTCTCCTTCAATTTCTCCTTCAATTTGTAAATGTCCCTGAATGTCGCATCCTTCACACTAAGCATTATTGAATTCCCTTTATCCTTTGATTTATAGCCAAGGTCACTCAACTTATCAGCAACTTTCTTTGAAGTCATATGAACCTGCTTTAACGAACCACTGTCAAGATTAATTTCTATTTTCTTGTCACTAAAATCCAAATTCACGCTTGTTGCAATTTCCTTTAATTTAACTTCTTTAATCTTTTCAGCAAAAACCCTCGCATCTTTTTCATTATTAAATTCCTTGTTCAGATAAATTTCCATTTTTGGTGAAGAAGGTTTTTTCCTTGCATCGCAAATTTCAATCATCCTCGGAAGACCCATTGTAACCTGCATCTCTGCAACACCTGCCATATGAAAAGTTCTCATAACCATCTGAGTTGAAGGCTCTCCAAAACTCTGCGCAGTAATAATTCCAATTGCTTCTCCTGAATCAAGTTTTCCATCCATGTGCTCTTTTGCAACATCTATACCATCGTCCCCATAAATAAATTGAATAATATTATTATTGCTGTCTCTTATTGTTCCGTCATATTCTGCCCTTAAATCCTGAAGTGCATTTGATAATCTTCTATATAAATAACCTGACTTTGGGGTTCTTAATGCAGTATCCATTAGTGAATCACGTCCTGTAACTGCTCCAAAGAAAAATTCATCTGGTCTTAAACCCTTGATAAAAGGACTGTTAATAAATCCCCTCGCCCGAGGAGACAAATCTCCTTTTGTAAAAAATGGCAAAGTTCTTCCGGTATAACCAAAATCAATTCTTCGTCCTGAAAGTTGCTGTTGACCAACACATGAAGCCATCTGAGTAATATTCAAAATATTTCCTCCCCCGCCTGACTTAATCATGTTGCTAACCGGATTAGTTTCTGGAAATTCTTTCTTAACAATATTACCAATTTTTGTTCTGACTTCATTTAACACCTGCAAAATTTTAATCTCCCTTGACTCTTCTCTGGTCTTGCCCGGGATTATTTCAAGAGTCTTTTCATTATATGAATCAATTAATTTCTGCGTTTCAACTTCAGCCTTTTTTATAATCTCTTTTCCTGCATCAATTAATTTTTGATCCAAATCCAAATCATTAACTGCAATAGTAATTCCCCTGTTTGACAGATAAGCAGTTCCAAGATTAAACGCACTCCTGATAATGTCAAAAGTTTCCTCTCTGCCAACAGCCCTGTCAAGTTCCTTAATCACTTCACCATCCTCTTCACTAAATGCAGTCTTATCAATAACACCCTTTACAATTTCTCCGTTCTTTATCTCAATTGAATCATTCTTAAAATCTATCTTCGGCAAAATCTTTGAAAATAACTCTGTTCCCTTGATGGTCTTCTTTGTAACTTTGGAATCAATTCCTGATTTATATAAAATCTGATTTGCGAAATCTTTTTGAATCTCATCAAGCCCCAATAAATAATTTCCAGTAACTGCATCAACAATACACCCAATTAAATTAGTATTATTCTTCGGGGAAATTAAATTCTTTTTTACATCAAGAAGAATCTTTGCCTCAGCCCTTGCTTCTTCAGTTTGAGGAGAGTGAATATTCATTTCATCACCATCGAAATCTGCATTATATGGAAAAGCTGCCGCAGGATGCACCCTAAAAGTTCGGCCAGGCAAAATCTTTGCAAAATGCGCCATTAAACTTCCTCTGTGTAGACTCGGATGACGATTAAATAAAAGAATGTCTCCGTCCTGTAAGTGCCTCTCAACCTTATAGCCAGGAACAATTTCATTTATTATTTCTTCTTTTAACTCAGGGGAAATTTTCTTTCTCTTGCCATCAGGCCTGATTACATAATTCGCACCAGGATACTCCGCCCCCTTTTCAATTAATTCTTTTAACTTGTCAATATTCAAATCAGTAACTGTTTCTGAAACTGTAACAACTTTTGCAATTTCATAAGGAATCCCAACTTCATTAATTTCCATCGCCGGGTCAGGCGAAATAACTGTTCTTCCTGAAAAATTCACTCTTTTACCTGCAAGGTTCTTTCTTATCCTTCCTTCCTTCCCCTTGATTCTTTCAGTAATTGTCTTTAATGGCTGACCGCTTCTGTGTCTTGCCGGCGGAATCCTTGCAACGGAATTATCAAAAAATGTTGTAACATGAAACTGCAATAAATCCCACAAGTCCTCAATAATCACTTCAGGTGCACCTGCATTTAAATTTTCCCAAAGCCTTTGATTTGCTCTTATAATATCTGACAATTTATGAGTTAAGTCATCTTCACTTCTCTCACCTGATTCCAAAATTATCGACGGTCTGACAGTTACAGGAGGAACTAAAAGCATTGTAAGAATCGCCCACTCAGGCCTGGACGTTTCAGTATTCACCCCGATTTTATTTAACTCTTCATCAGGAATCTTAACTAATATCTCTCTTATTTCATTAGGAAAAATCCTTGTCTTCCCCCGATAAAAACTTGTTGGCTTATCTAACCTGATTTTTTCCTGGGGGGAATTGCAGTGAGGACATTTCTTTGAATCCTTTGCTTTTTTTGCTCTATTGCCCGGAGAATATTTTCCCAGATCTGCATCTTTAAGCATGAGTTTCCCGCACTCTTTACAAAAGCATCTTAAACTTAATTCAATTAATGGGATATATTTTAAATGCATAATGGGTCTTGCCATGTCAATACTTCCGGGATGCCCAAGACATTCTTTCAATCTTCCCCCGCAGGTTCGGCATCTGACACCAGGGTCAATCGCACCAAGTCTTAAATCCATCAATCCCCCGTCAACAGGATAACCGTCGATATCATAAAGTTCCGGGGTCACAATTTTCGCAGAAGACAATTTTTTAATTTTCTCAGGACTAAGTAATGAAAACTTTATGCTTCCGATTTTTTTTCTGATTATTTTTTGCATTTTATTCATATTTATTTTTTAATTCAAAATCTGTGTGGATGTGCAAACCCTGCAGTTCTTCCATTAAAAGTTTGAAAGCATATGAAACCTCGACATGTTCAACTTCCTCGCTTCCGCAGATTTTGCATGAAATTTTATTTCTAATTGAGTCATCAACTGCAATATTTCCGCACTTTGTGCAAATCGGCAAAGTCACTTTATCTGAATCATATCTCTCCTTTAATAACAAACTTGCTCCATGCGCAACAAGTGCCTGCTGTTCCATTTCTCCCAACCTTAATGCACCGCCGCGAGCGCGACCTTCAATTGGCTGTCGTGTCAAAAGCGCAACCTTTCCTGACGCTCTTCCGTGAATTCTGTTTCCAACCATATACTTTAATTTAAGATAATACAAATTACCAACAAAAATCTTTGTCTCAATTCTTTTGCCTGTAACACCATTATACATTGTCTCCTTTCCGTCATACCTAAACCCAAGTTCCTTCATTTCCTTTTCTAAATTTTTCTTGCTTACACCTGAAAACGCAGTCCCGTCAATAACTTCTCCTTTAAGTGCTCCGACTTTTCCTGCTAAAAGTTCAAGCAAATATCCAACAGTCATACGGCTCGGCAGACCATGTGGATTAAATAACACATCGGGTCTTATTCCGCGTGAAGTAAATGGAATATCCTCTTCAGGAACAACCAAACCTAAAACGCCTTTCTGACCATGTGCAGTAGCAAACTTGTCTCCAAGTTCCGGAATTCTTTGGTCCCTTGTTTTAATCTGAACAATTTTATTTCCTTGCGAATCCTCTGTAACAAAAACAGCGTCGACAATCCCTGTCTCTTCCTGTCTCAATGAAACACTTGACTCTTTCTTTGTCTTAACTGAAATTTCCCGCGCTTCACTTAAAAACTTTGGTGGCGAAGTCTTTCCAATTAAAACTTCTGCATTTCCCATTTCTGCTTCAGGATAAACAATCCCGTCATCTTCTAAAAATCTGTAACTCTCTTCAGTCTTATAACCACTTGTGTCTTTTTCAGGGACCGCAATTTCATCTTTTAATCCTCCTGCATAATTCATCTCAACTGCGTTATATGGTCTGAAATAAAAACTCCTTCCGATTCCTCTGTCGACACTTCCTTTATTGAACACAAGTGCATCCTCCATATTGTAACCTTCATGAGTCATAATAGCGACGATTAAATTCTGTCCTGCCGGATAAGTATCAAGAGTATTATAAACAAAACTTCTGACAATTGGCTTTTGAGGGTATTGCAAAATTGAAACATCTGTATCTAACTTGCACAAGTAATTTGCAGCATACAAACCAAGTGACTGCTTTTGAGTCTTGCTTCCCCTGTTTAACCTTGAACTCTGGTCGTGATTTCCGTATGGAACTAAACTCGTAACAACCCCGAATAAGTCAATATCATCAATTTCCAAATGAGTGTGGCTTGGAGTTATCTCTTCCCTATACAATGCAACCAAAGCATTTTCTTCTTCAGAAGCGTCGAGATATTCAATAATTCCTTTCTTTAATAAGTCCTCCCAGGAAATTTCATTTTGCTCAATTTGTATTAAGTGTTCACTCTTTAACTTAGGATTTCCATCTTCAATAATTACAAGTGGTCTCAAAACCCTTCCTGGTTCTGTTGAAATATTTATAATATTAAAATTTTCATCTAATCTAACACTAAGTTGAATTGGCAAATTTGAATCCCTTCTTTTTTCTTTAATTTTCTTGACAAATTCTTTTGCTTCGTCAACACTTCCAATGAACTGACCATTGAAGAAAATATCAGTTTCCTTTAAACCTTCCTTGTCCATGCCGTTACTTTCTAAATCTTTTAGGAATTTATTTTCATCCAAGGTTACCCTTGTTGAAACCTTTGCCAAAATAGCCAAATTTTTCCTTAAACCAATTTCTGTTCCTTCAGGAGTTTCAATCGGGCAGAACCTTCCATAATGAGTCGGATGCAAAGTCCTTGCCAAAAAGTTTTCCTGATCACTTGAAAGCATTGAAGATACTCTCTGCAATTGCGAAATCGTCGCCAAATAATTTGTCTTATCCATGTTCTGAGTAACTCCGCTTCTCTCTCCTGCCCAGCTTCCTGTTGCAATTGCTGACTTAATCCTGTGGGAAAATAAAGTTGATTTTGCAGTTGTCTTAATAGAAAAAAACTTTCTTCTCTTGGTTGATTTCTGTAATGAGTATTGAATATCTCTGATTAAAATCCCGAGGTTAACCCTGAACAAAGTCGCAAGCAAATCTCCTGAAAGACGAACCCTCTTATTTGCATAATGATCCTTATCTGTTCTTAATTTTGGATTTTTCTTTGCAATCAAAAACTGCTTGATTAATTTGCAAAGTGTAATTGCCTTCTTTTTTCTGTCTTCTTTTCCCTGCCCGATATGGGGAAACAAATAAGAATCAACTCTCTGATTTATCCTGTCTAAGATTTCTTTCTTTGTCCCCTGCAAATAAGTTTTCTCAGCAATATACATCATGGCGTCTTCTCGTGTTGCTAAATCTGCAAATTCATACAAGTTCACAACAACGCTGTCTGTTTCACTGCCAATATATTTTGCAATGTCTGATTCCTTTGTCATACCCAGTGCCTTCAAAACAACTATCGCAGGAATTTCCTTGAATCTTGAAAATGTAACATCAAAAATTCCTTCCTTGTTCTCAGTTATTGTCACAGGAATTCTATAAGTCCCCCGAAGAGAAAATAACCTTAAATTAAGCTGACCCTTTTTATTGTCCTCGATAAACGGTTGGTTTTCAGCTAAATCCTCTGCCATAACCATGACTCTTTCATTTCCATTAATTATAAAATATCCACCAGGGTCTTTTGGATCATTATAATTTTCAACAAGTTCTTCTTTATTCATTCCCTGAGTATTACAAACCTTGCTTTTCACCATCACAGGAATTTTTCCAATTTCAACAATTTCAGAATCAACAGTATCATCCTTTCTTACTGTTATTTCCATTGTAATCGGTGCAGAATAAGTCAGATTTCTAAGCCTCGCTTCATAAGGCATAACCAATGATGAACTTCCGTCAGCCTCAACTATTTTTGGCTTGTCCACTTTTATCTTGCCAAGGGTAATTTCAAAATCCTCATTATTTATTGTCTCATTAATTTCATTCACAATTTCCTGCATTCTCTTTTCAATAAAATTATTAAACGAGGTAATATTCGACTCAACTAAAGAATGATTTTCAAGATATTTTTTAACAATTAAATGCTTATTTTCCATTATACAACAACCCTGAAATATGTATTTACTTTGCTTCCCTCTTTTCGCTCAATTTTGACTATGTCTCCGACAACACATTCCTCAGGAAGTCCCGGGTCGCTTGAAAAAATTTTCGGCAATTGAGTTTTAGAAATATTTAATTTTGCAAGAAGTTCTTCACATTCTTTTTCATTGAGTTTAATATGTTTGGGCTGTAGTATGTGCATTTTATCGAGGGAAATTATCAAACTGCGCATAATCATGACTTATAAACTTTTTTAACAACTTGATAATAATAAAAGTTACTAATTTTTCGTTTAAAAACCTTTCGTGTATAGTAGAATATATATTTTGTGATATATATTTTAGAGAATATAGATTGATTTGTTATTTTACTTGTTTTTCAAACTCCCAAAAACCCAATTTTCCTTTTGCATGAATTGGCTTAATTCTTTTAACATTTTTTAAAATAAATCCATAATTTCCCCATGAAGTATCTGCCAGATGAAGATTTTTATCTTTTTTGTGTTCTTTTTTATTTTCATATTTTTTTTACATCAACTAATTTAGCTTTGCCTAAAATAAATCCGCACGATAAATCGCAAAATCCAAATTTTTTCATAGCGCTTTTATCTGGAATTTTTGAGGCATGAATTAAAAACTCTCCACGGAATTTTGTATTCCAATTTCTCAGTTCAATTTTCTTTTTTCCATGCAAAATTAATTCTGCAAATGGCTGCTTTAGTGATAATGCTTTCATGAATATAAAAAAGAAAAGAGGGTTTTATAAATATCGATTATGCCTCCGAAGGGATTTCCTTTATCTCCTAACCTTGCACAAAGTTTCTGTGCAGGCGATACTTTTACCACAAGGTTGCTCGACCCTCGAATTTCAATTTTGTTGAGTTTACGTGACTTTAAATCCCGGAGAATCAAAAGGATTTTTCAAATCCTCAAATGGCCCCGAAGGGATTTGAACCCTCGACACCTAGGTTAAAAGCCTAGTGCTCTGACCAAGCTGAGCTACGGAGCCAATAAAAAATATAGAAAGAATTGGTTTATAAAACTTATCTAATTAATTTTGCAGATTCCCTCTCTCTAAAAATAATTCAATATCATCTTTTTCATTACTAATTTTTTTCTTAGGCTTTTCTTTTTTCTTTCTCTTTTTCCAACTTCCAGTATTAATTATTATATTGTTCTTTTTTGTAGGAGTAATTATTCCGTCTTCATGAAAACACTTCCCGCAATAAGTATCCACCGAATTATGATGGCACATTCTAACTCTTCCATTATTATCTTTAATCATTTTTAACCAATCAGGGTGGACAAATGGTCTTGTCCATTTGTGATCCATTTCATGGCCAACAGAACCTGCAACCTTTAATTCAGGATGATATCTCCCAATCTCTTTTTCAATATCCCAATTTAATCCACTTAATTTATTATAAGGCTCTTTAGTTTTAAATCTTAATGGAAGCAGAAGAACAGGAGATTTATTTTCAAGAAAGAAATTAATATAATTCAAATCTCTTTTTGTCGGAGAATCATTTGCAATAATATGCAAAAACGGAAAAGCATTAACTTTGGAATCTCGATACTCAAGTATTTTTTCAACTCTGTATTCATTAGGGCATTCATTTAAAACCGCTCCTTGTTCATATTCATCGCGACCAATACTATAAGGAATAACTGAATTAGTGCTTCTGAATAATTCTACTAATTCTTTTTGAAACGGAAGAAGTTTGATTGGGATGATTCCTTTTGTTTTTGTTTTAATCATTAATTCTAAAGTTTTCTTGAAATTTTCCTGTGTCGCAACTGTCCAGGATTCAGTCCATTTCCCAAATCTTAAATATTCAACTGGAAACCCTTGAGGAATATCACTATTATGTTCAGGGCAAAACCCCCCCATTAAAAGACGTTCCAATTCATTAAAATCAATTCTATGAAGTGTTTTTGAAAAAGGTTTGTTATTATGTCGTTCTGCATAACAAGGATATCCGCATTGACCCCATGGAGCAAAAAACCAATTTTTGAATTCTCCTTTTTCGGTAACAGGACTTCCTTCATAAGTTGCATCTTCACCAGGAATAAAACTTGTTTGGCACCCTTTTACAAAATCAATATTTGCAGGATAGATGCATTCACTAACAAATAATTTTTTCCCAATATCAAGCAATCTTTTTGGTGTAACCCACTTAGCCTGTGTTCTTGGAATTATTTTTTCAACCTCTTCTATTTTTTCTCCACGATAATTTTTGGCAACAGCCTCGCTGCAAAATTTCGCAACATCTGCAATAGTTCCATAAATAATATCTTGTTTCATTTCCTGAGGCAAGTCGCTTCTTAATTGTATCTGCACATCATATATCTTCATAAGCTCATTTAATAATTTTTCATTCTGGTATCTCCGTCTTGTTCCTCCCTTGTCAATAGTTGTGATTTTGTCAGAAACTTTTAATCTTGTTTGATGACTTATTGTTCTTTTAGAATCAGTTAAGTCCTTTGATAAAAAGACATCTCCTCCACCCTCATAGCCTCCTCGTGAATAAGAAAAATGCGCAACAGCTGAAACTCCTGGTTCAGGGCAATTATAAATATCATGATGAAAGTTGTAAGTTGCAGAATATTCCTGTCCTTTTTGTCCGACCCATTTTCCTCCTGAAAATTTTTTCATGAAAATCAACACAAAACCCTATTTATAAGAATTATTATCCTAAAACTATTTCTTTAGTTCTTTTAGTAACTTTGTTCCTCTAAAAATTAACGGAGTAAAAATCTGAATTTCACTTGCACCATAATCCTTTCTTTCTTTAACTTTTTCTCTTGAATTTATTCCTCCGCAAGCAATTATTTTTTTGTTAGAATTTTTTAATCTTTCATAAAATTTTTTCTGGGTTTCAAATGAAGGATTCCAAACAAGATTTCCACTTCCTCCACCTTTTTCATAATTATGTTGCGTCGTTGTATTTGTTAAAGTGTATCCATCAACTAAATCAGATGTTGAAGCAATAAATTCATCAATCTCTTTGTCAGTCATATCAGGTGAGACTTTCACATACAAGTCTTTTCCAGGAGCAAATTGCCTGTGAACCCAAAGCATATCTCTTGTCTCCCCTAATCTATCTTTTTTCGATATCTCTGTATTTGGGCAGGAAGGGTTATATTCAAATCGGTCAACAAAAGGAAAATATCTAAATGCGCAAATTGTCTTGGCAACATCTTTAATGCGCCTATCTCCATTCAATGAAATATCTGGCGTCGGAGTTATGCTAATGGTAAGAGGAAAGTCTAAGCCATCTTCATAATTTTGTCTAACTTTTTTTGCAACAACTTCTGCTCCCTCGCTATTTAGCCCCATCCAGTTTATTAAAGATTCATTTTCCAAATCCCTTACTATTCTTGGTCTTTCATTTCCTTTCCAGTACTTTCCATTTACAGAACCAATAACTCCCCTATCAAAACCCAAATTCTTTAAAACTCTTAAAGGGATTTCGCAATCTTTGTTAAATCCTGCTGCATTTGAAATTGGAATTTTTGATTGTTCATTTGTTTTTAATAATCTATCAAGCCCTGTTGAATAAATCATCCTACAAAAAGAGCTAAAGAGTTCATGTGCTTTTTCAGGGTCATTATGAGTGATTTTGAAAATTCCAATTTTTATCCTATCATAAAAATTATCAAATCCTTTTCTTACTAAATCCATTTTAAAATTCCTTTTGGTCTTAAGTTGGGATATTCATCAAGAGTTTCGTCTCCTGAATTATCAGACTTTTTTATAATTCCTTCAAGACCAAATAATTTAACCTGATTATCAAAAGTTAATGTGCTAATTTTTTCTTTTGATAAACATTCTTCTTTAAGCCTTCTTGCAACCCTCGGCCATAAATCAAGACCTGGAATTCCTGAAAAATATTTTTCTTTTTTTTCATCTTCTGAATGGGGTGCATGGTCAGTTCCAATTGTGTCTATCTCTCCATTTTTTAAACACTGCAAGAGCCCTTGTTGAATTTTTCTTGGTCTTAATGCAGGATTAACTTTTAATAAAATTCCGTCTTCTTCATTCATTAATTCATTAAATAAAAATAAATGATTTGGAGTTGCTTCACATGAAACTTTTAAACTGGTAACTTCTCCTGGCATTAAATATTTTTTAACTTTTGAAATATAATCCACTTCTTCAGGGCTTGAAACATGAAAAAAATGAAGCTTTCCCTGAAAATTTGCACTTAATGCAAACTCAACTTGATCTTTCATTGATTCAACTTTCGAAATAATTGGTCTTGCATAAGAATGAGTTATAGGATTTTTTGGATTCCAAATTTCAGGTTTCATTAAATCTTTTCTCCCGCAATGAGTTGCCAATACTCCCTCATAGCCATTACTACTTAAAACAGGATAAACCATTTTCTGCTCTTCTAATTTTGATAAATTAAGATTTCCTACTGATTCTCCTGCGAACATTTTTCCCCCGATCATTCCAACTTTTGCCCCAGGCTTTGGAAAAAATTCATAATAAAGTTTCACACACTCTTCAATCTGTTTCGGATTGTTAGTAATCCCGAAATATAATCCATAAAAAACTTTTGAATTTGCCTTTTCTGCAAGTTCAAGTCTTTCTTCAACTCTTCTTCTTGTTGTAACAGGATTATTTGTATTGACAACATCAAAAACTGCATCAACTCCTGCAACCTCGGCAATTTCTAAAACGTGTTTTATTGTTTCTTTATAACTTTGCTCTTCATCACGAAGATGCACATGTTCGTCAATATACATAAACTTCTAAGGAAATTTTAATTTAAAAATAAATGTGTTCTAAAAAATATAATTTAAAAGCTTCCCTGGAAATTTCTAAAGATGCCCTTTTAACTTTTCTTCAAAATCTTCCTGACTCATTCCTCCGACAAAATTATCAATTGCCTTGCCGTCTTTAAATAACACAAAATTCGGAATCGAGCGAACTTCAAACTTCTCAGCCAGACTCTGATTGTCCTCAATATTAACTTTCCCGAATTTTATTTTACCTTTAAACTTTTCACTTAATTCATCAACTATCGGCCCCATCATCATGCACGGCATACACCACTCTGCAAAAAAATCAACCAACACAAAACCCTCCTTTACAAAATCCTCAAATCCACTATTTGTTAACTCCGGCACCTTGTCATTATCTATCATAATTCCCTAACGAGTTAATAATTTAAAAGGTTTTTGATGATATTCTGATTATCTATTATCAGGAAATTCCCTTGCTAATTCTAATTGCTTATTAACATATTTTCTAATCAAAGGTCTGTTATTAAAAATATCTTTGGCAGTTTTTTCAATTCCTTCTTCTATTTTTTCCTCGCTATTATGCCCGAGACTTTTTCCTCTAAATTCTGGGAAGTCATGAACCAATTCATGCAACAAAGCCAGGCATTGAGTTTCTTCATCAAAACGCGAACTAATCAAAAAAAGGTCCCCCATTCTATAGCCCGAGCCTTCAAATTCATCAATAATAATATTTTTAGGTTTGCAGGGAATTAAACAGCTATAAATCTCTTTGTAAAACATTTTCTTAATATTAAATTTATGCTTTTAATTTCTTATATCATAAAAAACATGTTTGAAACTCAATATATATTCTGCAGTATATAATTCCTTAAAAAGTTTAACGATTTTTATTTTTCATGAAAATACATAAAATAGAGGCGAGAGATTTGCCAGACCTTTGGTTTCAGGCGGTTCATGATATTCTTGATAATGGAAGGAGATTCAAAATTGACAGAGGTTCATATGCAGGGCAAACAAGACTTGAATATGATTTTTTTACAGGACATGTTAAACACCCTGGGACTCAGCCTTTAATTCCAGACATCCCTGCCTCATGCGGAATTCCAAATCCAGTTGAAGAAGCATATATTTACGGTGGGGATGGATATGAGCGTTCTTATATTGGATATTTAATGACTGGAGAAAAACAACCAGGAGAGTCTTATACTTATGGTGAGAGATTAGTAAAAGCTCCAATAACTGGAGACAAACTAAGATGGATTCAAGAAGCAAATACAGATATTATTGATGAGCGATTGCCTGAACTAATTAAAAATCCTGATGGTAAAATTGTCTTCAGAGAAAATGACCAACTTTATCTTAATCAAACTGAATGGGTAATTGACACTTACAAAACATTCGGGGCAAGAAATAATCAAATGGTTTTACAGGTTGCAAATAATTCTGATTTAACTTTAATTGACCCGCCGTGCTTAAGAAGTATTGACACAAGAGTTCAGGATGACCAATTAAACTTTATTATTTATTTCAGGTCATGGGATCTATGGGGGGGTATGCCTGCAAATTTAGCAGGAATTCAAAATCTAAAAGAATACGTGGCAGGAGAAATCGGAGTTAAAGACGGAGAAATGATTGTTGAAAGTAAAGGCTTACATCTTTATGGCTATGCAGAAGACTTGGCAAAACTTCGTTGCATGAAGACTGATTAAATTTTTAGAGGTTTTTAGAAAATGAAAATTCCATTTTATATGACATTAGAAGGACCCGAAGGTTCTGGAAAATCTACACAAATAAATCTTGTTAAAGATGAACTATTTAAAAGGGGTTTAGAAGTTGTAGTCACAAGAGAACCTGGCGGAACAGAAATTGGATCAAGAATCAGAGGAGTTTTACTTGATCCTGATTCTAAGAATCTATCTCCCAAAGCAGAATTACTTCTTTACTGTGCAGATCGGGCTCAGCATAATGAAGAAGTAATAAAACCTGCATTATCTTCGGGAAAATCTGTTTTAAGTGACCGCGGACCAGATGCAACTTTACTATACCAAGGTTATGCAAGAGGAATGGATCTAGAACTAATCAAAAACCTAAATAACATTGCTCTTGATGGAAGACTGCCTGACTTGACAATCTTTGTTGCAGGAGATGCAGAATATTTTTTAAACAGAGCATGGGGATCAATTGAAAAAACCGGAGACACACAAACACGTTTTGAACAAGAGGCTCTTGGTTTTCACAAAAGAGTTGTAGATGGAATTTACAAACTTGCGCCAACAGAAAAAAGATATGCAATTGTTGAGGATAGAGAAGGAGATTCAATCAAAACTGTAAATGAAAAAATAATGAAAGTAATTTATGAAAGATTAAACCTCTAAAGCCCAGTGCTTCCAAATCCTCCAGACCCTCTTTCTGTTTCACTTAATTCTTTAACTTGTTTAAAACTCATTTTTCTATAACGCATTGCAATAATTTGTGCAACTCTTTCTCCAACCTCATATTCTCTTTCCTGAAATTTTTTAAATCTTACTTTTAGTTCTCCTCGGTAATCTGGGTCCAAAACTCCAACGCAATTTGCCATGATTAAACCAGTATTTGTTACACTGCTTCTTGGGAATACAAATATTCCATAACCCACAGGAATTTCAAAACACCAGCCAGTGTTATATTGAATGCAATATTCTTTAATTTCTTTTTCAACTGCAGTAACATCCATTGCTGCTGCCCAGGGAGTCATGTATCTTGGAATAACTGCATTTTTGTGAACTTTTTTAATTTTTATTTCGAGATTTTTCATTTTAATAAAACCACTTAAAAGATAATTTATAAAAATTATCCTTCCGCATTACACTTTTTAATTTGCCTAAAATAATCCAGAAAAATTGGTAGGAAGTGCAGTAAAATGGCTTTTTGATGATTACCTTAAAATCTCAAAAGAATTAATCCCCGCCTATGCAACAGTAAAATTATTCCGGGATGTGGGTTTTTGGGGAATCCTCGCTAAAAGATTTAATTCTTCTCCTTATGCTGCGGTAAATAAGGCTTATCCGGGGGAGTTTGGAAAAGAAGATTTTAATACTCGTCGTAAAATTATTTGTCTGCCAAAAAGAAATTTTGCCAAACAATAAAAAATAATCAAAATTTTATGTGATTGAGAGTAGAAATATTTATATTAAGAGATAATCTTTAGTTTATATGTTTCAATTTCCAATCCCAGTAGTTAGAATTATTCTAGAAGATTCAGAAGATAGAATTTTGCTCTTACGTCGATCGAATAAATCAAGGTACAAAAAAGGTGAATATTGTTTGCCCGGAGGCAAAGTTAAGTATGGTCAAACTATTGAGAAAGCATGTATTGATGAAGTTGAAACGGAAACAAGGTTAGAAATATCCAATTTAGAATTTTTATTTTATCAGGATAATTTGCCGGGTTTCTCTGATATGCATTTAATCAACTTATATTTTTCAGCAAATCATTCCGGGAAAGTGCAAATAAATAACGAATCAAGTTCATCTGCATGGGTGCACCCAAACAAATTACATAAATACAAAATTGCATTCAAAAACAAAAAAGGAATTGAAAGGTATTTAAAAATAAAAAAGATATAATGAACTTGTTTGAATTTTTCTCTTTCCTAAACTATCTAATTAACAACATAAATCCTTAAAAAAGAATTTTTAATTTTCTTATTATGATAATTGGTTTAACCGGAACACTTGGTGCAGGAAAGGGAACTCTTGCAGATTTTCTCGATGATGAAGGATTCAAGCATTATTCTGTAACTAACTTTTTAACTCAGGAGATAGAAAAAAGAAAAGAAACAGTTAATTGTGATTCAATGGTTAGAGTTGCAAATGAATTAAGACAAGAACATGGTCCGGATTATATTGTAAAGAGGTTATACAAAAGAGCAAAAAGAGGAAAGAAAAATGCACTAATTGAGAGCATAAGAACTAAAGGTGAAGTTGACACTCTCAAAAGTTTAGATGATTTTTGTTTAATTGCAGTTGATGCAGATCCGAAATTAAGATATGATCGTATCATGAAAAGAAAATCTGAAAAAGATCAGGTTAGTTTAGAAAAATTTTTGTCAGATGAAAAAAGAGAAATGTTTTCAACTGACCCTGCAAAACAATCGCTGTCTTCATGCATCAATGCAAGTGATTATATTTTTATAAATAATTTTAATGATGGAACTCCTGAGGAGAATATTGCAAAAGCAAGATATGAATTTGTAGAAGGCAAAATTGGTTTTGTTAATCTAATTAAAGGAGAGAGAAGAAGACCGGGTTTTGATGAAAAATACATGAATGAAGCTTTTGATTGGGCATCTCGCTCAACTTGCCTAAGAAGAGCAGTCGGAGCAGTCATAGTAAAAGGAGACAGAGTAGTTTCACAAGGATATAACGGGGCAGTAAGAAACTCCAGACATTGCAAGGAATTAGGATGCAGACGAGAACAGCTAAATGTTCCTTCAGGGGAAAGGCTGGAATCTTGCAGAGGAGTTCATGCAGAAGAGAATGCTATTATAAATGCAGGAAGACATGGAATTAATGTTATCGGAGCCACATTATATTGCACAACTAAACCCTGCTCTCTTTGCACAAAAACAATAATTCAGTCAGGAATAACAAGAGTAGTTTATGATTCCGGATATGGAGACGAACTTTCAGAAGAAATGTTTAATGAAGTTGGGATAAATGTCGAGAGATATTCAGGAGTCTCTCCTTTTTCATTCAAGAGATTTTGGGGGAGAAAGGATAAAGGATTTTTGGAACCAATTAAATAAAATTAGAAAATTTTCAACCAAAACCTTAATCCTATTTAAAAAATTTACTACAAATTTTTTCGTATTTCTTCATAAGCAGTCTTTGCAGCAATTGCCCCTTCAGCACATGCAGTTACAACCTGCTTTAATGGATTATTAGTAATATCTCCTGCAACAAAAACCCCCTTAACATTTGTCTCATGATTTTTATTCACAACAACATAACCCCCATCTAATTCAAGACCTAAAGGCTTCAGCAATTTCTCATCAGGAACTGAGCCAATCTCAATAAAAACTCCGTCTAATTTTATTTCCTCATTATTGTCAAGCTTCACTCCCTCAACACCCTTGCTCCCAAAAATCTCAACAACATTTGAATTAAAAACTGGTTTTATTTTTTTATTTTTTTCAACCTGTTCAATCCATGCAGGCTCGGCTTTTGTGAATTTATCTTTTCTGTAAATTAAATAAACCTCTGTTGCATATTCTGATAACAATAACGCTGCAGTCAGTGCTGAATTTCCACCGCCAACAACACCCACTTTTTTATCCTTGTAAAATGCTCCGTCGCAGGTTGCGCAATAACTAACCCCTCTGCCAAAAAAATCCCTCTCACCCTTAACATCAAGCATTCGCCTTTTTGTTCCAATCGCCAAAATAATCTTTTTTGAAAAATGCTCATTTGCTTTTGTCTTGATTTTAAAATTCTCATTTTTCTTTATTTCAATCACTTCCTCATTATTAATTAAAACCCCCATTGCCTTGACTTGCGCAACCATTTTCTGGCCCAATTCAAAACCCTTTATTCCCTCGTAAGTTGGAAAATTGCAAACCTTGTGTGCCTCATTAATCAGCCCTCCTGGAACTCTCCCCAAAACCAAAACATTTAATTTATACCTCGCAGCATAAACCGCAGCAGTTAATGCAGCCGGCCCAGCACCAATAATGATTAAATCATAAATTTTATCTTTCATAAATTCTAAAGAATATTGTTGTTTAAAAAATTATGTAAAAATTCTTAGCCGCATTTGCTAAATCCGCATGTGCATTTCATACATCCCTCCTCAGGTCTTAACTTATCCCCACAATCCGGGCAAACATCTTTAGGAGTCTTTTTCCCTTTTCCGTTTAAACTTTTTCTTTCATTTTCTTTCAAATACTCTTCAAAATTATCTCCGCGAATTATTCCCGAAACCTCTTCGTCAAGTTCGTCAAAATCAACTCTCCCCAAAAGGATATCTTTAATAGGGTGGGTTCTTCTTGCGAGTTCATATTTCATTAAAGCTCTTGAAAATCCTTGCGGGATTGAACTGACTAACCCCGAGTTTGTAATGGAGCTATCTTTTGAACCAATATCTTTTAGTTTTTTAATTAGCCCCAATGAGCTTCCGCCCCCCCTTAAATGTTCTGAAGAAAGTCTCCCGATTGCCTCTAAACTTGCAGCGATTTCACCGCCTGCATTCCCAATTGTCCCGAATGCTTCCACAACATCATAATTTCTTTTTGGGTCGATACTCATGTTTACATGCATATTCCCCTTTGGTGTTGCTTGTTTTACTTTAAGTGCAGAAATAATATTTGGAATCCTTATTAAATTTTCAAGAGAAGCTTTTGTTCCGTCTTCTTTTTCGCCTGTTGTCAAAATTTGCTTTTCCTTGCTTCCATCCCGATAAATTGTAATTCCTTTGCAATCTAATTCATATGCTAAGTCATAGATTCTGCGAACATCTTCCACTGTGGCATCCTTTGTCAAATTAACAGTTTTGCTCACTGCATTATGAACATATTTTTGAAAAGCTGCCTGCATTCTCACATGCCACTCAGGAGCAACATCATGCGCTGTTGGGAATAATTCCTTTATTTCATTTTTTATTTTTTCTGGGAGGAACGTATTTTTAAGATGAGGATCTTTTGCGATCGCCATCAAAAGTTCTTTGCTATATAGATCTTTCTCTTTAAGGTATTCTTCAAAAGTTGGATTAACCTCAATTAAATCTTTTCCAAGACTGTCTCCAACATTTCTATTAAAAACTGGAGCAAAAAGTGGTTCAATTCCTGAAGAAGCATTCGCAATAACTGAAAGTGTTCCTGTCGGGGCGATTGTTGTAAGAGTCGCATTTCTTCTTGGAGGAAGATTTTGTTCTGCATAAATGCTCTCATCAAAATTTGGAAAAGCTCCTCTTTCCTGTGCTAATTTTTCTGATTCATCAATTGAAGTTTTATTAATGAATTTCATAACTTTTTTTGCTTCAATCAATGCTTTTTTACTTTGATAACTAATTTTTTTTCTTGCTAAGTAATCTGAAAATCCCATGACTCCAAGACCAATTTTTCTGTTTGCAAGAACCATTTTTTCTATTTGCGGCAAGGGATATTTTCCGACTTCAATCGCATTATCTAAACTCCTTGTTGCGATTCTAACAATCCTCTCAAGATTATTCCAGTCTGTGTCACCATTCTTAGTAACTACTTTCCCCAGATTTATCGAGCCAAGATTGCATGCCTCCATTGGAAGAAGCGGCTGTTCTCCACAGGGATTTGTTGATTCTATCTTTCCAACTTTTGGTGTTGGATTATCTTTATTCATTTTATCAATAAACACAACCCCAGGGTCTCCATTGTGGTGCGCCTGCACAACAAGCTTTTCATAAACATTCCTTGCATCCAATTCTCCTGCGACACTTCCATCCTTCGGATTGATTAGATTATAATTTCTTCCCTCTCTAACTGCATTCATAAATTCGTCAGTAACTCCAACAGACAAATTAAAATTATTAAGTTCCCCATCTTTTTCTTTAGCATAAATAAAATCAAGAATATCTGGATGATCAACATTAAGAATTCCCATATTGGCCCCCCTTCTTGTTCCGCCTTGTTTAACCTGCTCTGTTGCAGAATTAAAAATTTTCATAAATGAAATTGGCCCGGATGCAACCCCCCCAGTTGTCCCAACATAACTATCTTTTGACCTTAATCTTGAAAATGAAAAACCTGTTCCCCCCCCAGATTTATGAACCATCGCAGTCCATTTCAGAGAATCAAAAATTTCTTCCATGCTATCCCCAACAGGCAAAACAAAACATGCTGCAAGCTGCTGCAAATCTCCTCCTGCGTTCATCAGTGTCGGAGAGTTAAATAAAAATTCTCCATTATACATCACTCCAAAAAGGTCTTCCTCAAACTCTTTTACCCTCGCATCTTCGCCGATAATCTCATAGCGTTCACTAAAAGGCATTTCTTTTGTTACCTTGTCTTTTAATCCTTTAAGATAAAATGCTTCAGCAGATGCAATATTTCTTGCAACCCTTCTATACATATCTGTCGCTGTTTCAAGAACTCTCCCTTTTTCATCTTTTTTTAAATATCTTCCTTCAAGAGCGGTTATAGATGAATCTGCTAATTCTAAATTATCTTCCAAACCGCTTGAATATTTCGCCATTCTTTAATTCATCCCCCTAATCTCTCGCCGAAAATCTCCTAAATCCTGAAAATCTCGGTAAACAGATGCAAATCTAATATACGCGACATTATCAACTGATTTTATCTTCTTCATAATCAGTTCCCCTAAAAAAGAACTTGGAATTTCTTTCTTCCCCTTTTTCCTCAATTGTTCCTCAATTTGATTTATCATTTTGTCAATTTTTTCATGTGATACAGGTCTTTTTTCAAATGCCTTTTCAATCCCGCATCGCAATTTTTCTCTTGAAAATTTCTCTCTCCTTTTATCTTTTTTGATGATGTAAAACATATGTTCAACTATATTTTCATAAGTTGTAAACCTTTTTTTGCATTTTTTGCACTCGCGTCTTCGCCTTATGCCTGTTGGCGAATCTCTTTTATCAGTCACCCGAAGACTTGAATGTGCACAATATGGGCATTCCATTGTTTTTATTTTACTACAATATATTGTATGTTATAATACTTAACAACTCAATAAATTGTATTTAATGCAAAACATAAAAATCTTTTTCTATTTAAACTTTTAGAACTATCAAAAAAAAGTAACACAAACTTTTGAGAAATATTTATAAACTGAATTCTTATAATATTGTTAAGAGGTAAAATGGTAAACGATTATTTGGCAATTGCTTCAGCAGCATTGGGTGTTCCAATTTGGGTGCTTGTCTTAATTGTAATTTGGTCAGGAGTTTGGAAACTTCTTGCACTTTGGAAATCTGCCCGCAAAGGCTCAATACCATGGTTCATAGTTTTAGGAATTCTAAACACCTTAGGAATTTTAGAAATACTTTACATTTTTGTTTTCTCTAAAATGAAAATAAAAAACATATTTAAGAAAAAAGGTAAAAAAGAAGATTAAGGCCTTAAGTTATTACTTTAATCGGGATGATGTGCTTCAAAATATCTTACACTATGCACGGCATATTCTTCCCTGAGTGTAAAATCCCCTACTCTGCCCTTAAAAACTTTTTTTTCTTGTGCAAATTCACGCAAAATACTCTCTGAAATCCCCCCCACCATAAATCCTTCTGTTACATCTTTTATTAGAAATCTTTCGTAACCCTTTTTTACTAAATAGTCCGCCACAATACAATCAACATCAAAATTGCATATACTTGCATCATTGATTGTGATGTATGGAGATTCTAATAAACAACTTTCTATAACTCTCTTGCATTCATTTTTTTCATTATTGAGTTTTTCATCAATTCCTTTTTCCATAAAAATAAACAACCTCTAATATTTATAAAGATTTATATGTTGTAGAAATTATGCAGCAGAAATCAAAACATCTTTTTGAGTATACAAATAATTATAAATAATAATTTTCTCTTTTAATTATGGATACAAAAATGCAAAGATATTCTGAACATGGGGTTAGAAAAACCGGTAGAAGGGTGGGGAATGAAAATCTATTTTATGTTCTTTTAAAATGGGGTGAAGATTCTTATCCAATGCATAGTGAAATGATTGTAGATAAAGAGAATATTTCTGTGGGCTTTTATGCAAGAGTATTAATCGCAGATAATAAAGAAAGGATTGTAAAAGGAAAGTTTTTAGATAATCTTTTTTTAGTGAAGGGAATTTTGAAGAAGATAAAAATCAGCAAATCCAGGTGGGAGACCAGGTTGCAATAAGATACACCCGGGAAGATGTGGAAAAAAAAAGAATCTGGATTTTATCAGTCGCAGCATACGATTAAAAATATAATTGAAGTTCCAAGTGAGATTTTTGATCGTTGCGCAAGGGCTGCATTGTTGCATCAACATTCTGCAGTTGGTTTCTAGCAATTCAAACTTTTTGAAAAAAATTAAAAATAAAATCTCTCTTTAGACAAATCTCACCAACTCACACTTCTTGCAAATTTTATTCATCGTCGGTTCTCCGCATTTTTCACAATATTGCAATTTAACTTTTTCCTTTTTCCTTTTTCCTAAAACTTCCTGAGAATTTTTCACAATATTCATCTTCTCTTTTGTTGGCAAGTTTTCCAAAAAACTTCTAACCTGTATTCGATAAGAATCAATTGCGCACGGGCATTTTTCATAATTCACAGGCAGCCTTTTTTCTTTAGAAAATTTTTTTATATCTTTTTCTGCCAAATAAAACAAAGGCTTTATCCTCGGGATGAATTTTTTATTCTTCACATTCTGAGTAATTGCTCCTGTCCCGAAACTTAATTTTAAATTCCCCTTTAAAATATTCAACAAATAAGTCTGTGCTTCATCGTCGAGATTATGCCCTGTTGCAATTTTGTCAAACTTTAATTTTCTTGCCTCGCGATTCATTATCCATTTTTTGATAACTCCGCAAATTGCGCAATTTTTAATTTGCCCTTTTTTGTGTTTTGACTGAATTGCGCCTCTCAAATAACACATGCTGCTCCCCATTTCTTTTTTCACACCATACAAATGAAGTTCGATTCCAAGGTCACTGCAAAGTTCTTTTACTTTTTTCAAACATTCCTCGCTATACTCCCCCATCCCAAGATCAATATGAAAACCCTTAATATCAAATCCAAACTTTTTTAAGAAATATGCCATGATAGTTGAATCCTTGCCACCTGAGAGCGCAACTAAAATTTTGTCTGATTTTTTTAAACCAATATCCTTCAAAGTTTTTTTTACTATTGTTTCTATTTTCATTTTATAATATGGGAAAAATTCTTTTTAAGTTTTGCAATCACTCAAAAAACCTCATAAAAACTTAAAAACCCTAATAATTTTCAACACCTATTAAAAGATGGAAGACCAGCAAAAATTCAAACGACACACAGCATACAAATTTCGAATCGGAGACTTGTTAATTGGAAAACCAATAATGGACAATGAAAGATTTTCTTTTTTAGAATTAGGAGATAAAAAAATAGTCAGAATTAATGTAATCGGAAACATAGTTGACAGATACGACAGCGAAGGAGAAACCAAGTTCACTTCTTTTACAATCGACGACGGCTCAGGACAAATGAAAATGAGAGTCTTTGCTGACGATGTTGGGAAATTCAAAAATATTTTACAAGGACAAACTGTTGTTGTAATAGGTCTCTTAAGATTTTACAATAATGAAATTTATATTTCCCCAGACATAATAAAAGAACATGATTCAAAATATTTACTAATTAGAAAACTTGAAACAGAAAAAGAGCGAAATAAAAACACAACCCCTGTCGAGAGAACAGAAATGATCGCAATAAAAGATAAAATTTTAGAAAAAATAAAATCATCTGAAGAAGACGGCGGCATTGAAACAGACAAAATCATCATGGAGTTAAGAGAGGCAACACCAGAAATAATAAATCAGGAAATTCAAAAGCTCCTTGAAGAAGGAATTATTTTTGAACCCCGCCCTGGAAAAGTTCGTTGGCTGGGTTAAAATGGAGCTAAACAGAGATGAATTAATTTTTGCAGAAGAAGTTCTTTATCTGTTATACAATAAAGGAATAAAAAGTTTCCCATTTAAAACCAGGCAATATCACTTTGCATTAAAAAAGATTAAAAATGATTTTGAGAAAAAAAGAGAACTGAATTTTCCATTAGATTTTTTATTGACGCTTGAACCTATTACTGGAGAATTTCCAAGAATGTATGCTGCGATTATGAGGAATTTAGGAGAATGTGCTGCAATAAAATCACCTTACTTTAATGAAATAACTTTTGACTCATACTCCAGAAGAATTCAGAATTTTTTAGTTAAGGGTAATCCTTTGGTTGAAAAATTTACAAAGAGTTTTATTAAAGAACTTAAACTTTGTTAAAAATCTAAGAGTTAACTATAATCTTTTTTAATAGAAAATGTATCTCCTATCCCAGACATTTTTTCATAGAGTTTAAATGTTCTTTTTAGTACTCCTTCAAATTTTGAAGAGTATAGATAGGCAGTCTCATGTAGATTGCTGATTCCAAAAATCGTTTTTTTCTTTCTCTTTGACTTTTATCCATTCTGGGGTGTATTTTACTTCAACATCAAAACTTTTTCCATAAAGTGAATCAATAAAACATGAAAGTTCTCTAAAAGCTTTTCCCCAGTTATATCTTTAATCTTTGCCATAACTTTTCATAGAAATATCTCTTTATAAAAATTTATATCTTTTGAAATAACTTATTTTTTATGGTATTTTTTATTAAACCAATAAGCCACATAAATTACAATAACTAATCCAACTAAGCTTAATAAAAATTTCATCAGGTCTGCAGAATATTGCCAGTATCCCCCGACGCCGTAAAGAATTGTTGCAACTCCTCCGCCCATAAGTCCTGCGCCAACTGCTTCAAGACCAAAAACTAAAGCGCCAATTGCAATTATAATTATCCCAAGAGGAAGAGTCACTAAAAAAACTTTTTTATAATATTTCTCCCTTGCCTTGTCATATTCCTCTTCGCAACCGGAATAAATATTGCAATAACCATGGTCTTCCCACACTCCTCCTTCTGCAGCACATTCGCTTTGAGTTTCAATAACTTTCGCAGTTCTCACACTTCCGCAAAAATCATCGTACTCAGGCTTTTCAAAAATTAAATTATTTCCATAAACAACCACGAAAATTGTCAGAATCATAATCGCAATTCCAAGAACAATATTTTTTATATCCATAACCAAACAATGCAAATTTAGTTTATATAGTTTTTTATAAGTTCAATTTTCTCTGAACATCTCAATCATTTTATCTGTCCATCCCCAGCTTTTAAGAATCTCATTTCTAGTTTCATTATCAAAATCATTTGGGTCTGGGATTTCCAGATATTCTCCGAGAATATTTTCTGCTTCTTCCCGAAGTTCTTCAGAAGTTTTATGTTTTAAGTCTTTTCCTAATTCAATAAAATTATAATAAGCATTTGATATAAACTCCCCCGGAATTCCCAGGGAATCAATAGGACTTATTCCTGTCCAGTTAAGTGGCGTAGTTAATTCATTCATTATCTCTCCATATTTTCTTTCATAATATCTTCTACTAGAGGCAATATATCTTTTATCTTTATTCTTTCCTGCATGAGCAATGCAATGAAGAGTTCCCTTTAATTCATCTTCAAGAGTTCTTAGAAAAATTTCCATTCCATCACTGACAACATCAAACACACTTTCCATTAATTATTTTAAGATTTCTATTTTATAAAAATTTATATACTCTGATTTCGCGAGATAATTATGACATACGAACAATTACTAGATGAAGCATACAAAAAGGTCAAGCAGGTTAATACAAATAGCGATCGCTTTGAAATTCCTAGAATTGAGGGTCACTTTGAAGGAAAGAAAACTGTTCTTACTAATTTTCTTGCAATTGCCTCTCACTTAAGACGTAAGCCAGGGCATTTTCAAAAGTTCATTCTAAAAGAACTTGCAGCATCCGGTCAAATTGAAGGAGAGAGATTAGTCTTAAACATAAAAGTTCCAAGTGCTAAGATAAATCAAAAAATTGCAGATTATGCAAAAGAATTTGTAATTTGCCGAGAGTGCGGAAAACCAGACACTGAAATCAAAAAAGAAGACAGATTAAATTTTGTTCATTGTTTAGCTTGCGGTGCTAAGCATTCAGTGAGGGGTAAGATATAAATGGACTTAATGGGATTTTATATTTTTGGGGTTAATAAAGAAATCAGTAATCCTGATGGAGGTATTACTTATGAAGGAACACTTTCATTTAGAGAGTTAACTCAGAAAGATATAAATAATTCTTCTACAAAAGATTTAGAAAGATTCTTAGAAACAATACGTGTTCAGTTAAATGGCGGGGGGTGTTTTTCTGATTCAAATATTTTTAGGAATAGAATAAATCAAAGCGCAATATATCGTGCTAAATATTTTGTTGGAGAAAAATTATCTAATCAAAATCCTTAAAAACCCTCGCTACTTAAGGTTTTTAGAGATTCTATTGAATCTATAATTAAATCGGAGGTAAAAATGGTAGAAGGATATTGTGTTGTGTGCAAAAAGTCTGGCGGAAAAACAAAAAGAAAAATGAAAGACCCTGTAATTGAAAAAACTTCAAAGGGCGGATTTATTGCAAAGGGAATATGTTCTGATTGCGGCAAGACAAAAATGTGCGCAATGATGTCAAAAGACAATGCTGAAAAAGCAATTTCATCAGGCGAAGCTAAAAAAGGCTTTTAGTTTTACTTTTATTTTTTTCTTTTTATTTTTTATTAAACAATTCTTAATTGGATATTCTAGAAAATTAAAACGCATTCATCTGAAACCAATAGTTGTCGTCTCTATTCATATATGCTTCAAAATCATTTAGAAATATCCCAAAATCTCCCTAAAAGCCAATTGGTCTTATTATATCACATGACTTGGCAAAATCTGCATTAGCTATCTTTTTTAGATAAGTTAAATTTTCATCTGCAGAGAATATTCTATATGCCATGCTTGCCTCAACAATTGATTTAGATTCATACCCTTTTTGCAGTAAATGTTCATAATAATTTTTAATCCCTTTTTTACCTTGCTTCATTGCCCAATAATATATGCTTCCAAGATGAGTGACCATCTCACGCAAACTTTCATCTTCTTCTGAAAAGTCTTTTAATCTTTTTCCTTCATAATGTTCCTTTCTTGCAAAAGGATGCAAAAAATGCCCACACTCATGGCTTGTTATAAACATAATATCTTTTTTATCATCATAAATATTATTTACTAAGATAGTGTCTGGGTCATAGAAAAAACCTCCTGCAGAAAGAATCCCCTCTATCCCGACTTCACAATAACCAGGATGATTCTGCAGCCCAAAGAACTTGTGCATTCTATTAACATAATCTTTATGTGTTTCAAGTGCAAATTTTTGCCTTTTCTGAATATCTTCAATTTTTTCCATAAATTTTCATTACAATAATCCTTTTTAACAATTATTATCTAAAATTATATAAATAAGATCTAATTTATTTTTTTATGAAATCAATCCATATTTAATTACTACAAGTTCTTGTCTAATTGTGGGGTTGTCCCCCCTTTTGCAAAAATCATAGGGTCTTTCATCTCCTAAAGCGACTATTTTTGAATAAAACCAATTTCTTGCTTTCTCCTTTGTTCCAAAAACATCAATCATCATATTAATTAATTCTTCTCCTGCATACTTTTGCATCTCTTTAGTCAATAATAAATCAAGTTTATGCATCTCTTTAGTCAATAATAAATCAAGTTCTTTGAATTCTTCTCTTTCTAAAAAGTGATCAATTTGCATTTAATAATAAGACAAGCAAAATATATAAATCCTTCCTCTCTAAATTTTTTATGCTAATAAAAATTCATAAATCTTATAGAGATGTTGTTGCAGTTTGCGACAAAGAACTTCTTGGAAAATATTTTGAAGAAGGCAAATTTCAACTGGATGTGAAAGTTTCTTTTTTTGAAGGTGATGAAAAAAATTCTGAAGAAATGATTGAGGCAATGAAAAATCTAATTCGCGAAGATGCAACATTTAATATAATTGGTGAAAAATCAGTTGATTGCGCTATTAAGTCAGGAATTATAACTGAAAGTTCAGTCGGAAAAATTCAGGGCATCCCTTTTGCCTTAGTTCTGCTTTAAATGGCTTTGGAACATAATAATCACATTTAGTTTTGTCTTTAAACAAATAACCACACCTTTTTCTCCCTAAGTTTTTATCAATCTTTCTAAGATAACAATTTTCAACCCTTCCATCAAGGCTAAAACAACATTCTTTTTCCATAACAGAAAAATAAAAAATTAGTTTTTAAAAATTTATATTCTAAACTTTAACTCTTCTTTTTACATAAAATTAAAAATTCCCTATTCCCGCCTTTTTTCCCGACCAAAGGAGACTCAACAATATTTACAATATCTACAATTCCGGATATCTCTTTTTTAACTTTCTCTAGGATTTCCTGCAAGTGTTCTTCATTTCTTATTTTTTCATTTGCTTCATAATGCGGTTTTATTAAACTAACAATTTCCCCATTATCTTTTAAATTCTTGATTGCATTCGGTAAAATCTTTTTTTGAATTGTCCATCCTGCATCAATAGAAATAAAATCACACTTTTCAGGCAACTTAATATGAATGGCATTTGTTTTATCAAGGACTATAACTCTCTCGTCATCTTTTAATGCAAAATGCAATCTGTTTTTTGAAGTTTCAATTGAATAAATTTTTTCAGGACCTTCTTCTAAAATTGCCTGCACAAAACCTCCGGTTGAAGAACCAAAATCTGCGCAAACTTTATTTTTTAAATTTAACTTAAATTTTTCAATTGCAAACTTTAATTTATGATATCCACGTGAAACCGGCTGCATAAAAGTAATTGTTTTCTTTGTTTAAATTTTTTTCCAAACATTTTATAAACTAAATCTTTCTATAATTTTTATGGCATATTTTAATAAAAAGAAACAAAATAATTCTGAAGAGCCAAAAATTGTTAGGGCTCCGTTGCCAAAGGAAAATCAAGTTATTGGAATTGTTGAACAGCGCTTAGGTGGAAATAAAATGATGGTGAATTGCCTTGATGGCAAAGCAAGAAATTGCCGGGTTCCCGGAAGACTCAGGAGAAGACTTTGGTTGCGTCCAGATGATGTTGTGATAATTGAACCTTGGGAACTCGACGACAAAAAAGGAGATGTTTTGTTTAAGTATCGCAATAATCAAATTGAATGGCTTAAGAAAAATGGTTATCTTAAAACTGAAGGTGTTAATGAGTTTTAAAAAATATATTTTAGAATATGCAAATAAATAAAAAGGAATTCTCCTAAATAAAAAAATGAGATGTCCAAAAAAAGACTGCATGTACAATGATAGGAATAATCCCCTTTCTGAAGAAGATGAAAAAATTAGAGATTTAGCATTACGAGATAATTCAAGTATAGTTTCTGACTGCAGTAGTCCTAATCAAATGACTTTTTTTGGCGAATGCATAACTTATATTCCATTGAAACAAGAAGGTTAATGAGTTTTAGAAATTTCACATTTCACTCTAAAGAACAACTATCTCTGGAGGTTATCCTCTCTAATTCTTTTAAAAAGGAAACCATCCTTGTATAATCTTTATTTTCTCGAATGGAATTAATATTATTAGGTTCTTTGGCTATTTTCTTAAGCAAGCCTTCAAAACCTTTTATCTTTTTTGAATATTTCTCTCTTGATTTTCCAATAGGATAGCCAACTTTCTTTAAAATTCGGGTACTAAGCCTTGAAAAGAAAGATATTTCATTTAAATCTACAAGTAATAGATTATTCCCATATTCTTTTTCAACAGAACGCCAATCAGGACCATATGACCTCATTGTTGCAAAAAGTCCTGCAGAATCTCTTCCAAGATATTCAACTTCTCCTTTAATCATATCCTTATTTTTTTCTAAATCATCTAGGACACAGAGTGTATAATGCGCTACGTTATTAATTGAATCCCATGACATAAGAACCAAAACAAATTTCACTTAATAAATATTTATGTCCTAAAAGATAATTATAAAAACATTATTTTTTTTATTTCTATTATGAAAGTAATACTTTGTGAAAAACTACCAAGAATTTTAAAGAATAAAAAAAAATTAGAGAAAACTCTAAATGTTAAAATTCAGAACAGAGGCAAAGAAGTTAAAATTGAAGGGAAAGGCGAAGATGAATTTATTGCTGAGAAAGTAATTGATGCTCTTAATTTTGGTTTTTCTTATTCAGATGCAATCTCAATAAAATCTGAAGATTTTGATTTTGAAGTTATTAGTATAAAAGATTACACAAAAAGAAAAGATTTGAAATCAGTCAGGGCAAGGATAATTGGCGGGGGGGGGAAAACTTTGAAAGTGTTGTCAGACTTATCGCGTTGTTCTTTAGAATTAAAGGAAAACTCAGTTGGCATAATTGGTCCGCCTGAGTGCATTCAAAACGCGATTGATGGAATTTCTTCAATTTGTCATGGCTCAAAGCAGTCAAATGTTTACAAACTTCTAGAAGAACATCAAATTAAAGAACCAGTTGATTTAGGTTTGAAGAAATAATGTCCCTTTAGTTCAGAAAGGTTTTATAAAAGATATTTATCTTATTAATTAATGTATATTCAATTAGATAAAGAAAAACAAAAGTTAATCATAAAACAATCTATTGCTAAAGCTGGTTCTTATAGAAAATTAGCCAAAGAATTAAAGATTCCTCTTTCATCAATCTGCGCCTATGAAAATGGTAGAGTAATTCTTAAAGAAAGATTCCAAAAAATAATTAGTTTTTTAAAATTAAATCAAAGCAAATTAGATTTCAAGGAATTAGATGACAACTGGAGACAAGTTATTGGGGGTAAAAATTGTGTTAAATCAAAAAAACAAAAAGGGACTTATGAGGAACAATTAAGAAAGGCTCAACAATCTGGAGCATTAAAATTAAAAGATTGGCATAAATCAATGAAGAAAAATAATCCTAGAAAATACTATGAAATGCAGCATTCTAAATTTAAGATGATTGCAGGATATAAATTTATAGCAAAAAAAGGACATAAGGTTAGAAATCTCTTTGAAAAAAAGGTAGCAGATATTTTGCATGAATTAAATATTAATTATGAATATGAGCCTTTGGTAAAATCAAGAGGGAAAAACGTCTTTCCTGATTTTGTGGTAAATAAAAAAACAATTTTAGAGTGCACTGCCTGGAGAAATGAGACAAAGGCATATCAATTAAGGGATAAGATAGAGTATTTAAAAAATAATTATCGTGTGTTTGTGGTGATTCCAAAAGGTTTATATAGATATTATCGGATTTTAGATAAACGTCTGATTCACGGATTAGATGAATTTGTCCCCGTAGCTCAGACTTTTCATTCGTCATAAAAAGCGAGGAAAAGGAGCAATTGGCAGAGCGCATGGCTGTTAACCATGGTGTCGTTGGTTCGAGTCCAGCCGGGGACGTTTTATATTTTCCAAAACAGATATTTATTTAAACTAAGAATTACTAACTATTTTATGAAAACATTAGATGAAATTAGACAGATTGCATTTCAGATAGATGAACTGGCTCTCTCTCTCAGTTAGGGGATAAAGGAGATTACCTTGTTGGTGTTGGAATATATTTTACAAATAATCCCGAACATGATTTGCCAAAAGATTATTCTGAAAAATTTTATATTTGTGTTCAAGGTGCAGATGATATGAAAAGACCCGATGAATTAAAGCTTCCGGAATATAAGGACGGAATTTTTATCACAGAAGAGCAAACAGGCAGACCACAATTCGCCTAAGAAATTAATTAATTTTATAAACATCTTTCTCTTTTACCAATCATGGACTTAACAAAAGCAATTTACAAAAGAAGAAGTGTAAAAAAATATTCTAAAAAAAAGCCTGACTGGAGAGATATTGTTGAGGCAATTGATGCATCTAGGCACGCACCAATGGCAGGAAATAATTTTTCATTAAAATTTATAATTATAGATGATGAAGAAAAAATAAAAAAATTAGCTTCTGCAGCTCAACAGCAATTTATTCAAAATGCTCAGTATGTCGTCGTAGCATGCACAAATCCCTCGAGAACAATTAATGCTTATGAAGAACGAGGAAAAATTTATTGTCGTCAGCAGGCAGGAGCAGCAATTCAAAACTTTCTTCTCAAACTCGAAGAAAGAAAACTAGCAACCTGTTGGGTTGGTCACTTTGTAGAAAAATTAATTAAAGAAGCAGTCGGAGTTCCAGAAGACATTGATGTTGAAGCAATTTTTCCAATAGGTTATGAACAAGGAAAAACTCCAAAAAAATCAAAAACAGAATTAAGAAATATTTTATATTTTAACAAGTATGGAAAAAAGGGAATGATAACTCCGAGGCAGTTGGAAGTGTAAAATATATCTTTTAGAATATAAATCTATAAAAAGAAACTAATAATTAATCTTTTATGAAAAAAGAGGAAAAGCCTTGCACTTTTTGTGTTCTTCGTGACAAGGGGGGGCATTTATATGAAGATGAATTTTTTTATTCAAGGTTTGACAGATTCCCCTGCACCCCGGGGCATGTTGAAGTTATCCCAAAAAAGCATGTTGCAGATTTGCAAGATTTAACCAAAGAAGAATGGACTTTTTATTTTCCTGCTATTAAGAAAACATTAGACAGAATAAATAAAACTAATCTTGAAAAATTGTATAAAAGTTATGTTAAAGAACCCTTAAATGAAAAATCACTTGGTTTTTGCAAAGACGCACTAAAACATCCTTACCTAAATCAGGATTTTGAAGATTGTTTAATTGGCTGGAATAATGGGGAAAAAGCCGGAAGAACAGTTCATCATTTACATCTTCATATAATTCCTGCGTATCCCGGAGACATCCGCGAAGGAGGGATAAGGCATGCAGTTGAGGGAAAAGGATTTTATCGATAAAAACTATTAAAATTTTCCTTTAAAAAACAATATGTTTCAGGAAATTTCAAATTTTCCCGGCATTTCTATAATCTACTTCAAAATAAGTTGCAGTCGCCCCGCAAACACTACAAACATAGGTCACTGCATCACCTCCTTCAACATCTATGCTCCTTGGGACCCTTAATTGTTCAACCATAAAATCAAATTTATGAATTTTATTTTTAAAATCAACGCATTTCAAAAGTTCTGTTATACTTTTTTTATCAATTTCCATAAAAACAGAATTAAAACTCTCTTTAAAAAGATTGTTGTGGTATAGCAAAAACAAAAAACCCTCCCGAAGATTTCTCCTCGGAAGATTTAATAAATAATTTAATTTGTCATAGACAAATCTTTTTTATCTCCAGACTTCAATACCTAAATCTGAAATTTCTTTACTTACAGGCAAACTGTCACTTGCAACTTCCTTTCCCAAAACATACGGAGACTTAACTCCTGTCATTATTGTTATCACTCTCACTTTTCCCGAAAATTCTTTACTAATTCTGGCGCCAATAATGACCTGTGCCTCAGGACTTAAGTTTTCTGAAACTGCTCTGCCGATAACATCAAACTCTTCCAGTTTTAAATCAGGTCCGCAAGTTATGTGTATCAACGCGCCCGTAGCACCTGCATAATCCACATCAAGTAGAGGATGAGTAAGTGCCTGTTTGACTGCATCATTAACACGGTCCTGCGTATTTGATTCACCAATACCAATAACTGAAACACCGCCGTTTCTCATGATAGCAGAAACATCTGCATAATCCAAATTAATTAAACTTGGAATTGTTATACATTCGACAATACCCTTAATCATAGTGCTCACAAGTTCGTTCGCCACTGCAAAAGCCTGTTCAATTGGCAGTTGCCCTGCAATATCAACTAATCTGTTGTTGTCTAAAACAATGCAAGTATCTGTGACTTCTCTTAATTCTTGAAGTCCGAATTCAGCCTTGTCAATTCTTGCTTTCTCACTTTCAAAAGGCATTGTAACAACTCCTATGACAACTGCGCCGGTTTCTTTAGCTAATTGCGCCACAACCGGAGCTGCTCCTGTTCCTGTTCCTCCGCCTTCACCGGCAAGAACAAAAACCATGTCCCCGCCTGAGATTGCTTTTTTAAGATCAACAATTGCTTCCTTTGCAGCCTCTCTTCCTCGTGCAGCATTTCCGCCAGCACCTAATCCACGAGTTAATTCCTTGCCAATTAAGATTTTTTCATCAGCCTTTGTAACACTCAAATGCAATGCATCTGTGTTTGCAGCATAGACTGTTGCTCCGTTGACACCTTTGTTGAAAAGCCAGGTAACAAAGTTGCATCCACTGCCTCCAACACCAATAACTTTAATGCTTGCCTTCCCGGCTTTCAGTTCATCAAAGTTAATACTATGGCTTTCTGCATTTTGTATTGCCTCTTTTGCAAAATCTAATACCATTTCTTTTTTACCTCCTTGTAACTCTATTCACCTCTCACTATGCAAGAGTCGCGCAAAATTAACGAAATGTTTAAATAATTCACGCACTTACATTTATTATAAAGAATTCAGCCTCGTGGATTTAAATTAATTTAATCTACATGATGTTTAAATTAATATTAAAAAAATGAGGCTTTTTTTATTTATATAGATTTCTATGGTTTTTTGTATATTTCTAAACAACTTTCTCCAACTTCATAATCTTCCACCAGGCTTTCTCTAATTTTTTATTAGCCTCACTAACAATTATTTTTAAAAAATTTTCATCAACTAAAAGTTTTCCACGTCGCATAATTGGAAACTCTAATTTCTCAGTTGAATTTAATTCTAGAATAATTTTATTTTTTGAAGTAATCATGCCAGACCTTTTCCAGCCAATCTCTCTTGCCTCGTCCAATAACTTTTGAGCATCAGTTAAATTCTCACACGCAACATGAAGTATGCAACTTTCCATTTTAAATTTTATATTTTCTTTTTTATTAATTTCATCTAAAGTTTTTTTCAATTCTTCAAAACTAATTTTATCATGCCAGACTTTTAAAAATAAATTTCCTCTTTCTTCATCTTTATCAATCAACAAAACAATTCTTCCCGCGCACGACGAAGTCGTATAAAAATTTTCTTTTTTGTTTATTTTTTCACAAAGCGAAATTATTTTCTTATCCCAACTTCCCTTAGTTGATTTATCTAACTTAGAAAGAACTGAACTTTTTCTTTGATTAAAATTTGAAGTCATTTTAACTCTTCTTCTAATTCTTCATAAGAAATATATTTCAAATTAATTTTTCTCACAGCATCTTTTGGCAACTCTCCTGAAACAAGTTCCTTTATTATATAAACTATCTTTGGACGAAACCATTTTGAGTAAGCAATTTCAACCAAAACCCCTTCCGCATAACCCAAACAAATCAACAAGTCAGTTTCTTCATTTAATCTCTCAGGCTGATTTCTCCAGGTTTTGCAATTAATATTTTTTCCGATCTCTTGATTAACCCAATCAAATCCAAACTCTTTATCGTCGAGTGGAATTATTGAATAAACTTTTTTCCCTTTATTTTCAATATAACTTTTTGCAAAAAATTCAGACACACTTCCTTTATCAGGAGTTAAAACAATTTCACATTCAGAAACTTTCTTTGAAATTTCTGAAACTATTCTCTTAGCGTCTTTATTTATTTCTTCAGGAGAAGAAAAACTTGTTGGTCCAATTATTCCGATTTTCATTCTTTCTCCAAAATTTCACATTTAATTTTATCTTCTTCGCAAAGTTCACAAAACTCTTTTGCATCATCAATACTTCCGACAATACTTCCATAATGCATTGGAATCGCTAATGTAGGTTTAATTAATTTTACCGCTTCATGCGCTTCTTCTGCAGACATTGTAAATCTCCCCCCAACAGGTAAAAGCGCAACAAACTCTTTTCCTTCTTTTTTATGACCAGTAAGTTTTTGCATTTCAGGAATTTTGTCAGTATCTCCTGCATGGTAAATTAAAACATCATGTATCTTAATTAAATATCCCACCCATGACTCATCTTTTGAATGAAATGGTTTGTCAATGTTATAAGCTGCAAGAGCTGAAATTTTAACATCCCCATAGTTTAATTCATCTTCTTTTTCAATAATTTCTATTTTTATTGGAATACTAAATCTTGTGATTTTGCTCTGGCAACCAGCAGGTGCAACAATCCGAGTTCCATCTCTAACAATTTTTTGCAAATCAGCCACACTGCAATGATCATAATGACTATGCGTCAATAAAATCAAATCTGCTTTTGGCAAATTTTCTGTTATATTATACGGGTCAATATAAATCACCTTTGAATTTAAAATTAAAAAACCAGAATGACCAAGCCACTTAAGTTCAACATCATTAATTTTCATAAAAATAAAAACATGAATTAGTTTTTAAAAATTTCCTTCTGGAAACTTTTTCCAACTCTCAACTTTGCCGCCTTTCTTTAATTTCTTATCTAATATTAAAAGCTCTTCATAAATTCCCTCAATAAGGTCATAATTTTTTGCTTCGTCAATTGTCACCCATTCGTAATCAGTCAAAGCATTGCATAATTTTACTTCCTTGTTTTCTGTTTCTGCCCACAAACTAATAATCAGCGACGGAACATTGTCAGACCGAACATAAACCAAACTTGTTACATAATCAAGATTATCAACTGAAATTCCAACCTCCTCTTTAACTTCTTTTTTTTGCTAAGTCTTCCAAAACATTATACCAATGAACTTTTGTATCTTTTTCCCTTAATGCATAATCCAAGACTTCTAGTTTTCCACCAGGCACAGTCCATTTATTTGGAAAAGCTTTTTCCCAACTCGCGCGTTTGCAAATTAAAAACTTGTTTTCTTTATCTGCTAAAATCACAGTTGCAGTAACATAATGAACCTGATTTTTGTCATATTTCATAGAAAAAATCCATCACAATTATATTTAAATAGTTCCTCAAAACTTTTGAGTAAATGGAAAGCGAGATACTAAAAGCATTTCTTTATAACGAGAAATTGAAATTTAACGAGATTGAGAAACTTGCTAAACTGCGCTCAAACAAACTTGCATATCATATTAAAAAACTTGAAGAAAAAGGAGTTTTACAAAAAGAAAAAGATTTTTACAAATTAAGCGAGGCTGCTGAAAAATTAATTCCTTACTTAAGTGATAAAAGATCAAGCCTATCTGTTGTTTTAATTGCATTAACTAAAGACAAAAAAGTATTTTTACATTCAAGAAAAAAACGTCCTTTCAAAAATAAATTATCCCTTCCTGGGGGAAGATTACTTTCCGGCGAAGAAATCAGCGATGCTGTAAAAAGAATGATGAAAGAAAAATTTAGCATAAATGCAAAACTCGAAAAAATAAATTCAATAACACTTGAGCATGTAAAAAATAAAGACAAAAAAATTCACTCATTCATTTTAATTCTCGTAACAGCCTCGACAAAAGAAAAAATAAAATATACTGAAATCAATAAAAACAAATCAAAAATTATTCCAAGTGATTATAAATTAATAAAAAGCGATTTGGACAAAGAAATTGAGATTATGACTTTTTTGACATCGGATTAATTTTAAAGCAAATTTAATAAACCCAATCTTCTTTCCTTTTTCATGGTAAAAATCGGTCTGGAAATTCATGGTTATATTAATACAAAAGAAAAATTATTTTGTAGTTGCGACGCTATTCACGGCGTAAAGCACACAAAACCAAACATAAATCTTTGCCCAGTGTGCACTGCGCAGCCTGGTTCAAAACCAAACTTGCCAAATAGTGAAGCAATAAAAAAAGCAATTCAAATTTCTTTAATTTTAGGTTGCAAAATAAATGAAGAATTAATTTGGCAGCGTAAACATTATGACTGGCCTGACTTGCCAAAAGGCTATCAAAACACTTTGTCCGGTCCGCACGCAATTCCCGTAGGTGAAAAGGGAAAATTCATGAACATAAAAATTACTGAAGCGCACTTGGAAGAAGACCCTGCTGCATGGAACCCAAAAACAGGCGAGATAGACTACAATCGCTCAGGAAGCCCGTTAATAGAAATTGTAACTGAACCTGATTTTAAAGATTCTGAAACTGTGATAGATTGGCTAAAACAATTAATCGCAACACTCAGTTACATAAAAGCAATTGACAAAAAGTCGGGAATAAAAGCAGATGTCAATGTTTCAATTGAAGGCGGAAAAAGAATTGAAATAAAAAATATTAATGGACTTAAAAAAATAAAATCTGCAATTGATTCAGAAATTGCAAGACAAAAAAAAGACTTGCCTCTGGAGCAGGAAACAAGAATGTTTGATGAAGAAAAAAACATTACAATAAAAATGAGAAGTAAAGAAGATGCAGAAGATTATCGTTTTATTGCAGACCCTGATTTGCCGGCAATAAAATTAGATAAAAAAAGAATTAAAAAATTAAAATCAAACCTTCCTGAAACGCCTGCAGAAAAACTAAAAAAAATAATTAAAAAACATAAAATAGAAAAAAAGTCTGCTGAAATTCTAACTAAAAAACTTGACATAGTTAAATTCTTTGAAGAAATCATAGAACGAGCAAATCAAAAATTAGCAATTCGCTGGGTGACTGAAGAACTGTTAAGTGTTTTAAATTATAATAAATTAGAACTTGAAGACCTTGAAATAATCCCAAATCATTTTATTGAACTACTTGATTTAATTGAGGAAAACAAATTAACAGAATTAAAAGCAAAAGAAATTTTAAGAAGCTGGACAAAAAAATCAACTTCCCCAAAAAAAGAAATTAAAAAACATTCACAAATTTCAGATAAAAAAGAAATTGAAAAATTAGCAAAAAAAATAATAAAGAAAAATCCTGAAGCAGTTAAAAATTATAAATCCGGAAAAAAACAATCAATTAATTTTCTCGTCGGGCAGGTAATGCGAGAAACAAAAAACAGAGCAGACTTTAAAATTGTAAAACAAGTTTTGGAAAAAGAATTAAAGTAGAAATTTTGTTATACAAATTTTTTATTCACAATTTAAAATTTCTTTAGTTTTTGCATTAGTGCATGAAACAATTTGCTTTCTATTATTTTCAACTTGCCAGCGGGCAGGCACAATTTCAACTGAATAAAGTATGCCAAAACTTGAATTGCTTAAATTAAAAATATTTATTTCATCAGGATCTCCTGGTTTAAATGAATTTTCAGTACCAATAAACTTAACCAAATTTCCAACAACATCCCCTGTATTAAATGATGACAACTCTTTTGTAGCGAGACTTTGGTCTGTTGAATTTGTCGCATAAATAAAATATCCCCCGACATTGAATTTTCCATTATTTATTATAGTTAATTCCAAAATCTGGCTTGTGCAATTATATTCATAATCCTTTAAAAAAAGCGAAGTCTCATCAGGACATGAAGCAACCTCCCTTGGCACATAAGTTTTCATCCATGAAAAAACCGTAACCCCGATTATAATCGCAAAAGTTATCAATAAAACATATCCAATCATCGGGCTAATTCCTTTTTTATTTTTCATTCTCATTTTTCATTCCCTATCCATATATAACATATTTTTGTCCCTCAATAACCTGCGAAAGTATAAAATAAAAATTCTCCCCTGGATTCAATTCAAAACCAAACTCATTAATTTCATCCCCGTAGTGAATCTTTATTGAAATAGTTTCTATATCAAGCGCCCCCTCTTCAAATCCCTGATACTCCACCTGCTGCTTTCTTATTTCAAGCGGGCTATATTCTCCCTCATTAATTCCAACATCCACAAGCACTGTTTCATTTAATTGCTGGTAACCCATAAAAGTTATATTCTGCGCATTTCCAAAAATAAAATAAAGTTCCTGCAAATTCCCAATCTTTGAATATTCCTCAATAAACCCATCTAATAAATTCTCCATTTGCTCTATTCCAATATTTTCATTATAAATACCATAACTCAAAACCTGCGCACTCTCAATTTCAAGTTCCTGACCAATGTCATACGCACGGGTATATTCCTGTGTTCGCGAATAATTTGATACAGCAGCAAAACCAATAATCAAGACAATAATCACAAGTGCTGCCATAAGATAAAACTGCCCTCTTTTTTCCATAATAAAAATTAATCAAAATAAGTTTATATAAGTTATTGTTTACTTTGAAAATCTCCTGCTTACAATTTCCAGTGCTTTTCTTTTCGGGCGCTCCTCATAATCATCGCAATCATTTTCATCTAAAATATCCGCAAGTTCAATTTGCTTTTTTAATTTCTCCAGATTCTCTGAATCAGTATTATTAAGATTATATTCTATTGTTATGCTTGTGTGGGAAAAAGGTCTTCTTGAAACCACTTTTGATTCAGCAAGTTTTTGCCTCGGATTTGACTCTTTGCTCCAGACATGCCCGCCATATAATTCATATTTATCTGGATATTTTTCAACAACACTAATATATCCAATTCCATTATTAGTATCTAATGTCCACATAAAAAATATAATCTTTTTGTGTTTATATTAATTATCATTCTGTAGAATATATTTTTAATTGTCAAAATCTATTTGTTGATTCCCAATGATCCTGGAATAGATGCTTATCCCCGCGTGTATTGAGCCAAAAAAATATGGAGATAAAATCCCTGTTCTTTTTTCTTCCGAGGGTTTTCTTTCAATACTCAATCCTTTCTTAAGTGATTTCCTGACTGTATCTGAATTTGTTAAATCTAGTAGGGGGATCATCATCCAATTTCTTCCCAATTCAAACAATGAATGATTATCATCAGAAATTATTGAGCCAAGGTTTGGATAAATTTTCTTCCACTCCTTATAAAATTCTTCTGCTTTTTTATTTGGAAAAAAAGGAAAACTTGGTGCCCAGAATCCAGCTAGATTATTATAAACTTCTACAAAATCCAATTGCCTGATTAATTCAGGATATTTTTCAAAATAATGCCCAGACCCATAAGGTGAAAAAGGATGGTCAATTCCAACAATTCCTTCTGCATCCTTTGCTTCTTTTATTGAGTCTTCAATAGTTCTCTCGTTTTTTATCCTTGTATTTTTGTCATGAGCCAAAACTAAAAGATGGCTTTCAATTCCTTCCTTTGTTCTCGCTAAAACTTCCTGACCATTTATGCAAACTAAATTATCTTTCTCTGGGACATAAAAGCAATTCCCCAGATCAATTCTTTCATATCCTTCAGGAGATTCTGCAACTTGTTTATACCAACCATTTCCAAAATGTATCTGTCCGAATATTCCTCCTGGACCGAGCCTTTTGTAGGCAGTATCTATGATTTTGTTAAATGGTTTTTTAACATTAAAACTAGTGAGATGCCCGTGCAATGTTGCTTTTACTTTTTGTTTTTCCATTTTCTTAATTTTATCAGAACTCTTTTTCCTTTCAGGTTTTTTATACAGACTCGGGAAGGTTGCTCAAAGCTCACATGCAGGCTACCTTTATTTTTTCTCAGCTCTGCGACCTGTTAAGCATCTGTGCAAATGTTTAGGGCTGCTACATTCCTGTCCTGACCCGGTTCGCAATTGCAAGATCAAAACAGACAAAGCGTCAACGTCAAAATAAAGACCTTCAAACTCACTTGTCACGTCCTTCCTTGCAGTTTGCCATAAAGCCCGTTTGCAAATAGCGGAGGGCTAACCCGCCAACCTAGTCTGTAAAAATATTAAAAATAATTAGTTTTTAAAACTATGTTTTTGAGAATTTTCAAATCACTTTTTCTTTTTAATAACAGCGATTAACAAAAGAATTAATAAAATCAAAAGAAGCAAGAACATTAAAAGTAATCCATAACCTTGTTTTAGGAATTTTACAAATGCGCTATCTTCAATTTCCTTTTCTTCTTCCTCCTCAATAAAATATC
The DNA here is from genome assembly GCA_050124795.1 of Candidatus Pacearchaeota archaeon. Classification (GTDB taxonomy): domain Archaea; phylum Nanobdellota; class Nanobdellia; order Pacearchaeales; family GW2011-AR1; genus JASFEO01. The sequence continues at coordinate 50,354 of JASFEO010000001.1, forward strand.
CTATTCCTGAAAAACCAGGAGTGACTGGTTCGAATATTTCCCTGTGTCCAATAATATTATTGCTTCCTCCACCTCCTCCGCCACCACCGCCGGAGTTTTTCTTTACGGTTATACTGATATTTGCCTCTGCATAATCATTATCCAAATCATAAAGTCTTAATGTCAATTCTTCTGTGCCTTTTTCAATTCCTTTAATTGTAAGAACTTTCCTGTCGATTGCCGCATCAAAATAATCACTTTCTTCAATAACTTCCCAGGTTAAATCATCTCCTGAATCTTCCAAATCATTTTCATAATCTTCCAAATCAATTGTTATCTCTTTATCAATATAAACAGATTCTTCATCATCCATGCCTTCTATCCAGGGCAAATTATTTCTTATGATTAAATTAACTTCGCTCTGACCTCCTGAACCATCTGTGAAATTAAATGCAAATGCAAATATGTTGCTGTCACCAAAAAAGTCATGCGTCAATGGAATTAAATTTAACTTGTAAAAATATTCTCCGTTTGAATTTTCAATTTCCCCTAAATCTGCTCTTCCCCCAGGAAGACTCACCAAAGTTGCTTTTGTTACCATGTCCTCAGCCGGCCCATTGTCTCCAATAACTTTAAATGAAACATAAAAACCTTCTCCTCTGTAAAAATCATAATCTTCATTTAGAAATTCAGAATCATTAAAAACTTTCAAATCTTTAATTTCATATTTTTCTTCCAAAACTGAATAAGAAAACTTTGGATTTTTATCTAAGTCTGGGTTGGATCCATTCTTTGTTGCAATTGCATAGACAGTAAAATTCCCAACTGTTTCCTGAAGGTCCTTTACAGAGCAGCCTCCTGAAATTGAATCTGTTGTGCACTTTCCAAATAAACTTCCGTCGTTATAATAAACTTTGACCTCTGAATCACTTGCCGGGTTTCCAAAAGAATTCTCAACATAAATACTGCAGCTTTGGTTATTGTTTTCAATCACATTTTCAAAACATGTTAAATCTGTAATCTCCAAGGTGTCTTTTTCTGTTCCAATGTTGACTGTCGCTGAATCACTATCCCCGTCAGAATCTTCTACTGTGCATGCCGCTGTGTAACTTCCAAAATTTGTATAAGTATGACTTGGGTTTTGCAAATCTGAACTTTCACCGTCGCCAAAACTCCATGAATAAGATAAAGTTCCATCTCCTCCTGAAGCTTGGCAAGTAAAATCAACATCAAGTGGAACAACTCCTGAATCTGGTGTTGCAGAGATAGTTGTAATTGTCGGCTTCTTGTCTTCAATAACGTTTATTGAAACTGTTGCTGAATCCTCATCATTATCAGAATCTCTTACAGTGCATGCCGCTGTGTAACTTCCAAAATTTGTATAAGTATGACTTGGGTTTTGCAAATCTGAACTTTCACCGTCGCCAAAACTCCAATGATAAGAAAGTTGTCCATTTCCGCTACTTGCAGAACAAGAAAAACTAACTGTCAAAGGCTCCACTCCTGAACTTGGATTTGCAGAAACTGAATTTATTTCTGGATTTGTGTCCGGCTCATTAATATGAATATCCCCTGTTTTTAAATCAAAATTATAACTTAAACATTTTTCTTCATTATCAAGACTTGTGTAAACTCTGATAGTATAATCCCCCGGACTTAAAGTCCTTGAAAAACTAACTTGAGAATTTTCTGAAAAATCAATTGTCTTTTGTTTTATCTCTGTATAAATAATATCTTCATTTGAATTTTTGATTTCTAAATTAATATCAACTTTTGTTGAATAATGATTTGTTAATTCCGCAGGTATTACTTTTAACGGACCTGCATTATCTATCGGCGAATCAACAACTGCATTAACATTAACTGTCTGCCCTGAAACTGAAACATCAAAATTATTAATTGTTGAAATGCATGATTGTTTTCTTGTTAAATAATCTGTATTTGTCAAAGTGCCAGTACCATCATATGTAACTTTTCTTTCATAAGGAATGTAACCATTTTTATAAATATAAACTGCATAACCTTCTCCCTGTAAAGTTTCTGGGTATGTAAAGATGAGTGAACTTGAACTTGTGCTTTTTCCCCATAATGTCTTTGAAAAACTAGTGCATGCAGAATCAGCGCATACAAATGCAATTGCATTAACTCCATTAACAGGGGTGTTTGTTTTGATAAGATTTTCATTTGAATCATAATAAGCATATTTGAAATTATTTTCCTCCGTTACTGTTGCATTAATTAATTGAAAAGAATTCACTAAAAGAATAATTCCAAAGATAAAAAAGAAATTAATCTTTTTCATTATTATTGTCCTCCAACCCCGTCTGATGAACCCCCGCCAACTCCTCCGCCATTATCATTTCCGCCGTCATTGTTGCCATTATCATCCCCTTCTCCGTCATTGTCATTTCCATGATAAAGTTGATACTTTTCTATATTTCTTTCCCCGTGTCCGGGACTTCTATCCGGAAGATAATATCTTCGCGGGCATCCGCATCCTGTGATTATTGCTGCGCCGACTATTCCTGCTAAACCTGTGCATGCAATTTTTTTTATTGTAGAATAATTTCCCTTCACTGAGTTGTAAATATCTTTTATTGCCATTTTGTTGTAATTTTACAATTAAAACGCTTTATAAATATTTCTATTTCTTTTTATATAAGATTTATTAATATAATTAGCAAAACAATAAATGTAATCACCCCGATCGCAATAAATGGAAAAATACTTTTTTGATTTTTTTCAGAAACAAGTAATTTTGATTTTGAGATAATTGTACAACCTGTTGACTCCGCAGGTTTGTTATATTCGCGGTCACAATTATTTTTATCAACACATGTTCTTGTTCTTATTCCATTGTTGCATCCGGACCAATCTGGGCATTCCCAGTTGTTTACACAAAAATCCCCAACTAATTTATATCCTGATAAAGAACTTTTTTTCTCATTATCTTCTTCTTTGCATTCTCCATTTTTACAATAATCTTCACATTCCTCCACAATTTCTGTTGCACTTTCATTTCTACAAAATCCTGAATTGCAAACAGGAGTTATTAAATCTCTTGCAATATTTTCGGCAGAACAATATTTTTCTTCATAATAAGACCCCCCGCAATCAGAATTTATTTTGCATTCTGGTTCAAAACAGACTCCGCAATCTATTTCACATCTTGAACAGTCTTCATCATTATTGCAAATTCCATCCCCGCAAAAATCAATAGGTTCAGGAATTTCAATTGTGCAATTTTCTGAGCATCCGTCGTTATTTATTAAATTTCCGTCGTCGCATTCTTCACAAACCTGCTTTATTCCGTCGCTGCAATAATTTGTTATTGTTTTTAATTTGCAGGTATCTGCGCAATATTCACAACTGCTTCCATAATTCGCCCAGCATAAAAAGCCATTTAACAAGCCATAATCGCATTCCTCAAAATTCTGGTTGACTTCTCCATCTCCGCAAAAATTATCTTCAACAGGATGTGCTAATACAAAACTCATCAAAGATATTAAAATAAAAATTCCAAAAACAAAAATCAATAACCTTCTTTTAACCATATAAAAACCTAATTCATTCACTTTAAAAATATAATTGTATCAGAAAATATATTTTAAGAATTACCTCTCCTCTTTCTTTAACTCACTCATTTTCACAACCTTAATTGGTTTTGACTTTTTCTTGCCCGAAGTTTTCTTCTTAACAGACTTTGTATTTTTCTTTTCTCCTTTTTTAGACCTTGCATAAACAACTATCCCGATAATTAAAAGAACCAAAAGTAAAACCACTTTACCTGTTTTTGATTTAGCTAAATCTGAAATCACATTTCCTGTTGAAGAACTTTTTTCATTATTTGTTTCTTCTGATTCTAACTTACTTAAATCAGTCTCTTGTGTTTGTGTTGTGTTTGCTCCATCCTCTGTTGATAATGCTTGTGTTGGCAATCCTCCACCTGAAGAACTACCTCCTCCGCCACCGCCAGATGAGCCTCCTCCGCTTGAACTTCCTCCTCCTGATGAAGAAGATGAACTGCTTGAAGAAGGTGCAGTGCAGTTTGAAATGTCATAAGTGCAAGTTGGAGAACATCCTAACTCTCCTGAATAGCCGGACAATCCATAATAATAAAGCATAACACTCTCACAAGTTGCATGTAAAGAAAAATTTCCTCCATCACACTGTTCACCTGCATTTGAATTCAAATCTCCATTTCCGCAAGGATCATTTGAAGGAATTTCTTCATCAAAATATAAATCTAAAGTAACTTTTTGACCTCTTTCATCTTCATAATTATTCCATGAACTTTTATTCAAAGATTCAACTCCATTTATTATAAAAGTAATTTCTCCATAATAATTTGGGTCCCCTGTCGATACTTGAAGTCCTGAATAATTAGAATTAAAAATATCAAGAACAGCAACAGGTTCATTATTAATTATTGCTCTCAAAGAATATGTTCCATTTTCTAAAAGAGTTCCATTAACATAGATTTCTCCTGAAAAAATCTTTGGCGGGCCTCCTGGTTGAACTAATATATCTGCTAGGATAAAACTAGTTAAAAAGATTAATGCAACCCACAATAATAAAATATTTTTTCTCATGCTTTTCTCAAAGATTTTTTCCATTTAAAAAGATTGTTGTCCTTAATAAATTATTTTGTAGTTGTATTTAGTATTCACTAACTTGTTAAAAAATAAAAGAAAAAGAAAATAAAATTGTTTTAGTTAATCAAGGTCCCCAAAGACAAGCTTTATTGGCATATGCATAACTGTCATCTCCCTGTGCAAAGAACCAATATCCTTCTCCTGGATTCATAATGTAAGCATCATAAAATGCAGAATCATATCCTACTAATGTGCTCCATTTATTGAAGATTGATGCTAATGCACAAATTCTTGGTTTTGATGCAAGACCATAATGTCCAATTAAATTCCATCCCGAACTTATAGGAACACTATTGCCAGGATTGTTACCTGCTTCAAACAAACTTCCTCCAACAATCAAATCAGTGGAATCACTTGTTTTAACCCAGTAACCTCTGCCCGGAACAATATTCACTAAATTTGAATCTTCGTCACCAGGAATGTAATAAAACCATTCTCCACCTTCATATGACCAAACTTCTTCAATATTTTCATCATCGCCAAAAACTTCTTCAACATTTGAACTTAATAAATTAACTGGAACTGAAATTAAATTCCATTTTTTATCAAGAGATATAGGGAAGTTTTCACCAATTACCTTGAAAACTTTTAATCCACTTGAAGATTTGTTCACATTATCATAGCAAGTATATTCTACTCTATGTCTGCATGATCCTTCAAACCAGAAAGTTACTTCATCATTTGAAACACATTCTTCTGTTGGTTCTTCAGTATCTTTATCCCAATAGATAGTGTAACAGATTTCACGAACTTCTGAGGGATGGTTTCCTTGGTCTTCACAACTTAATGTAATTGGAGTGCCCATTGTAACAATCCAATCCCAATCATCTTCACATTGGGGCCTAAGAGCTTCCCATATTCCATTACAATCATGCGAATATTCACCTACTTCCAAATCTAATTTTGGAGCAGTATGATCAGAAAACACAAACTCTACATTGATATGTTCTTCATTTCCAAGTAAATCAGTAGAGTAATACTCAATCACATGGCATGATTCTTCAATTCCGAAAGGAGCAGTGTATTCCTGCCAACTTTGGTCATCTTTTGGAGTTTCCTGCCATTGAGAACTACTATTTCTATAACACCAACTATTATCCTTAAGCCTTTCAACTCTGTAGTAAGTCTTGTCAACTCCTACTGGGTGAGGCTCTGGGTCAGCTGATGTTAAGACAACTCTTGAAACAGTATCAATCCATTGAACTTCGTCTTCATGATAATAATAAGGTCCTTCAAAACCAATTCTTGTATTAGGAGCCTGTGTATCGACAATAAACTGTTCAACTAAATCTCTGTCCTTGTTTCCTAAAAGATCTGTAGCCTCGCAAATTAATTGATGGTAAGAATCTTCATGGAAATAAAAACATCCATTATTAAGTGCGATTCTAAGAATATCATCCGGGTCTCCGGAATTATCTTCTGCCCACCAGTTTGACCAGCAAGTGATTGTATCTAATCCTACTGGATGAGGCTCTGGATCATAAGCATCAACACAAATCTTTGTATTTTGATTTATGTAACACTCATTATCAATGCAAACCATTGGTTCTCCAACAACTGTATCTTCAAAAATTGGTCCAACTGAATCCACAATGAAATTTTTTGTCTCAGTGTCAACTTTTCCAACTTTATCAAAACATCTGTATTCTAATTCATGTCTTGAATCCTCAAGAAAATAAAAACTCATAGCTTCTTCCCATTCAGTCCATTCTCCCCAGAGTTCTGTGTCTTCATTATAGACTCTATATCTATATTCTCTATAATCCACCCCAGATTGCCAATCAGCACCTGAATCAGAACAGCTTAGTTTTATTTCAGTTGCATGATTTACATAACAAGCATCAGAAGTTCCTTCTTCATCGTCCTCACAATCTCCTTGTTGAGGTGTTTGAACATTCAACGAAACTTCGGGCGGAGTCAAATCCAGATACCAAATTCCTGAATCCCCGCTAACATGTGTCCCAGTTCCCTGATCCATTCTTACTCTAATGCAATATTCTCCGCTTGGAACATCGTCAAGAGCAGGGTCCCACCAATAAGACATTGGAATTGGTTCTGAATCAACAGTCTCTATTGTATGCCATATTGAAGTGTCACAACTTTCTCCATATTGGATAGTATAAGTTGAAGGATTACAATCTCCTGAATATGTCCAGTTTATCCAAAGAGGATCATAATATTCTCCAGATTCTGGGGATAAAACAGTCACTTTACACTCAGGAAGTTGACAATTACTTGTATCAATTAAACAATTATTCAGTGGATTTGAATCGCTCATTGTACAACTTAATGTTCCAACATAACCTTCTCCCATCTCGCTTTCACAAGTCGCGTCTCCAAAGTCAAACCAGTCACATTCTTCACTTTGTTGATTTATTATCCTATCTCCGCAATATCCTTCTCCCTGACAATCCTGAATCGGTGTTCCCGCACATATGCCTTGTGCATCACAAGTATCACCTATAGTGCAATCATCTCCGTCGTCGCAAGACTCACCAGGTGTACAAACCATAGCACTAACAACACCAAAACTTGTCATCACTAAAACACCAATCATCAAACTAATTAATAATAATTTTTTCATATTTTATAACCTCCTTTCAATACTTTCTTCCCAATTTAATTGGTCTCAGTTGCAAAATTAAATTCTGCCAAAAACCGTTATACACGTTATACGTATAACTATGATGTAAGTGGTGAATAATCCCTGAAATATTTCCCTTTTTTGCCATTTTCAATAGAATTCTTATTCTGATGAAAATTTCTTTTAAAAGTATTTTGTCGACGGAAAATATACTTTTTGTAATTACTCAAAATTAATGAAAACTTAATAACTCTTCCACAAAACTAATTTATTTTTATCATCCCTTAAAAACATTGTATCCCCTGAATCAGTCCAAACATAATCTTCCCTACCCCAAAAAATTTCACTTTGAGTATTTCCCCCTTCCCCCACTTTTACTTCCACTTTCTTTCCAGCTTCTAAAATAAAATCCTCAAAACTAAAATGTTTTCTTCCTTCATCCTTTATACCCCAATTTGTTAAGTCGCAATCAAAACTGCATTTATTATAAAAAACTAAAATTTCACTTTTATAATCAAACTTTTTTAACTCAATGCAATCAGCGCAAATATCCTCAGACTTTTCACACAAATTTATTTTTTTATTTAAACAATTTTTCCATGCACTTCTAAAATCTTCATAATAATTATCTTTTCCCGACGGAAAATAATAATTTGCAAAACCTGCTTCAACAATTTCTTGGTTTACATTTTCATTTCCTAAATAAACATAAGCTAAGATTCTTTTGTATTTGTCATATTTATCTCTTCCAAAAACTAACTCAACTTCTCTCCCTAAAATTTCACCTTCTAAAAATTCTTTTGCCTCATTAGAATACTCCTCTCCTTTTTCAGGGGTGTTAATTCCTAAAAGTCTAATATGTTCACCAGTTTCAATTTCAATTGTATCTCCGTCAATAACTCTTGTAACAATAACTCTTGTAACATTTACAACTCTGTCACCTGACAAAGATCTCTCAACCATGGAATTAAGATAAGGATAATTTATTGTGAAGAGAATTAATATTAATAAAACCAAAAAATAAATCTGATTCTTCTTTTCCATAGTTTTATATAAAATCTCTTTTTTTAAAATTAATGAAATTGGGTTTAAATTCTAAAGATTTTTATATGGTTAATTTCTGATATCTTCAAACGAGGGTGCCTACGTTGCTCCCAGCCACATTTGCGATTCTTTAAATTTACTTTCAGGATTTATTGCTAATGTAACTGCTCGGTCAAACTGTTAGCCCACTCCGTAATAATTAAAAAGTCATTTTTTCTAAAAAATATATGCGAGGGTGCCGGAGTGGTCAAACGGGCTGGACTTAAGATCCAGTAGCTTAGTGCTTGCGCAGGTTCAAATCCTGTCCCTCGCATGAATGGAATTAAAAATTCCATAATTCTAGATAGAGTGTTTGCTAAATTCAAAAAGATTTATTTTCGAATCCGAGCAATTCCGTGGTAGAAGTATCGCCTGCACAGAAACTTCGTGCGAGATTGAGAGTTAGTCCCTCGCATTATAAACATTTTAGAATTATACTTATTCATCAACACTTAATTTAAGCCCTTTAAACTTCGGAGAATTTTCCACATATTCTTCAACACCATGGCAAGTCCTTCGATAAAATTCTTCTGCACCGCAAATTAATCTTCCATCAAGGCAACAAGATCCATCTAAAATTCTCTTTCCATTTCTTGTGTAAATCGACGGAGACTCCTCATTTTTAGGGAAATTTCTAAGTGAGTAACTAAAAAAATCAATCATTTTGTCCTCTCCATTTTCCCAAGGCAGCACAATAAAATAATCTGCTTTTTTTATTAATTCTAAATCTTCAAATGTTTCTAATACATGATCTCTTGCATTATGAAAAGTTCCAAATTCAAATATATCTCCATAAACATAAATTCTCATTCCTTTTTCTGGTAAATTAAATCTCGCAGTAATATCTGGTTTTTTTCTAAGTTTTGTGAAATCTAATAAATCCATTTTACTGCTTTTGCAATTTTACACCAAGTTCTTCAAGCCGTTTCATGTGCGCCTGCATAATTGCCTCGACATTTTGCATCATCTTAAACAATTCATTTCTTTCAGCAACCAAAGTGTTCAAGGCACCCTTATGAAAACCAATTTCTTCTTCCTTTGGAATTTGAGGTGCAGCATCTTTATTAAGTGCTTTTTCCAAATTATCTTTGTTTAGTTCTACCATAAAACTTCTCACAAAAATTGGTTAATAAATGTTTCTAATTAAATTTCCTAACGACAAATTTATAACCTTCTTTAAGTTCTAAGTAATATGAAACAAAAAATAATTAAACTAATTGAAAAAACTTTGGAAAAAGAAAAAATCAATTTAGGAAATATTGAGAACTTAATTGAAATTCCGCCGAATCCTGAAATGGGAGATTTTGCTTTTCCATGTTTTTCATTATCAAAAATTTTTAAAAAAAATCCAAATGAAATCGCCAAGGATTTAAAACAAAAAATAAAATTAAATTCTGAAATTGAAAAAATTGAAACTAAAGGTGCATATTTAAATTTCTTTATTAACAAAAAAGATTTTGCAGAAGAAATTATAAAAAGAATATTAAATGAAAAACAAAACTTTAGAAAACAAAAAAACAAAAAAACAAAAATGATTGAGTTCTCCCAGGCTAACACTCACAAGGCTTTTCACGTCGGTCATATAAGAGGAACAAGTTTAGGGGAATCACTTTCAAGAATTTCAGAATTTCTAGGGGAAAAAATAACTCGCGCGAATTACGAAGGAGACACCGGGGTGCATGTTGCAAAATGGTTATGGTGTTTTCAAAAATATCATAAATTATCTGAATTAAAAGATAATGAAGAGTGGATTGCTTCAATCTACGTCGAAGCAGTTAAGCGTCTTGAAAGATCTCCAAAATTAAAATTTGAAGTTGAGGAAATTAATCGTCGATTAGAACTTGGAATTGATAATGACTTAAACAAACTCTGGAAAAAAACAAGAAAATTCTCATTAGATGCTCTTGAAAAAATCTACAAAGAATTAAACACGCATTTTGATATCTATTTTTTTGAAAGTGAGGTTGAAGAAAGAGGAAAGGAAATTGTTAAGGATTTAGTAAAAAAGGGAATTGCCGAAATAAGCGATAATGCAACAATAATTAATTTTGAAAAATATGGAATGGGAGTCTTGGTTTTTATCCGAAGAGATGGAACAGTTCTTTATGGGGGAAAAGATTTAGCACTAGCTGAAAAAAAATCAATTGAATATCCAAACCTTGAGGAATATATTTATGTTGTTGGAAATGAACAGGATTTGTATTTCAGGCAAATCTTCAAAACCCTTGAATTAATGAAATTAAATATTTATGATAAAGTAAAAAATGTCTCATTTGGGATGGTTCGTCTTCCACATGGAAAAATGTCTTCAAGAACAGGGGACAATATTTTATATTCAGATTTTTTACGAGAAGTTACAGATTATGCAAAAAAAAGAATTAGTGAACGAAATAAAAAATTAGGAAAAAAAGAATTGGAAAAAAGAGCCTTGATTGTTTCAATTGCCGCAATAAAATATTCAATGCTAAAACAAAGCCCAAATAAAAATATTATTTTTGAAAAACGTGATGCATTAAATTTCGAAGGCGACACTGGTCCATATCTACTTTATAGTTTTGCAAGAGCAAATTCAATATTAAAAAAAGCAAAATCAAAAAATAAAAATTTTGAAATCAAAAAATTAAATTCTTCAGAAATTGCATTAACAAAAAGATTATCTTTATTTCCTGAGATTGTAATAAATGCACATAAAAATTATAATCCGTCGCTAATTGCAAATTATTCTTATGAATTAGCAAAAATTTTTAATGAATTTTATCATGCCTCTCCTGTAATTAATTCTGAAAATGAAACTTTTAGATTAAACTTAGTAAAAAGTTTTAAGACTATTTTAGGAAATTCTCTTAATCTTTTAGGAATTGAAACTTTGGATGAAATGTAAAAATATGCTTCGCAGAATTTAGAAGCATTCTCTTGAAACCAAAACTTATTTAAATTCTTTTAACGTCGTAAAATTATAAAAAGGAGGTTGAAAATGGCTAAGAAAAAAGCTAAAACAATGAATCATAGCCTGATGCATTTTGTTGCCTGGCTGACAGGAGTGATTGTCTCACTTTCAGTTGGTTTTGCAATGATTGACGGAACACTAACTCTTCCAAACTGGCTTGGCGGCGTAATAGTTGCAATGGTTGCAGGATGGATTGTAGTTCTCACAACAGCAATCAGCGTTATCCTTGCAATAATGCACTACTTAAAATAATTTTTTACTTTTTCTAATTTTTTATTTTTATAAAAACAAAACTTCTATCCCTATTTATATCAGAAACATTTAAATATCATCCTGTCTCATTAAATATCATGGAAATAAAAATTAAGCCAAGAAAATGGGGAAATTCTCTGGCAGTTATTTTGCCAAAACTAATTGTGGATGCAAACAGGATTAAAGAAAATCAGGAAATTACAATCGAAATTAAAGATAAACCAACTGCAAAAAAAATATTTGGGATGCTGCCAAGAAAATCAAAAAAAAGTGCACAGCAAATAAAAGATGAGATGAGAAAAGGATGGTAGATTATTTCTTTGATAGTTATGCTGTAATTGAATTAATCGAAGGCAATTCAAACTATGCTAAATATTCTAATGAATCTTTTGTTATCACTATTTTTAACTTAACAGAAATATATTGGTTTGCACTTAGAGAATATTCAGAAAAAGAAGCTGGCAAAATTTATGATTATTTCAGCCAATTTGTAATTAAAATAAATGATGAAACATTAAAACATGCAATTAAATTTAGAATTAAAAATAAAAAGAAAGATTTGTCTTATGCAGATTGTATTGGTTATATTTATGCTCTTAAGAATGATATGAAATTTTTAACAGGAGATAAAGAATTTGGAAAACTCAAAAATGTTGAATTTGTAAAATAATTTTTAGATATTAAAATAGTGAAATATTTAAACTTGTTTTATTGTCATAATTTATGGAAAAATTTTTTTGGGCAGACCAGATTGCTGAAGACCTGATAAAACAAAAAGGAGACAAATCAAAATATGTCTGTGCCTCAGGAATAACCCCCTCGGGAACAATTCATATTGGAAATTTTAGAGAAGTTATCACAACTGAATTAGTCCTAAGAGCATTAAAAGACAATGGAAAAAAAGTTAGATTCATTTATTCATGGGATGACTTTGACAGATTTAGAAAAGTTCCTAAAAATGTTTCAGGAGAATATGAAAAATATCTTGGCATGCCTGTTAGCGAGGTGCCTTCGCCATTTGAAAAAAATTCAGATTATGCAAGACACTTTGAAAAAGAATTTGAGGACTCTCTTTCTGAAGTTGGGATAAAGCCGGAATTTATTAGGCAAAGTGTGATGAATAAAAATTGTGAGTATGCTGAATTAATAAAAATTGCAATTGAGAAAAAAAATGAAATTATTAAAGTCTTAAATAAATATCGTAAAGAACCACTTGGTAAAAACTGGATGCCATTAGAAGTTTATTGCGGCAAATGCAAAAAAGATTCAACAAAAATAATTAATGCAAAAGATTATGAAATAGATTATGAATGCGCCTGCGGGTTTAAAGAAAAAATTGATATTCGAAAAAAAGGAATTGTAAAATTAAAATGGCGTGTTGATTGGCCTGCAAGATGGACTTATGAAAAAGTTGATTTTGAACCCGGAGGAATTGACCATAGTGTTTATGGGGGAAGTTTTATGACTTCAAAAGAAATTGTAAAAAGAATTTTCAACTTTACTGCACCGTCTTATCAATTATATGAATGGGTAAGAATAAAGGGGGGCAAAGAATTCTCAAGTTCTTCAGGAAATGCAATTTCATTAAAAGAAGTTTTAGAAGTTTATGAGCCTGAGATTTTAAGATACATTTTTGTGAGCACCAGACCGAGAAAAGGTTTTCAAATTAGTTTTGACAATGACATAATGAAAATTTATAGTGATTATGATTTGCTGGAAAAAAAATATTATGAAGACAAGGCAACAGAGCAGGAAAAAAGAATTTATGAATTGTCGCAAGTTAATAAAGTTAAAAATAAAAAACCTGAGAAGGAAAGTTTCAGGCATTTGATAACTTATGTTCAGTTGAATAAACTCGATGAATTAAATTCTGAATCAAAAGCGAGGGCAAAAAAAGTTGCAAACTGGATTGAAAAGTATGCAGAAGAAGATATGAAGTTTGAAGTGAGAAAAAAATTTTCTGCAGATTTAAGTGAAAAAGAAAAACAGGCAATGATTGAATTAAAAAATTCTTTAATGAAAAAAGAATATTCAGAAGAAGAATTGTTTGATGAGTTTTATAGTATATGTGAAAAGTTAAAAATCAAAAACACAGAATTTTTTAATGCAGCATATAAAACAATTATCGGAAAAACAAAAGGTCCGAGACTTGCGAATTTAATTTTAATTGCAGGAAAAAATAATATAATAAAACTTTTGGAACAAATCAGATGACAAAATTAATTTCATTATCAGACAAACAAAAAGCTAAGCAAGAAGCCAAGTTGCAAGACTCTTATGAAAGAAGAAAAACTCTTACAAGAGCAACTTTGACTTCTTATAAAAAACTTTATCATATTATATTAAGGCAAACAGGGAAGGAAAATTATCCTGGAGAGCCCTATGATAATCCTGTTGGTGAAAGTCTTTTTTATGAATTGTTAACGGCAGATTTAGAAAAGATAATTTTTAAATTAGGTTCTATTGTTAGAACTATTGAAGGAGAATTAAGAGAAAAATAAACCCTGCATCAGAACTTTTCCTTTTTTTCAAAAAATATTTAAACAACTCTTCTCTTGATAGATTATGATTTCATTAAACCAATTAACAAAAAAAGGTGTTTTGAAAAAAGCTGATTTGAATTTAACTTTTCATGAAGATGAAATTACTAAATATCTCTTGGGAAAATATCAAAAAATTAAGAATAAAAGAAGAGAAAATTTCATAAATCCCAGAAATTATATTTTAGATTAAAATGGCACTAATAGTAAAATCAAATATAAAAAAAGCAGTTCAGGAATTAGACAAGGAAAATTCTGTTTCAAGTGTTGCAGAAGAAGTTGGTTTAGCGCTTGAGAGAAAAACAGAGGAAATTTTAATTGATGCAATCAAAAGAGCAAAAGCAAATGGAAGAAGAACATTGCAGGCAAGGGATATTTAGATAATTGATTACAATAATATTTATAAAAAGTAAAATTCTTATTTAATTATGTTAGCAGCTGGCAAAGTTAATAATGAACTTTATCGTTTTATTTCAGATCCAAGTTTTGATTTGAGGTTTGATGAGAAAACAGAAAACAGAGGTTTCTATACTATCCCTCTGATGATCTATCTAAAAGGTAGAAGAGCATTAGAAACTGCATTAAGTTATGACAAATGCAAACAAAAGATAATAAATTTACCTGAGGAATTGAATTTTGATGATGGGCATAGGCGCGAACTTTCAGGTTATATAACTTGCTTAGTTAATCAGGAAAATCAAAAACAATAATTTTATTAAGTATATTTTCCTGTATAATTCATGACAAAAACAAAATTCCCAGTTCTCGCAACACTTTTATTAATATTCGGAATTGTCTGGCTTGTTAATGTTATTGGTTTTGCAAATATTAGTCTTCCATGGCTTCCTGTAATTTTAATTGTTGTTGCAATTGCAATGATTGCAAATCGTTACAGATAAATATTTAAATTAAATTTAAAACCAATTCTTAAAAAATTCTTTTTTTGGTTTTACAACTCTTCTTCTTTGTCTTGAAACTGACTTTTTTCTAAATGATTTTGTTCTCATGAATGTTGCTGAGACCTGAACAGGATGTTCTTCTTTAGTTCCCATTTTATTTATCCCGACTGCTGAAGCAAAAATTAAAAACCCGTTAAAGAATGCGACGACAAAGCCAGTCCAGTCAACTTTTGCAATAACTGCAACCATAAATGCAAGACCAAAAGAAATCGCAAATGAAAAATACTTTCTATAATCATCAAACTTTTTTCCAAATAAATATCCAAGCACATTTGGCACTACAAGTGAAGCAGCTGTCGCGCCCTGCAAACTCAGCAAACTCTGCAATGTAAAAAGTGAATCCAGCATCATTTTCCTCTTTTAATTAAATAGTTATTAATTATTTATAAACCTATCTTAATATTTTATAAAATCACAAAATATAAAAAGATATGATTGCTTAAATTAATAATGTGTTTTAAAAGCGAAGGGATAAATAATCGGTCGAGAGTTATTGATTCTGTGAAATCTGATTTCTCCTATAAATTTGAAAATATAATCAAGAGATATATCTGGGGGGATAGTGAAAAAAGAGTTTTGGCAAAATTATTTGCTGATTACATGGATAATATGAATCCTAAAAAAAACAGTCTTTTAACAAAATATATTTGGAGGCTGAATAAAAAAGGATATGACATAACCCCGCTTAATCTTTTGCTTGATGAACTGGAGAATTACAAGGATTTTCTTCTTCCAAGAAAATTCACACATATTAAAAGAACAAAAAAACAATTCCCAAACCCTGCAATTTACAGAAAACCAAAACAGGGAACTCTGGAAAAACTCTCAGAAAAAATAGATCCAAAATTGCCAAGAGAAATTATGGATACTAAAATTCCATTAAATTAAAATGCAACCAAAACATTCTTTAGAACAACTCTACGCTGCCGAGGATTATTTCTCAAATCTAAAATTAGAAGATATCCCTCAGGAAATTAATCCCAATTCAACAAAAGAATTTTTTTTATTAAAAAACATGACAGGAATTTTTGCTGATTGCTCAAGAGAGTTGCTGGATGAAGGACTAGAAAAAGTCCAAAGTAGAATAACTAAAGAGATATTCAATATGAAAAGGAGAAACAACACAAGAAATCTTTCCCAGATTCCAGGTCTTATTTTAAGATCCCAAAAAATCCTCGAATCTCCCCCAATTTATGCAATTACGAATTCAACTAATGAAAAATCTTATGAAAATTCGAGAAGACTGATTGCGCAGCAGCACATTGAACTTTTAGGCGAATTCATGAAGGCATATAATTCTTATATTGAACTTTAATGTAAATTATATAAACTTGCAATACTTTTTCTAGTTATGAAAAAACTTTCAAGAAAAAGAAGTGAGGAAATTTTAGAAAAAATAAAAAAAGCAGGTGATGCAAAAAATTATGAAACTTTCTGGAATGAAAAAGGTGTCCCTGTTTCTAAAGAAAAAAAGAAAATAAAAAAAGGAAAAATTTCAAAAGCACGCGGCACAAGATTTGAATTAAAAGTTAGAGAAGACTTAGAAAACAAAAATTATACAGTTGACAAATGGTCAAACAATGTTGATTTGGAAAAGGGAAAAATAGTTTCAGCAAAAAGAAAGTTTAATCCTTATTCGCGCGTCATGACAATCGGAACAGGCTTCCCTGACTTTATTGCAATTAAGCATATCCACGACGAGGTTTATAGTGTGATTGGTGTTGAGTGCAAAATTAATGGAAAGTTATCTAAAACTGAAAAAACAAAATGCGCATTTTATTTAAAAAACAAAATCTTCTCTTCAATTTGGATTGCTAAGCAAGGTGAAAAAAGAGGAACAATTCAATATGATGATTTTAAAGAAAAATATGGAAAGAATTTTTTATAACAATCCAACACAACAAAATTTAAAAAAATATTTTTCCATTAAAACTTAATGAAATTCAGGATGATTATTTTATTTGTCCTTTTAATTAATGGCATTTATGCAACATGCTCAGAAGGTCAAATTGATATTAACTCAGCCTCCTTAGAAGAACTCGACAAATTAAAATGGGTTGGCCCCACAACAGCCCAGAATATAATTGATGCCAGACCATTTAAATCTGTTGACGATTTAATTAATATTTCCAGAATTACTATTGACCGAGTTAATGAAATAAAAGACCAGGGATTAGCATGTGTTGAAAAATCTAAAGGTGAAAAAGACAAAAAAGAAAATGATAAAGAAAATGAAGAATCAACTTCTAAAAAATCTGAAGAAGATAGATCTGAAAATAAAAAAGATGATGAAACAGAAGATGAAGAACATGAAGACAAAAAAGAAGAAAATTCTAATTATGAAGATTTAATTGAAGAGGAAAAAGAATTTGTCGAGGAAAAGCCAATTGAAACAATAAAACTAAATTCAAAAAATATAAAAACTGAAGATTCTCTTCTAGATAAAGAGCCTGAAGAAAATTTTGCAATTTGCGGACTAGCGAGTTTCTGTATTTTGCTTGGGTTTTTGTTCAGCATAAAAAAATTAAAATTCAAAAATTATAAAAATGAGTTCGACTGAAAAAGTAAAAGCAGCCTTAATAATTGAAGTAATTGGAAAACCCCCTGAGCATTTAACTGAAACTCTTGGAAATTTAATTAAGCAAATTAGCGAGGAAAAAGGTGTGGAAGTTGTTGAAAAAACAATTCATGAGCCCACAGAATTAAAAGACAACAAGGATTTTTTCACAAGTTTTGCAGAGGTTGAAGTTGAAGTTGAAGAAGTCTTATACATCGCAATGCTCATGTTCAAATACATGCCGGCGCACATTGAAATAATTCACCCTGAAAAAATTATTCTCTCAAATTCAGGACTTAATGATATTTTAAATGAACTTACAAGAAGGCTTCATGGTTACGACGAAGTTGCGCGAATTATACAAGTTGAAAAAAATATTTTAGAAAAAAAATTAAAAGAACTTATGCCAAAAGAAGAAAATAAAAAAGAATAATTCTTATAACTATGCAGGAGTAACAAAATAGAAAGGTTTATAAAGTTTAGATACATGTATTTTTATGGTAGAAGTAATGCCTGTTTCAGCAAAAAAATGTGGCATGGAATTTAATGAATATATAACACTTGCTCGAAATGTTAATAGAATTAAAGCTTTAACTTCTTTTCAAATAAAATATTTAGGAAAAAAAGCATTAGAAGAATTATCTGATGAAGGATGGACAAGTGTGGGTTCACTTATGCAAGATATTCCTTATTTTACAGAGTTCTTTAAATTAGCAGAGATTCCTCGTCATCAGGGATGTTGTAATATTAATGGGACAAATGTTGTTTTGTTTGGAATTCTTGACTATTTTCTAAGAAATAAAGATTCTCTTAATTCTTGTTTATATAATAATAGAAAAAATTAGTTTATCTCGCACCGCGATATTTCTTTAAGAAAAACCAAACTAAGAAAACAAAAATTGCAATTATAATCAGCCAACCAAGAACTTTCCCTGTCCCGCTTGTTTTAACTTCCCCGCATTTGCCCAGACAGCAAACATCATCCCTTGCATAAACAGTTTCTCCATTGCACTTTTCTTCCGCTGAGCAAATCTCTCCTTCTTTCTCCTCGCAGGTCTCACTAACTGAGACAATTTCCTCACCCCCTTTTTCAGGAACATAATCCTTTATAAAATTCAAAACTACATCTGAATATTCAGTTAAGTTATCCCCTCTTACAATAATCCTTCCCTCAATTGCTTCCTCGTCAACTGATGAATTAAAACCAATTTCTATTTTCACACTTGAATTTTTCTCAATATCATTAAACTCAGAAATTTCAAAAAAAGAATAAGGCAGTAAAGATTCTGAAACATAAACCGAGACATTCTCCAAAGCCGCTTCTCCTGTATTATACAAATAAAAAATTCTCTTTGTCAAACTCTCAGTTGCCATTTGAACTTCAATTTCCTTTGGCTCAATCTTGAATCCCTTTGTCTTGAACTCCTCTTTTTTTTCCTCAGAAAAAACATAAACAGGAATATCATATTTCAACCCAGTTGTGTAAACTTCCAAAATATTCAAAGAATCATTAAAATCCCCAACATCAAAATTCAATTTTTCTATTTCCCCTGATTTTAACTCTGCTGAAGTTTCGTAATTTGTTGAAACAGTTATTTTTTCATCTAATAAATTTTGAACCTCAATTGAAAAGTCCTCGCTTGTTACAACAAAGCCCGGCTTAACTGAGAAGTCTGCTGTTTTATTTGCAACTATGAAATTTTTAATAATATCGTCGTCAATCATATCCTTTCCCTTCATGTATCTCACTCCCTCAATTGCAATTGAATAATTATTCTCAGGCTTATCCAAAAGCGCATAAATATAAAACTCATCATTAATTTGCGTCACATCATATTCAACTGAAATCCTCACATGCCCTCGATAAAAAAACACATTCTCTGCTAAAACTGAATCAACAAAATTCCCAGACACTCTTGCAATCATTGTTTCCCCTGAATTAAAACTATCTTTAATATCAAATTCAACAGCAAGCGCAGTCTGAATCAAAAGTAAAGTTATCAATAATATTATTACACTTCTTTTCATAAATAAATAAGGAAAATTGGGTTAATAAATTTAATTATAAAGGGATAAAAATTTGCAAAAGCGATTTTCTATTTTCCAATATCTCGCAACTTCTTTAAAACATCATCAAGTTCACTTGAAGATTTTTTCTTTGGAGCAGTTTTTACAGGAGGCCTTGCCTGAGGTTTAGAAGGAGCATGCCTCGGAATAATTCTTCTTGGCATTCTTCTCATGAATGGACTTGGAAATCCTCGTCGCGGAGGACCTCTTGGAGGAGTCTTCTTAAACTTTGAAGTCAGCCTAAACCAAAAAGGTCTTAACTTATCTCTTGAAATTATTCCAATTAAAACAAGCACAATTAAAATTAATAAAATCCAAATCCACAAATAACTTTTCTCTTCCTCTGTTTTTTCAATGCAGCACACTTCTCCGGAATCACATTCATCAACTGTTTCCTGTTCAGACTCTGTGCAGCTTCCCCTGCATATCCCGCCATATTTTTCACAATCTGTTTTTTCAACAACTTCCCTGCAATATCCAGGACAGCATTCATCTGTGTCACTCGCTTCAACTGTTGAAGTGCTGCATGTCTCACTTCCTGCGCATTCCTTGCCATTTAAGTCCTCACAACTTTCAAGAACCTTGTCTCTGTTGCAGCAAACATTTGAACCTGTGCACGTCGAACTATAACTATACAACTCATCTCCTCCTGCTTCTTCGCACGCAATACTTGAAATGCAAAAACCATCCATATCAATCTCGCAATCTTCAACTTCTTCGGGCGCCCCAAAAACCTTTGGCCAGACTGAATGCAAAATAAATGCAGTATTTTTTATATTCCCTTTCCAGCATCCCTGATTATCCTGCGTCTCAAGAAGCCAGTCCTTTGAATCTGTTTTTTCACTCGGTTCCTCATACTGAAAAGGATAAAGCGCAACTGCAGTGTCATAAAATTTGTCACCCGATTCCTCCCAGTAACTTCCCTTTTGCTTTTCCAATAAATCAATTCTGTAATCAGTATCATCAGTTAACATATACAAAAATGCTTCAGGAAGAAATCTCGAATTCCCTTCGCTCATTGTAATTATATATGGCATATATGACGAAGTTTCATATCCCAAATAATCAAGCACAAGTGTTGCCCAAAGACTTGCTTCATAATCGCAGCTCCCACTTTCAGTAAAACAAAATGAATCAACCTTTTCAGTTGTTCTCCCTTCAGAAGATGCGGTGTTTGTCGTTCCTGAAATATATACTTTTGAAGAATCTCTTTTTTTAAATAATAAATTTGTCAAAAAATCCTTGTCACACGAAATTTCAAATTCCTTTCCATAACATGCCTGTGAAATCTCAAGCCAATAGCCTCCCCGACCTAAACTAAAACACCCGCCTCCCTGATTTATTTTTTTGTTTGCCCCGACATAAAAAGCATACTCACTTGATTCATAACTTATTGTGCATATCGTGGCCTCAGAACTGTCAATTTGCAAATACCATATAACATCTGTAGGAGTTTTATTTTGTTTTGTTATCCATTCTTCTGCCTTTGCAGTATCTGCACCAACTTTGTCCAATGCAAGAATTGCCTGTGCAGTTGCCTTTACCTTGCAGCCTGATTTGGGAAAACACTCTTCATCAACAGAATCTTCTAAAAGTTCGTTTCTGCATTTCCTGACTGCTAGCAACGAAAAAATTTTCTCTTCATAAGAAATACTATCACATTTGTTTTCTATTTTTTTCTCAAGACAATTATATGCATCCGCCACTTTTGCAGTTTCATTCTCCGCAGCAAGGCTAAACGAGGCAGCCAAAACAAGCCAAACAACAAAAACCCCGAATAAAAAATTCCTCTTTTTCATTTTAGTTAAAGACAAATTAGATATTTAAATATTTACCTTCTGAAAAGCTGATACTAAAAAAGAAAGATAGAAATTAATTTAAATAACTTATATTAAAAATGGAAAAATTAGAAATAAAAAAGTTTATATGTTTCCTGAGGAGATTGAAGACTATATCTGGAGGTTGGGAAAATTTAATTTTCCAAAAATTTATAAAGATTAAAGTGTTAAACAGTTTTATGGAAGACAAATTAGGAGTGAATGTTGTTATTGAACGAGAAGATGTTGGAGGTAAAGATGTTTTTATAGTTTCAAGTCCTGATGTAAATGTTCTTGCCGAGGGCAAAAGTGTTGAAGAGGCCAAAGTAAAATTTTTAGAAGGATTAAAAATTCATTTGATGCAATTTCCTGAAGAGAAAAATTCTTTAATTGCAGAAAAAGAAAAATATGAAATGCCAATGGTTGCAAGATTATTTTTATAAAAATTCTTCCTGTGAAATTCCTGTTATTCTGCAGATTTTTTTGAAAATTCCAATTGTTGTGGGCGGCAAAACAACTGTTAAATGAACTTTCCCATTTGAAAGTGTTATGTGACTTCCACCCCTGCTTTTTACTTCATAACCTTTTTTAATTAAGACCTTGATTATTTTTTCACCTTTGATAACTTTTGGAGTTTTCATTTTATCTTTTTAATAATAAAAGATATTTTTATTTAAAAAACTTGTTTCACAAAAAATAGAAATTAAATTTTAACTACGCTAGTAGTTTACTTGCTCCATTCTCTTTTTTAAACTTTAAAACATTTTCAACAAAGCCTTCGATTTTTTGCTCGTGACTAACAATAATTAATTGTTTGATATTTAATTCCTGCAAAACATCACGCATCTTGTCTAACTGCTGTTCACTAAATCCGTCTGTTGGTTCATCTAAAATCACCAAGTCACGGGTTTTAATTTTGCTCATTAAAGAATTAATAACCTGATTTAAACTAAGTCTATACGCAAGGGCAATCGCAGTTCTCTCGCCTCCTGACAAATACTGATAATCAATTTCATAATCCTGCTGCTCAATTATCGGCGTGAAGTCGTCGCTTAACCTCACTTCAAAAGAATCTGAAACCAGCATACTAAACCATTCATTAAGAAGTTTTGAAAATTCATGTTTTAATTTTATCATTACATTTCTCTCGATAAAAGAAATCAGGGAAACAAACTTTTTAGTAAGCCAATTCTCAACTTTAGTTAATTTCTCTAAATTTTTTTTCACTTCTTCTGACTTTATTATTCTATTTCTAAGTTCCTCAATTTGATTGCTGAATACAGAAATTTCTTTTTTCAACTCTGCCAATTTAATCTCCGCAATTTTTTCAAGACGCAAATCATTTTCAAGTTCACTTTTTTTCTCATCAAATAATTTATCAAATTTTGAGAGTTCTGAAAAACTTATTTTCATTGTCTCAACATGCCCTGCCAATAATTCAATATCTTTATTTAAAGAAATATTTGATTTTTTAATTTCTTCAAGCCTCTCGCTTTTTTCCCTGATTCCCTCAAGACGAATTTTTAAAATTTTTAATTCTCCAATTTCTTTTTCTTTTTCAAAAATAGAAAAATTAACTTCCTTAATTTTTTCTGTTATTTCATTTTTTGCAAATTCAAGTTCTTCTGATTTATTTTTATTTTTTGATAGATCATTATGCAGGTTATTTAAAACATTGGCGCGATAAACTGCATCAACTTTTTGCAGGCAAGTCGGACAGCTCTCCAGATTGGAAATCTTTTGCTTTAATTTTTCATTTTCAGAATTCTTCAAATTTACCGACGCTATTTCAGAATTAATCACAATTTTTTCTTCTTCAGATTTTTCTTTTTTCTTTTTTAATAAATTAATCTCTTTCTCAAGTTCGCCAATCTTCTCCTCATCGAAATTAATCTCCGACAATTCACTTATCTGATTATTTATATTAACAACTAATTTCTCATTTTCTGAAATTGAATTCTTTTTTGTTTTTATCACAATATCTGTTTTTTCAATTTCCTGCAAAATTTTATTTTTCTCTTCAATCTTTTTCGACAACTCTTCTTTCTCATTTTGAGTTTTTATTCTTTTTTCTTTTTTAGAAAAAACCTCGCGTTCAACTGATGACAAATTAATTTTCAAACTCTCCAACTCATTTTCCTTTGCTGTTAAATTAATTTTATCTTCTTCTAAATTTATAGTCATTCCCTCTTTCAATCTTTTTTCTTCTCTTATCTTCGCTGCAACCAAATATGTGTTTTCCAAAATTCTTTTATACTTGTCAATTCCAAAAACATGCCTTAAAGTATTTATTCTTGTTTCATTGTCCTGCAAAATTATTTGCTTCATTTCTTCCTGCGGCGTGTAAACTGTAAACTTGTATAGAATATTTTGTTTTTTTGAAAATTCAGTTGGATAATTAAGAAGTTCAAGAACCCTTGTTTTTAATTCCGTAACAGAAAGTTCATGCTTCTCGCCATTGATTGTGATTGCGCAATAATCCTGTGAAATTGTTTTTCCTTTTTTTAAAGTTCTCTCAATAATTATTTCCTTGTCGTCAATATTAAATTCAATTATAACTCCTCCGGCATCAGTTGAGTTTTTTAAAAGTGCAGAACCGCGTTGTCCTGGCTGCAAACCAAATAAAGCAAATTCTATTCCCAGCAAAATTGAAGTTTTTCCTGAACCAATGTCGCCTGACAAAAGAGTCGAACCTTCTGGAAAATCAACTGTTTCATTTTCATAACTTCTGATATTATTTAATGTAATTTTTTTTAATAGCATTTTCTCTTTTATAATTTAGAAATTTTTTAGTATATAAAATTAGTTGTGATAAAAAATAGCTTTGAGGTTTTAGAGATATTTTGCCATTGCCTGAAGAATTTCATATGAAGCTTTTCTTCTGTCATCAACTGTTCCTTTTTTGACGAGAATATTTTTTCCATTTTCTTTTTCATAAACATTTCCTGCAGTTGTTATTGCTCCGCCAATTATAAGAATTGAATTACTGCAATCCTGAACTGCCAAGTCCGGAGTGTATAATTGTTTTTGACCTTTTCTTTGAACTCCTGCCCATTTTATCCCTGGCGTAACTTTCTTAAAATCATAACCCATTTTTTCCAGACCTCCTGCTTTACTTGCAGGGCAAACAACTCCGTCAAGACCCCATCTCCTTGCAAGTTCTGTTCTTCTCTCAACTAATTCATCATATCTAGTATTTATTCCTTCTTTTTTTAAATCACTGTCATCAATGCTTGTTAGAACTGTTACTCCTATAACTCCAGGTCTTTCAATTCCTCTTTCCTGAGCTCCCTTGTATGCTCCTTCAAGAGCTTTTTCACACATTGGTTCTCCGCTCTCTCCAAGATGAATATTAAAAAAAGAAACTCCTGGAACCGCGCTCGCTTTTGCTGCACCATAAACCGTATTCGGGGTATCATGATATTTTAAATCCAAAAATGAGGAACCTTTTTTATTATAAATTTCTCTTACAATTGGGACCCCTTCATTGCATGCAGAAGTATGTAACTCTTTTCCTATTTTGCACATCCCCACCAAGTCAGACAATTCTCCTGCAAGACTTAATGCTTCAGAAGTTGTTGGAACATCCAAAGCTAAACAAACTCTCTTTCTTGCTTGTTCTTCTTTTTCTGTTAGTTTCATTTTATTTTAGATTATTAATCCAGAAAATTTTTTTGGTTTAAAAGAATTGTTGTTCTACAGAACTATCTTTTTCAATATCCCCTTTCATAACCTAAATTATTATTTTGCCCATATCCTTTTTGCTCTTCAATTTTTTTCAACTTTTTAGCATTTTTTAAAAGTGCCTCAAGATTTGCAACTTTTTCCTTCATAGTTATTGGATTACCTTCTTCTTTCATATAAATATATAGGCATTTACTTTTTTAAATTTTCACTTTTTTTATTAAGAACCTCAAACAACTCTTTTTCAGATCCATGTAAATTTTTTTCTTCACTTGCGATTAATAATCTTTTAATCAGATTTAATTCCTGTTTTTTAATTTTTATTTTTATTTGATTTAATTATCCCTTTAAGATTCTCTTAAAAAATAAACTTTCTCTTTCTCCACTGCTCATTTTTTCTAGTTCATAATCTTTTAGTAATTCACATAAACTTTCTTCGCAATCCCTTACTACTTTTGCTGCTGAAGAAATCCCAGAAACAATAAAAATCATTGAGGAGTTTGAACTTATTATTGTCAGCACTTGCTTGATAACTGCTCTTGGGACATCATCTTTTTTAACAAATAAAACATGCTTTTCTATGTTCCCCAGAATATCCAAAATATCTTTTTTAAATTTCTCAACGGAAATTATATTATCTATAATTATTCCAATGTATCGGTTGAGGATTCCATTTTCAACGAATTGCGCTATGTGCAATCCTTTAACATCATATTTATTGAAAATTTTCGTTCTAAGGTTTTGCTTTCTGTCTTCCTCTTTATCCCGTTCGAGACTTCTCAATGTCAAACCCATTTTTAACAAAAAGAGCATTTCTTTATCCTCAATATAAACTTTGTAAAAAGCTAGTTCTCCTGATTTGTATTGTTCCTTAACTCTTTGGATTGTTTTTTCATCCTGAATAAATGCAAGTTCTTTATCCCTGAATTTAGTTGCTAGTCTTTTGATAAAATCTTCCCCCCATTGCAAGAATCCTTGTGTTGCTCCTTTTGAAGCGCTTTCTATTGGATCATAAGACATCTCCAAACTCCTCAAAATATTTAGAGAGGCTTATTTCATTATCATCTAAAATTATAGTGCTTCCAGGCAGAATAACCATGTTAGCCACTCTAACAGGAATCTCCAAATATTTGTCTAAGATCTTCTTCCCAGATTCATCTAAAACATACTCTCCATCAGAATCATAGCCTAATTCTTTTAGGAGCTTTATTTTAGATTCCACAGAAACTTGTTTTAATGAAACTAACTCCATTTTATTATTTAATAAATTAAATGTATTTAAATATTTAACTTTTATGAATTGTAATTACACCCCAAAAATCTTCCTCGCCTCTTCCATTAAGCGATTTGTAAAAACTTCTGCTGTTTCACCTTCCTGCTTTTCAGTTTGCAAAGAATTAATTAATTGAGGAACTAAATCATTAAACTCTGCAGGGTTCTCATCATTATAAATTTTAATTGCATCGCGTTCAACATTTTCTGAATCACGAATTTCCCTCTCCAGTTCAATTTCTTTTTGATTAAGTCCGTGAGTATTTCTCAAAACAAAATACGCATTTTTTGATTTTGCAAATTCTTCAATCTTCTGAAAATTAATATCTGAATTTTTCCCATTTTCTAACTCTCCTTCAATTCTTAATAAAACAATCTTGTCATTTAATTCAACCTTGCTTAATTCTGAAATTATTTTTTCAGTTGCACCAATTGTGTCATTAAATTCAAACTTTAAAGAAAGGATATCTTTAATTTTTATTTTTATTTTTTGCAGAGGGTTTTCGCTCTCAGTGTCAACTAAATAAAATCCTCCATATTTTAAGTCTTCTAATTCCTGGAAGTTATTTGGGAATAATGGTCCAGGATAGACAAAGTTTTTGTATTGAAAGTCAATGTGCAAGTGACCCATTGCATAATAATCTGCATTTGGCAAATTTTCTGTTTCTATTGAGTCGATGGGAAGTGTTCCTTTTGCCTTGTCAATTGTTGTGTGAAGTGCGAAAATTTTAAAGAGCCCCGGAGAATCATTTAATTTTATCCGACGCAAATCCTGAATTTCAAGACCAGACTTTTTTCCAGGATAACCATAAAGCGCAACACCTTTGTAAATTACTGGTTCTAAAATAATTTTTTCTTCATCCTCAACAGAGTTTGAAATATTTTTGCAAAATCCTGCGCACTCCAAAACATCTAAAAAAGTTTTTCCTGAAACAGAGTAGTCGTGCGAACCTGCAATTATAAAACAATCAATCTGCGCCTGGTTTAATTTTCTGAATTCTGCAAAAGTCTCTTTTAGGATTTCAATTCCCGGATATGCTGAGTCAAACAAGTCCCCTGCAATTAAAACAAAGTCAAGTTTTTTCTCAATGCAAATTGAAATTGCCTGTCTAAAAGCTTCAAAATTTAATTCCTGCATTTCGCGGGTTTTCCATCCACCTAAGTGGACGTCGGAGATGTGTGCAAAGCGTACCATAATTTGAAAAAGACAAAGACAGGTTTATATAATTTTATGTAGTGTTTTTGTGGATTGTTGAGGGGATGTTAAACTCCTTCAAAAAACTTAATAGCAAAATTGCAGAAATCAATTATAACTTCTTTATCTAATTCAAATTCTTTTCTTTTTCCTAAATAATTTTGGCTTGTTGGACTTATTTCTTTTCCCTTTTTTAGTTCTTCGTAAGTTATACATTTTATGTGTTTCTTAGATACAATAATAAAATATGCATTTTCAAAAGGATAATTTTTTGGCAAATCTTTAAAAGAAAATTCTTCTTTTGCTCTGAATTTTACTTCAACAAAGAATACCTCTTTTCCTTTTTGAACAACAAAATCAGGCATTCTTCTAATATTAGTTGCAACATCTCCCCGAACGCCTTTTAGCAATTTCATAATTCCCGGAACAGTATTTTCCATACCATATCTAAAAACATTATAATCCAATGACAAAAATAATTCTTCAATTAGGGTTTCAGCAATTCTCCCTTTAATCATTCCTTCCCTATATCTACTTTCTTTTTCATCTAAACCACTTTTTTCTTCAATAGGCTCTTCATTTGAAATTCCTTTCTGGCAATCTCTACACAATACTTTTCTATAATTATCTTTAGAATAATCATAAACTTTTTTTGTAATCTCTTCTTTGCAATTTGAACAATAATAATCCATAATTAAATTTGTAAAATTCGCTTTAAATAATTTTATGTGATAAAATTTAATTTATCATTCTAAATCCTCGAATAACACGCATAAATCCCCCCGCCAAAAACCTTAAAAACTATTGTATCATATTAGATACATATGTATATTAATAAAAACAAAGAACTAAAAGTAATATCTTTATTTAGAAGAAATTATAATTCAAGATTTTATTTAAGACAAATAAGCAAGTTGTCAAAACTCCCCCTTAAAACATGCCAGAATATTTTGCATGAATTAGAAACTTCTAAGATCCTCAAAAGTAAAACAGAAGGAAAAAATAAATATTTTTTTCTGAATCTCGAAATCATAAAAACAAAATTAATTTTGCAGCAGGCAGAGATTTATCAAACAGATTTATTCATGGAAAAATATCCTCAATTTAAAATTTTCTTAAAATCAATTAAGGCTCATGCTTTAATTATAATCTTTGGGAGTTTTGCAAAATTTACTGCAAATAAAAATTCTGATTTGGATTTATTAATTGTTTCTAACAAAAAAGTCGAACTACCTTTTCATTTGCTTTCATTTAAACCTCATGAAATTAATCTTACTGAAGAGATTTTCTTAAAATCAATTAAGGAACAGGAAAATTTAATAAAAGAAATTGAGGAAAACCATATAATCCTAAATAATCATTCATTTTATGTAAATGCAATATGGGAGAATTATGCAAAATAAAAAATTAAATTGGTGCTTTAAAATTAAAGATGGTCTAAAAATAGTTGAACCAAATGAAAGACTTTCAAAATCTTATCTTGATAATGCAAAATCTTCTTTACTAAGAGCAAAAAGAAATTTCGAAGAAAAAGATTTTCTCTGGACAACTGTTGCAATTTATTATTCTGAATATTATGCGCTTTATTCTTTTCTGCAAAAAATAGGAATAAAATGCGAGAATCATTCGTGTTCAATTTTAGCTGTAAGTATATTATTAGGAGAAGGCAAAATAAAGATAATCAATGAACATAAAGAAAAAAGAATAGATGCTCAGTATTACATGAAAGTCGGACAGGAACCAAAAATCAAGATAATGCTCAAAGAGGCACAGGATTTTATTTCAATGTTTGATGAATTAATTTCCAATCTTTCTGAAAAAGAAATTAAAAATTACAGAAAGAAGTTAGATACTTTTTAGTTTTTCACTCTTCAAAAACAACCCAACTAACCTCAACTCATCATAACTAAATTCTTCATTAAAATAATCATAAATTGGCTTTAATCTTTCAAAACCAAATTTTAGAAATGCATCTTTTATTAATTCAAATTTTTCTTTCTCAGGCATCAAATATTCAATATCTAAATTTTCCCCTGAATCAATTAATCTTTCAATATGTTTAACAATTGTGCCTTGTGTTAAATCCTGCTCTTTTGCAATTTCACTAATTGACATTTTTTTCTCAATAAATTCTTTTGTTTTTTCTTTTCCAAATTTCCCTCTTGTTTTAATTATTCTTTTCTCATTACTTGAATTCTTTTCTGCATAAGCAGAAATCACCCTTAAAAAAACCTCACCAAACTCCTCTACCTTATGTTTGCCAACTCCCTTAATTTCTAAAAATTCTTGATTTGTCTTAGGTTTATAATGACTCATTTCAATGAGCGATGCATCACCAAAAATAACAAAAGGCGGAACACCTCGACTTTCTGCAAGTTTTTTTCTAAGTAATCTCAACTTTTCAAAAAGTTCCTTATCATACTCAAGTTCATTTGCATCTTTTCTCTTTTCAATTACCTCTCTTTCCTTCATTGGAATTTTAATCTGGTTTTCATTTTCTAAAAATTCTCTTCCTTCAAAAGTCAAAGACAGCGTCGGATAGTCACCTTCACTTTTATGAATCAAATTTTCATTTACTAAATATGAAATAATTTCTTTTAATTCTTCAAGTGAATAATCCTTGCATTTACCATACACAAAAAACTTCTTGTGCCAGTCTTTAACATCTTTTTTTCCTAGCAAAATTTTTGCAATATAGTTTGCTCCAAAATAGGCTTTTGTTAAATCAATCGTCGTCAAAATATCTTTTGAAATTTCTGTAACATCAGTTAAGTCTTTTTTTGTTAAGCAAATATCGCATGAGTTGCATTTTTCAAATTCCGCCCTTTCACCAAAATAATTTAATAAATATTTTTTTCTGCAAATACGACTCTCAGAATAATCAATAATTTTTTGCAAATTCTCTAATTTTTTCTTTTTCACATTTTCATCCTCAATATCTTTAAAGAAAAATTCATGCTTTCGCTTGTCAGCAATTGAATAAAACAAAACACAGTCGCTGGGCAGTCCGTCCCGGCCAGCCCTTCCAATTTCCTGATAGTATCCTTCTAAAGTTTTTGGAAAAGTATGATGAATCACAAGTCGAACATCTGGTTTATCAATTCCCATTCCAAATGCAATAGTTGCAACAATTATGTTTACCTTGTCTTTAATAAAAAGTTCCTGATTATTTTTACGTTCTTTTTTATCTAACCCAGCATGATAAACAGTTGCACTAAAACCTTTTTCAATTAAATCATTTGCCATTTTCTCAGTCTCTCGTCGCGAAAAACAATAAATTATAACTGACTCATTTTTGTAATTCTGCAAAACCTTAGAAATTTTTTCAAATGAATTTTTCTTTTTTCTTAAGATAATATTTAAGTTCTCTCGATTAAAACTTGATACAAAAATATTAGGTTCATTTAAATTTAATTCTTCAACAATGTCTTGTCTTACTTTTTCAGTTGCTGTCGCAGTCAGGGCAATAATTGGGATGCGCGGAAAAGTGTTTCTTAATTCTTTTAAATTCCGATAATCAGGTCTAAAGTCATGTCCCCATTCAGAAATGCAGTGCGCTTCATCAACTGCAATTAAACTAAGATTAATTTCTTTTAAGAATTTTTTAAAACCTTCATTTGCAAGTCTTTCAGGAGCAACATAAAGAAGTTTGATTTCTCCATTTAAAATTCTAATTTGTATGTCTGTAATTTCTGCAAAAGATAATGATGAGTTGATAAATTCTGCTGGAATTCCGTTTGCCTTTAATGAATCAACCTGGTCTTTCATAAGAGCAATCAGAGGAGAAACAACAAGTGTAACACCGTCGAGTTTTAATGACGGAAACTGATAGCACATGGATTTGCCACCTCCGGTAGGCATTATTACAAAAGTATCTTTTCCGTCAAGGACGGAATTAATTACCTCTTTTTGCATTGGGCGGAATTCATCATAGCCGAAATATGTTTTTAGAGTTTTTAGCATAACAAAAAGAAATTAAAAAGTTGTTTTTATAATTTGTTATAATTAATTGCTTTGCAAAAGAAAGTTTTATAATAATCTCTTCTTTTTTACTTTAATGAAACCAAAAGTTCTCTGCATTTGCACAATGGGATTAAACAGAAGTAAATATATTGCAGAATATCTAAGAGAGAAAGGTTATGAAACTCGTTATGGGGGTATTGGACCATGCAGAGTTGATCCTGAACCTGCAAATCCTGTAAAGAAAAAAGATTTGGATTGGGCAGATATAATTATTGCTGCAAGAGAGAAACATAAACCAATTCTTAAAAATGATTTTGGAATTAAAAATAAAAAGATAATTACTTTGGAAGTTAGTGATTCAAGAAAAAAAGCTGCTGAAACTCATCCTGAATTTAAGGACATTGACCAGAAGAAATTTAACGAGGTTTGGACTTATCCAAAATTAAGACAAGCTTTAGAAGAGCATTTGCCTTTGGGGAGATATCTTTGATTTAAAATTAGAAATATAAACTTTTCGCGAGATTAAGATCCCTCACTCCTTGATCATTTAGTGCAGCCCTAAAAATTTTCTACAGAAAATTTTTACTTAGTAACATTTAAATATCTCTCATTTTTCTTTTCATAAAAGTGTGAGTAAAATGAGGACAAATATTCTTTTTGGCGGAGCAGCAGGACAAGGACCAAATATATTAACTCAAGTTTTAGGAGACGCATTAGTGAAACAAGGTTATTATGTTTTTTATTCTCGTGATTATCAGTCATTAATTCGCGGGGGTCATAACTTTAATGTCCTAACTTTTTCTGAAAATCCTGTTCACAGCAATGATTCAAAAATTGACATCTTAGTTTGCTTGGATGAAAAAACAGAAAACATTCATAAATCCGAATTAAAAAAAGATGCAGTTGTCCTAAAGGGGAGTAAAGAGAATATGTATTATGCAGGAAGGATTTTCAAACTTCTTTGCATGGATTTCAAACTTCTTGAAGAGCAGTTTAAATTATTAAAACATAGATTTGATGAAAATATGAAAGAAGCAAAAAAAGGTTATGACGAAGAAACAAAAAAAGTTTGCGAAGTTAGATATAAAAAAAGTAATCTTAAATTAATGAACGGAAGTCGCGCAGTTGCATTGGGCGCAGTTAAATCTGGAATTGATGTTTATTATGCTTATCCAATGACCCCCTCAACAGGTGTTTTAAGAGAATTAGCACAAATGCAAAAGGAAAATAATTTTTTCGTGCATGAACCTGAAAATGAAATCGCAGGAATCAACATGGCAATTGGCTCAAGTATTACAGGCGCAAAAGTCATGACAGGAACTTCAGGAGGAGGTTTTGACTTAATGACTGAAAGTTTAAGTTTAGCCGGAATGATTGATATACCTTTAGTAATTTATTTGTCTCAAAGACCGGGGCCTGCAACAGGTGTACCCACTTACACTTCGCAAGGAGACTTAAACACTGCAAGATTTTCAGGACACGGAGAATTTCCAAGAATGCTTTTAGCACCCGGGGACATTGTTGAATCTGAAGAATTAACTAATCAGGCATTTTACTTTGCAAACAAATTCAAAATTCCTGCGATTATAATTAATGACAAGCACTTAGCTGAGAGTGGTTATTCAACACTGGATAATCCAAAAATTGTAAAATCTCAAAAAAACACACCTTTAGCAAGACATAGTGGAAATGAAACAAATAAAGAGGGAATCACAACAACAAAAATTAATGAAGTGAATTGGAGAGTTGAAACAAGAATGAAAAAAATGGAAGACATGAGAACTGAGGCAAAGAAATTTACAACTCATAAATTTTATGGCAAAATGAATTCTAAGAATTTAATTGTTTTCTGGGGCTCAACAAAAGGAGCGATTCTTGATGCAATTGTTGGTTTGGATTGCAAAGC
Source organism: Candidatus Pacearchaeota archaeon (assembly GCA_050124795.1). GTDB lineage: Archaea > Nanobdellota > Nanobdellia > Pacearchaeales > GW2011-AR1 > JASFEO01. Next base: position 83,814 of record JASFEO010000001.1, read on the forward strand.
TTTGCAGATTCTTTACTTAAAACCTTTTCCAATGGAAATAAAAAAAGAATTAGGAAAAGCAAATAAATTAATTTTAATTGAAAACAATGAGTCAGGCGAACTTGCAAATTTAATTGCAGAAAAAACAGGAATATTTTTTCAGGACAAAAATAAAATTCTGCGTTACGACGGAAGACCGTTTTTATATGATGAATTAAAAAAAGAAATTGAAGGGAGGTTGAAATGAAGTTAACAACTAAAAGATTAATTTTGAGGGATATAAAGAATAGTGATGAAAAAAATTTAATTAAGAATATTAATAATTTAAAAGTTTCAAAAAATTTATTTGTTGTCCCATACCCTTACACAAAGAAAGATGCAAAATGGTGGATAAATCATTGTAATGGAAAGAAGAAAAATAAAGAAAGCTATAATTTTGTTATAGAATTAAAATCTGAAAAAAAATTAATAGGGGGGATTGGTCTTGATAAGCTAGATAAATTTCAGGGCACTACAGAACTTGGATATTGGCTTGGAGAGAAATATTGGAAACAGAAAATTATGACTGAAGCTGTTAAAGAAATTTTAGATTTCGCATTTGACAAATTAAAATTAAGAAGAGTGGATGTTCATGCTTATACAGAAAATAAAGCTTCAAATGCTTTGATTAAAAAAATGGGCTTCACTTTCGAAGGGAGGGGGCGGAAGGCTATGAGGGCCAAATCAACAGGAAAAATTCATGATGCAAATATTTATGGTTTATTAAAATCAGAATGGAAAAAAGCAAGGGGGGAATTAAAATGAAATCAAAACATTTAAATAATCTATTGTATAAACTTATATAATGGCAAATATACTTCATTATCCAAGATTAGACACAATATTAATGATAGAAGAAGCTATTAAAAATTCTGAAGACTATCCTACAAAAATGCAGCTTTGGAAATCTCTTCCAAAAAAAATACAATATCAAACATTCAAATTAATTCTTCAATATCTTGAGGAATCAAATAAAATTATGTTTCATGAAGACAAAATTATTTGGGTTTACAATCCTGAGTTGATAAAAAATCTTCATGAGCAGGGATTAATATTAAAATGAAAGAAGTGAAAGTTGCATTTATTGATAAAAAATTAAAAGAATCTTTTGATAAACTTAAAAAAGAAAAAACTTCTGAGAAAGATTTATCCGAATTTCTTGAAAGAGCAATAAAAGATATAAAGAAAAATCCGTTTGTGGGTATTCAAATAAAAAAGAAACTTATCCCAAAAGAATACAGGACTAAATATCAGATTCAAAACCTGTGGAAATATAATCTTCCCAATGCATGGAGATTAATTTATTCTATACAAAAAGACCATATTTCAATAGTTTGTGTTTTACTTGAATGGTTTAGTCATAAAAAATATGAAAGGAGATTTAAATTTTAAAATGACATTAACAGATACAAAAGCAATTCCGACATGGTGCCCGGGATGTTTTAATTTTCAAATACTTGCAGGTGTAAAAAAAGCAATAAACGAAAAAATAAAAACCGAAGAAGACCGCAAAAACTGGATGATGGTGTCAGGGATTGGCTGCTCTGGAAAAATAATGGATTATATAAATTTAAATGGTGTTCACACCTTGCATGGAAGAGTTTTGCCGACTTGCCTCGGAATGAAAGTTGGAAATCCAAATTTAAATGTCTTGGGTTTTTCAGGAGACGGAGATGCTTATGCAGAAGGAGGGGGTCACCTTGTTCATGCAGCAAGATACAATGCAGACTTCAAATACTTTGTTCATAATAATCAGGTTTTCGCCCTAACAGTTGGCCAGTCAACACCAGTTACAAATTTGGGTTTCGCAGACAAGACAAACCCCGAAGGTGTTAAACTCACCCCCCTAAATCCAATAAGAATAATGCTCGCAGCAGGCGCAAGTTTTGTTGCAAGGGTTTTTGCCGACGTAAACCAAGTTGAATGGGTAACAAGAGAAGCACTAAAGCACAAAGGTTTTGCATTCATCGAAGTAATCCAGCCATGTTTAGTTTTCCATCCGGATCAGGGCTACAAAGAAAAAACTTATTCACTTGAACAAACAGGTCATGACAAAACAAACTTTGAAGCAGCATGGCAAAAAGCAAATGAATTTGACTACAATAAAATCGACAAAATCCCAATTGGAATTTTTTATCAACAAGAAAGACCAATTTTCGAAGAGCATTTTAGTGTTCTTGCAGACTTGAAGAAAAAAGGAATTGGTTTTAAGGATATAAAAAGGTAAAAAATTTCTTTGAGAAATTTTTTAATTCTGCACTGAATAATTAAGATGTAAGATTATTATAAAAAATTCAGATAAGAATTCAGGTTGCCATTAGGCAATCTCTTTCAATTCCCAAATGCATAAACGCTCAAAAAACAAATTTTCACAACCAATCTCTTTTTCAATAAATTCAAGTTTTTTAAAATCTATTTGTTCAGCTAAATCCGAAGTAATTAAAAAAATTCGCCCATTCTTTTTTAAATAATCTTTTGCATCTTTCAAGAATCTCAAAATAATTTCATTTCCCTTTTTCCCGCCAGTTGTTGAAATTTGCGATTCTTTTGGTTCTTTTTGGTCATACGGCAAGTAAGGAGGATTAAAAATAATCAAGTTAAATTTTCCTTTTACATTTTCAAATAAATCAGAATGAATGCAATTAAAACCTAAAACATTGCAATGATCTACTGACGATGTATCAACATCAACTGGAAAAATATTCTCTCTTTTTACCCCTAAATTATTTGCAGTCTCGAGATGAATCCCGCTTCCTGCACCAATCTCTAAAAATTTTAAATCAGGATTTTGTTTTAATAGTTCTGGCAATCTTTGTTTCAAAATCCTCGACATTAAATAAGAATCTTCTTGTGGCTGGTAAATTGTCATAGTTAAACTAATCAAAATAAAGTTTAATAAATAGCGTATTATTTAAAAACAACTTATTATTATTTAATTTATGAATATACTTATTCATTTTATAATTAATATCTTGATAATGATGCCTTTTGGTCTAAGTCCTCTTGAATTATTTATAGTTGGTTTTGGGGGGATAGTAATTGACTTAGATCATGTTATCTATCAATATTTTATTGCAAAAAATAAGACACTAAAAGAAATGTTTGAATGGCATAAAAAAGAAAATGCAGTTCATCGCCCGCATTTTTATATTTTCCATATGATTGAATTTATCATAGCATTTATTATAATTTCTTTTTTTATTAATAGGTTAGTCTTTCTTTTTGCACTTGGTTTTGGATTGCATTTTCTAGGAGATTTTATTCTTTATATTCTTTATTATAAATCCTTATCCTGGATGAAATATTTTTCTTTGGCCTATAAGATGATCAATTTTTTTACCAAAAAATTTATAAATAAGTCTAACTTAGTTAAAATAAGGCGAAATAATTATGGTAAATGCATTAATTAAAATTGATGAAAATATAAATAGAATAATGAATATCATAAAGGCAAGACATGGTTTAAAAGATAAAGGAGAAGTTGTTGAATTTGTTATAAAAAAATTTGCAGAGTATGAATCTGAACCAGACCTCCTTCCCGAGTTTGTGAAAAAGATACACAAAATAGAGAGACAAAAAAGCATTAAAGTTGATGATTTTGCAAAAAGGTATGGATTAAAATAAAATGTATTCTTTGGAAATTAAAGAAGAGGCTGATAAAACTTTTTCTAAACTTTCCAGGAAAAATTTAAAGCAACTCAAAATGATTGACAAGAAAATTAAAAAAATCAGACAAGAACCTTTGCATTCATATAAATTCTTAAAAAAACCTTTGCAAAAATTTAACAGAGTTCATGTTGATAATTCTTTTGTTTTAGTTTTCAAAATAGATCCCCCGCGTGAAACAGTAATTATATTCTACTTTGACCATCACGACAAAGTTTACCAATGGAAACCTAAGGAAAAGTAAGAAAAGTAAAATTCTCTTTGGAAATTTTTAATTAAATATCCCACTAAAAAATCCAGACTTGTCAAAAAAATCAAGAATAGAATCTTTGAAAATAAAAACAGCCCCGAGAAGTCCGAGCAAAATTACTAAAGAAATTATTATCGCAATAATGGCCCCGTGCTTTTTTGGTTTTTCACCATAAGTTGAAGCACCTGGTTTTGGAGCCTGTGTGCCTGTTGGCTTGCCATTTGGAAACTCAATTTGGTTTAACCTCTCAATTGCGCCGCTTATTCCCTGTTTTATTTTCCTGATTGATTCTGCATTATTCCCATATGCTGAAACTCTCTGAATTCCCTGATTCTGAGGAATTGGTTTAAATTTCTGAACCTGCTTTTCTGCTTTTGGTTTTTCCACAGAAGTTTTTCCATGAATATAATTTTTTTCAGGAGCAATCACTTGACCCTGCTGCCCTGCCTGAACTGCCCTCGCTGCCTTTTCAATTTCCCCCCTCTCATAACCAGCATTATAAAAACTAATCATTGCATCACGAAGACTCTCGCCTTTTTTCATTGCTTCAAGTATCCCCTCAACTAAAACTATATCTGCCATTTTCCTCTTTATAAAATATTAAGAAAGTGATGTTTAAAAAATCTTGCTTAAGAAGTACCTGCTAACACTCCTTTGAAACTACCAAATTTTACTGTTTTAAGGATTGAAATTTTGCGAAGAAAAATCAGTTTGCCTTTTTAAGGCTTAATGTATCCAAATTTCATTTTTCCCGTTAGCAGGTACCTTAGGAAAATTTCTTTTAGAAATTTTTTAATTCTACCAATACACGAGGAATCTCTTTATATTCATGTCCAGCATATTTAGGAACTAACTTCTGCATTTTTTCTTTTGTTCTTTTGAAGTTTATATTTAGTCTCTCTTGAAATTTATCATGATCAATTCCCCTTCTTTTTAATCTTTCTTTTTCAGGACCATATAACTTTAATGGAAATGCCCAGGATTTGCTAACAAAATTAGGTCCATACTTTTTCATTCCTTTTTGCAAAAATTCATCAACCGTATTTGGATCTGAATCATACATAAAAGGGTATGCATCAATTCCCGCATTTACCATCCTATCATAAGTATACCATCTTTCATTATCCAAAAAAGAAAAATTCTTATTTACTTTCCCTTTCTTGTTGCAAAATCCAATTGCCCTAAGATTACTCTCAGTATCTGTTCCTTTGAATGAACACAAAACTCCGAAATTATTGTACTCTCCTAATTTTTTCCAGAAAAATTTATCTAGTCTTCCCTGTTGTATTAAATAATCTATAAAATGTCCTGTTGTTTGATTTGTCTCTCCCTGAAAATAAATCTTATCACTTAATCCTCTTTTTTCAATTTCTTCAAGAGTTTCTAACCATTGCCATGGCGCAAGAAGAGGTTCTCCACCTGAACGTCTTATAACATGAATTGTTTTTGTTTTTCTTGTGTCTTCCAATGCATCGATAATCTCAGATGTTGAAAAATATTCTCCCCTTCCTTTTTTACCATTTTTATTTTCATCATCTACAAAACACCAAGGACAATAAACATTGCAGGTTTTTGTTTGGGGCATAAAAGTCATATTGCATTCTGCCAAAGAAAGTCCTTTTAATCTGGATACTGCCCATGCAGGCATATCAAAACCATTATCTGCAACAACTGCTTTTTCCAAAGCTTCTTCATCATTTGAATCAGCTTTTAAATTATCTTTTGTCCTATAAAAATCCCCAATAGTATACGCGCTTTTGTTAATGTCTTCTGCCTGAAGGGTTTTAGAAAGATTTGCTAAAAGATACTTCCTCTCTCTCTTCGTTTCAAGAACAGTTTTCCTACTTAGATTGTTGCACCTTTTTTCAACCCACCACTTTTCAACATTCATATCCCCCAAAATAATCTTTGCTTTAAAAATATTATTGCATTTGAAAATATATAATCAAGAGAACACAAATAATTTATAAACCAACAATTTCATTTAACTCAATGTATCCAATAGAAAAACTTGTCCTTAGCATGAAACTAAAATCAGTTGCGCAAGGATTAAGCAATTTAATTAACAGCAGGGAATTAACTAAAGAAAATTCAGAAAATTTTTCCTGGGCAAAAAAACTCATTGCGCAAATGGATTTTCACTCTGAAAAATACGCAACAGAAGAAACAAGAGAATTATCAATAACTGCAACAGAATTAAGACCCAACTTTATTTCACAACTTTCAAAATATGGGTTAACTTATGAAGAACTTGATAAAACTCTCAACCCTAATTATAAATTTCTGCCAACCCTTAATTCTGCATACAGGATTTTCAATAAAATCTCTTCAGAAGTTCATAATGAAATTCCTATGGGAAACATCTAAGGCTGTTTATCCCAATCCATATTTTATTTTTATTTGGTGAAGTCTTTCCCTGAACTTTGAATAAGCTTTGTCATGAGACCCGATTGTCAAAAACCAAAGAATCCTTTTGTGGATAAAATAAACAACACGTATATTTTTAGTTATCGGCTCTCTATAACAATGCGAACTTCCATGAAGATGCTTTTGCCTTTTTGGATTTTCAATAATTTTCTTTCTCTTTTTCTCAAAAATCTTAATATCTTTGTCAGATAACTTATCTAAATCTTTAAAAAAACTTTCATGAAACTTAATTTCCAACTTAACAGGTGATTCCACGTCTTTTGAGATACTCATTATAATCCTCTTCAGTTTTTCCCTGAACTTTTCCCATCCTAATATCCTTAATTCTTTTTTCAGTTATCTCTTTTTGGCTTCTCATCTCTTCAACATCACTAATCAAAATTTCAACTGTTGCAAGAAGCTTATTGAAGTCTGATTTTTTAATATTAATATTTTCCATAATTAAATCAACCCTAAAAACTTTATAAATTTACCGAATTAATCTTTGCATTTTCACTAACAACTTTTAAAAAATTTAAATCCTAATAACGCAAGGACATAACTAAAATTTTCTCAAAAGAAAATTTTATATCTTTACACTTTTCCCATCATGCATAATATGAACATTCTTATTAACATCATAACCCATTTCTTTTGCAAGTTCCACCATTGGAATTAATTGTTGTGTTGTTCCATGCGACGGTAAAATATGTTCAGCCTGGACAATTGAAAGTAAATCCCTTAAGTCTTCCCTGCCGCCATGACCTGAAACATGCACTTCATCAAAAAGCCTGACTCCTGATTTTCTTAATCTCTTATCCATGTTCTCCTTATTTGCAATATTCGCAGGAACAGGAATTGTTTTTGACGAAAAAATAATATTATCATTTGGTGAAAATTCAAAAGGCAACTTTTTCCTCGACAATCTATCCAGAATACTGCCTGGCTCCCCCTGATGGCCTGTGCAAATAACTAAAGACCTTTCCTTGTCTTTTTTTACTCGTCGCAAAATTGACTCAACCTGTCTTTTATAACTTCCAATTGTGATATCTTTTTTAAACGGACACATTCCAACTTCATCTGCTGCAGAAATATATTTATTCATGCTTCTTCCAATAACATAAACCTTCCTGTTTAACTTCTTTGAATATTCAACAATTGACTTCAACCTTGCAATATGTGAAGAAAACGTTGCAACAAAAATTGCTGAATTTTCATTTTTTATTGTAAGCATCACTTCCTCCAGCAAGGCTCTTGCAACCTTTTCACTTGGAGTTTTTTTATTTGAACCAGAATAAAGTGAATCAACAATTAATGCCTTAACACCTTGCTTTGCAATTCTTTTTAATGCAGCATAATTCGGAGGAAGACCCATCACAGGCGTATTGTCCAGTTTAAAATCATTTGCATAAAGAATAATCCCCTCTGGCGTGTGCAGGGCGATCATTGAAGTGTGAATTGTTGAATGAGTCATGTTAATGAACTCAGCCTTGTAATTTCTCTTTTTACCTTTAATTAAAAAAGTTGAATTTGGGTTCACTGTCACAATCTTATTCGGAATTCTTATTCTCTCATCCTGCAAAATTTTTTTCAAAACTGCAATTGTAAAAGGAGTTCCTGCAAGCGGCGCATTATACCGATATGAAATATAAGGAATCGCCCCAATGTGGTCAAGATGCGCATGCCCTAAAAGTATTGCCCTGACTTTTTTTCTCAAACCAAGTTTATCCAAAATCAAATCATCAGGAACCGCCCCGATACTTCTTAATTTTTTTTCAGTATAACTCTCTGGCTGCATTTCCTCTTCCTGCAACTCAACAACTGCCGGCAAATAAAGCCCCATATCAAAAATAATCGCATCATCACCAAGGTCAACAACAGTCATATTTTTCCCAACTTCATTAAAACCCCCAACACTATAAATTTCCATTTTCTTATTCTTTTTAAACTAAGAAATATCACTTTAAAAATTCTTGTAATTTAATTAAACAATAAATTTATATTCTAAAAAATATACTTTATTACATGAGAAAATTAAACACAGACATTATCTTAAAAAAAATTGAAAAAGAAAAAGCAAAATTAAAGAAAAAAGGAGTTAAAAAAATCGGGCTTTTTGGTTCATATGCAAAAGACTCGCAAAAAAAAGATAGTGATATAGATTTTTTAATTGAATTCAAAAAAATTGATTTTGACAGATACCTCTATATCCTGAACCTTTTGGAAAAAATATTCAAGAAGAAAATCGACCTTGTAATTGAAAGCGATTTAAAACCAGAATTAAAATATGTAAAAAAAGAGGCTAAATATGTCAGAATATAATCTTTATCTAAATGGTATTTTAAGGGCAATCCATAGAATTGAGAATTCTGTAAAAAATAAAGATTTTGAAAAATTTAAACAAGATGATATAATTGATGCAACTTCAATGAGACTTCAAATAATTGGAGAATCAATCAGAAAATTGGATGCAGGATTAAAAAGAAAATATAAATTAAATTGGGAGAAATATCTTCAAACAAGGAATATCATAAGTCATGCGTATTTTGCAGTTAATCCAAAAATTCTTTGGTCAATTATAAAAAAAGATATCCCAAAATTAAAAAAAGTCATTAAGAAAATTATTCAAAAAGAAAAATGAAACCACTAAAACCTTCAATGAAAGAAAACAAAAGATACTTATTTGTTAAAGGGGAAAACCTAAAGCAAAATATTGAGAAATCTATTTTAGAATTTATTGGAATTTTAGGAATGTCAAAAACTTCTCTTAATTGGATTAAAACAAAAAAAGATTCTGCAATAATTTCTATAAACCGCGAGGCAGTTGATTTAGTCAGAGCAAGTTTTGCAGTTTATCCTGAAAAAATCTCAGTTGAAAAAGTAAGCGGGACTTTGAAAGGTCTTGGGGAGTGAATTAATAACCAAACCTTCTTTCATAATTTTTATGATTAAAATATTCAATTATAATCGCAAGAGTTTCATGTTTATCTCCTGCAACAGAATAAACAAGTCTCCATGCTTTAGGCAATTTATACCAAAATAAATTATCAATCTCATATTTTTGAATATACTCTTTTGGGATCAATTCTTTTCTTATTCTTTCACCGCAAAAAACATTTTCTTTTAAATTTTCAATTGCCTTTTTAATTGCTTTTTTCAACCAATCATTTTCAGGCAAGGAATTAAATGATTCCTCAATTCTGTCACTCGCAAAAATCACTCCATCAGCCCTTTTAATTGGTCTCATAAAATTAATATCTTTTTTTGTTTAAGAATTTTTGCACTAATTTTGGATTCCAGATATAAATTATAAAATCGCCCTTATCAATTCCAATTTTATTATTTTCATAAAGGTATTTAAGAATTACATTAAAAGTTCCCCACATTATTTTTTTCGGCAGATTATTAAATAAATCAGTCTTTCTAAATTCTCCACTGTGTTCCTTAATAAATTCGTCGACCATTATAATAGTGTCAAGTCTGGGACTCCTTGTTATTATTTCTTTAATATTAAAATTAAGTTCTTTTTGCATTTTATCATCTGATAATATTATCAATTGATAATACTATTTAAGACTTTTGGTTTTAATTATCTTATTTCTTTTTCATCAATTCCCTCTGATTCAACCACATTAAAACAACTGCTCCAATAATAAAAATCCAGTCAACTAAAAAACTTAAAATTAAAAATCCAATTGCAATTAATGAAAACAAAACAACTTTTTTATTTCTTATTTTTATTCTTCTCATCTTCTCTCTTCATTTTTAAAACTAAATTGTCTGCCCATTTTTTTCCTGCGTCCCCTCCCCACAAAAGCCATGCAATATAACCATTAGTTGGATTTTTTGGATTTGCCCAATCATGCTTTCTGTCTTTTTTATGACGCGAAAAATAATTATGCATTCTCTTAACTGTTCTCGGATTCAATTTATCTCCCTTTGACAAATTAACCGCCCTTGCAATTCCTGAACCAATCCCAAGTTTCCCTGCAATCTGCGTTGACAATCCACCTCTTTTAAATTTCTTTCTTAGTTCCAAACCCCGCTTTGCAGCATCCTGAACATTTTTAGGCGGAATAAAATTAATATCACCATACTTTTTCATAAAAAATAAAAGAATTTTTTAGTTATAAATTTACCTATAAAAAAATTTAAATACCAAATCCCTTTTTATAAATAATGAAAAAGAGGTTTTCAGGAACTGTCCGTGTCTCGCAAAAATTTGTAACAGCACTCGCAGTTGTCAGCATAATTGGTTTCTTAGGAATTATCATTTCAAGTTTTTTTGAATTTGATCCATCAGAATATTCTGAATCTTTTTTAATGTTAATCATCGGCGTCGGATTAATACTCGAAGCAAAAGTCAAAAAATTAAAATCACTAAAACGCGGAATCACTTCAAACAACATAACCCACTTAACAACAGTCATCATTGGTTTTATTGCAATCCTCGCAGGAATTTTCAGTTTCCCCATAATCAGAATTGTAAACCCCTCATTCCTGGCAATAAAAGGAATCATCAGCATAATCGCAATTGTAGTCATAATAATCCAAACATGGATAATTGATTGAACTATCTTTTTATCTTGTTCCCATAAACTGTTTTTAAAAAATAATTGCATTCGTCGCAAAAATCAGCCCCTCTCCCATCTACAACTGCGCGGATATATGCCCGATGACCCAATTTATTAGTCTCTCCTTTACTCATCGGGCAAAGTGCTCCTTTGGCACCAAAATAATAATCCGCATGATCAGTTAAACCCAAGTTATGACCCATTTCATGAAGTGAAACTTTGAGAGTTCTCTGAACCAACAACTCATAATCACTCTGGGTCTCAATTCTCTCCGGACTAAGCCTTCGTATTGAAACAACTGCAACATCATTTTCCGGATTCTTCCCTCCGATAATTGTATTATAAAACGCATCTTCATCTTTTGTTTTTAAATCTGCATCAGTAATTCCAAGAGTGTGCCCTCCGAATTCTGTATCCAAAATCCTTGTCAAAAAATATGCATCAATACTTTCTGTTACAGGAGTTTCAAAATGACTTAAATCAATATCTCTGATTATTCCATCAAAAGAGTCAATTATCCGCTCCCCGATTTCTTTGAGGGTGGTATAAGACAAAACTTTTCCAAGACGAACAAGATTTAATCTCGGTATATTTTCCAAACTTGAGACCATTAAAATAAAAAGATAAAACACTTTTTATAAATTTGTATAATATAAAATTTACTTAATCCCTGCATCCCAAACACTCACACAGGCATTTGACCTCTTTTTTAACTATGTCTCCATCTTTTACAACATAAACTTTCTCTCCTCTAAACGAATGATTTGCCTCTGTAGAAAATCCGTCATTAACACAATCCCGCTGACATTCATATGTGCAGTTTTCTATTTTTGTGAATTCAAGCCTTGCATTGCAATTTATCTCCTTTAAATAAAACAAAGAATATGTAAGCACCCCGACAAGAACAACAAATAACAAAAGTATCAAAATTCTTGTTATTATTCGAAGTGTTTTCGGTTTCATCTCTTTTAAATTAAAAGAAAATAATCTTTTTATACTTTATGAGTCCCCATTTCAATAATCTTTTTATAATCCAACTTTCTTTATTTTCCATGTATAAAAAATACTTAATCATTGCAAGCAAAAGCGATTTAGCAGGAGTTAACATTACAACACAATTAAGCCAATTCAGAAAAAACCCGCTTTTAACAGGAATGCAGGATAAACCAAATTTTGATTTTTATTTAAGAGATGAAGAAATAATTTCAGATGAAAATCTTGATTTAGAAAAAATAAATAATTATGATTTTATTATCTTTGCTTCAAAACACGAGTCAGTGAAAAAAGAAAAAACCCTGTCAGTTCACGCTTCTGGAAATTGGAGAAACGCTGACCTTGGAGGAGAGTCAAAAAAAATTTGCCCAACTTCCGCAATATTTGAAAAACAAATGTTCGAGACATTAAACGAAAATGCAAAAATACATAATTTGGATGACTATAATGTAACACTTGAATGCACCCATCACGGGCCGCTAATTTCCAAGCCCTGCATTTTTATTGAAATAGGAGCAACTGAACATGAATGGCAAAATCGCCGGGCAGGTTTTGTTATTGCAAAAACAATTCGCGATGTAATTGAAAATTTTAAACCAAATCCGTACAATGAAGTTGCAATTGCAATCGGTGGTCCGCATTATTGTCCTAACTTTAATAAAATCCAACTTAATTCAAATGTTGCAATTTCCCACGTAATCCCGCAATATGCTTTACCCTTAGACGAAGAAATGTTAAAACAGGCAATTGAAAAAACTACTGAAGAAGTTGACTTTGCAGTTCTCGACTGGAAAGGTTTGGGAAACTCTGAATCCCGCAAACAAATAATTTCCGTATTAGATAAACTTTATATTAGTTATAAAAAAACAGGGGAGATTAATAAATAGTTAAATTTATTAGTTAAAGATTTTTCTCATACTTATGGATAAAGAGTTGAATAAAAAAATTTCTGCACTTGACCCAAAGTTTCAGGAAAAAATAACCAAGCTTTTTGAATCAATGCATGAATCAATTTCTATGCTTTACGAGGCTGCAACTCACGACGAGAAAACAGGGCTTTACAATAATAAATTCTTTGAAAATATTTTAGACATGGAAATTGAAAAAGCAAAAAGAGGAAAACAAAAACTTTCATTAATAATGACGGACATTGATTTTTTCAAAAAAGTAAACGACACTTACGGCCACATAAAAGCAGATGAACTTCTCGCAAGACTTGCAAAAGTAATAAAAAACCATTCAAGAATTTCTGATGTTGTTGCAAGATTCGGAGGAGAAGAATTTGTAATTTTATTGCCTGAAACAAGTTTAAGAAAAGCAAAATGTTTTGCAAAACACTTAAAACAGGAAATTCATTCTGACAAAATTTTAAAAAAACATAACATAACAGTTTCAGGCGGGATAACTGAATTTAAAAAATCTGATAATAAGAAAAAATTCAAAGCAAGAGCAGACAAAGCATTATATCAAGCAAAACACAAGGGCCGCGACCAATTTGTTTTTTTGAAATAATTTTAAACATAAAATTTATATACTAAAATTGAGGAATGAAAATATGGAAATAATCCCTTATGAAGAATTAAGTCCGGAAGAGAAATTGTATGCAGATTTAGCAGAGGCTTTTGAAAATCAAAAAAGAGAACCAAAAATTGCGAGAATTATCTGCGCCCCATTTGAATCAATGGAACCTGGAATGCAGCCTCCAGCAAATCAGATTAAAGAAAGATTAAGAAAAGCAAGAAATTTTGGGGCAGAAATCCATCCATATTCTAAAATGAATCCCTCAAAATTAAGAAAATATTTTACTGTCTTGCAAAATTTTTATCGAGATAAATTAAATCAATAATTATTTAACTACTATTTTTATAATTAGCCCATGGGATTAAGCATAAAAGATATTGTATCAAGAAAAGAAATTGAAATTGAAACTTTAAAAGACAAGACTGTTTGCGTTGATGCTTTTAATGTTTTGTATCAGTTTTTATCAACTATCCGGCAGGCTGACGGAACTCCGCTAATGGATGATGACAAAAAAATAACAAGTCACTTGTCTGGAATTTTTTACAGAAATATTGCCCTACTCAGCGAAGGAATAAAATTAATTTATGTTTTTGACGGCGAGGCGCCATTGTTAAAAGTCAGCACTCATGAAAAAAGGGAAAAAATTAGAGAACTTGCAAAAGAAAAATATGAGCGCGCGAAAAATGATGAAGATATTTCCGGGATGAGGAGATATTCAAGTCAGATTTTAAGGCTCAATGATGAGATGATTGAAGAAAGTAAAGAACTTCTTGAAGCAATGGGAATCGCAGTTGTTCAGGCGCCAAGCGAGGGCGAGGCAGAAGCTTCATATTTGACAAAAATAAATAAAGAAATTTTCGCAACTATTTCCCAGGATTATGATAGTTTATTATTCGGAACACCGAGATTAATTCAAAATTTAACTTTGGCCAGAAAAAGAAAAACTTTCTCAGGATATATCGAAGTAAAACCAGAAATTATTGAATTGGAGAAAGTTTTGAATTCTTTGGAAATAAATTTAGACCAATTAATTTGCCTTGGAATTTTAGTTGGAACAGATTATAATCCAAAAGGCATTCCCGGAATTGGGCAAAAAAAAGCACTTGGCCTTGTAAAAAAATATAAGCATCCTTATTTAATTTTCAAAAGTGTCGAAGAACAAATTATGAGTTTGCCTGAAACTGACCAGTTTGACTGGAAAGAAATTTTTGAATTATTTCACAAGCCAAATGTCAAAGATGAAAAAATAATTTTTCCAAAAGTTGATGAAGAAAAGATAAAAGAAATTTTAGTTAAGAGGCATAACTTCTCAACAGAACGAGTTGAAAACCAATTAAAAAAATTAAAAGACTTAAAAGAAAAGCAAAAACAAAAAGGTTTGGATAAGTGGTTTTAAAATTTTTTAAAGAATATTTTAAATTAAGACAAATGTCTTAATTATCTAAAGACAGGTGTCTTAAAATGAAACAAAAAATTTATAAAGACAAATGTCTTAATTATCTAAAGACAGGTGTCTTAAAATGAAACAAAAATATAAGGAGATAATAACTGAGGTTATAGATGAAGTAAATTCTGCATTAAGCGATTCAAAAGGAATTGTGTCCCATCAAAGAAGACTTGCCTTTTCATTGTCCCTTGGAGTTTCAACTTTAATTGAAATGTTTTTAGACAAGAAGCAGATTCTAAAATCAGGCGCAAAAATTAATCACCTTTGGCTAAAAAAGAAAAAAGAAAATGCAAAAGAAATAATCTCAAGACAAATAATCTCCCCTATTGATTCTGTTGAAGAAATTGATGAATTGCTAAACTTAGCATACAAAATAGAAAACAAAAGAGACAACTTAGCTTACGGCAAAACTGTTTCTGAGAATGAACTAAAGAAAATAACTAACATTTTTCTTGATTTAAAAAACGAGGTTGAAAATGATTAAATCTTATGCAAGTTATTTTGTGTCATTTCTCCTTGACAATCTAGGTAATTTTTCAAACATAAAAAAGATAATTCTTTTTGGTTCTGCTGCAAAAGGAGAAGCAAAAAAACAAAGTGATGTAGACATATTTATAGAAGTAAAAAAGAAAAATAAAACATTTGAAAAAGAAATTAATAAAATAAAACAGGATTTTTATAAAAGCCGTGAAGCTTTAATTTTCAAGGCAAAAAAAATCAACAATAAAATAAATATTATTGTCGGGAAATTAGATGAATGGCCTGATTTAAAAAAAAGTATTGAGAGCACAGGAATTGTTCTTTATGGAAATTATATTTCTGAATCAAAAAAAGCAGGAAAGAAATATTCTGTTTTTTTCTGGGATAATATTAAAAAAAATCGTGGAGCATTCTTAAATAAAATTTATGGATTTAATTTAAAAGGAAAAAAATATCCCGGGCTTCTTGAAAAAATAAATGGAAAAAAATTAGGAAAAAGCAGCATAATGATTCCAATTGAAAACAGGGAAGAAATTATAAAATTATTCAAACATTATAAAGTTAATGCAAAAGTTATTGAGGTTTATCTTTAAATAATTTTTTATTCCTATTTTGCTTTTTTCATTAACTTCTCAAGCCAGGTTTTTTGTTTCGGGAACACCTTATTAAGAACCCAGCCAATCACAATTAAAACTCCTCCTATAAATACCGAAAGAAATTTCTCATAAAAAAATATCACTCCGAAAACTGCTAATGTTATTCCAAAGCCAATGAATCCGTTTCCGCCCCATTTGATAACAGAATAAATAAAAATCCCTCCTAAAACTAATGGTGAAACTGCCAATAAAAATTCTTCTGAAATTCCTATTGAATAAAAAATATTTTCTAAATCAAAGCCTGACTTGTTTATCCCCCACGCAATAAAGAGGGCAATGCAAAAAGCAACAATTCCTGCAACCTGTTTATTATCTTTAAACACCCTTGCCAAAGATAAATTAATTAATGCAAACGAAATAATAAAAGTAACTCCAAGGAGCATTGTCTCTGAATCAATTTCATTTAATAAATCACTTAAAGAAAAACCCCCGCCATAATAACTTCCATAATATGCACTAACAAAACTAAATGAGAAAAATACAAATAAAAATATCATCCACTGTTTCATAAATAAGTCAGGAAAAAAGAATTTAAAAATTTATCTTATAGAGACTTTAATTTTCTTCAATATCTCCCCTTAATCCTGCCAAAACAGTAGATGTATAATCAAGCTCTAATTTTTTTGCTAAACGTTATGTATCTTTATAAGCTCTTCTGGATTTATCTACATCTCCAGACTCAATAACTTTCTTAGTGTTCTGAACTGATTGTTCAAATATTTCTGTTTTTTCTACTAATTCCATCTTAAACACCTTAAAAATATCTGGCATACACTAATATATAAATGTTTCGGTTTTATAACTACTCAAAAATAGTAATAAATTTGACGGGATTAACTGGTTAAAATTTATCTTAAAGAGATTTTAATTTTCTATTAATCTTTTTTATTTCTACAATTATTTCTCTCATCCTTTTTGTGGTAATTTTTCCATTTGATTTTGATTCAATATTTGTATATTCTCTACGGAGTTTTCTTTTTATTTTTAATAATCTGTCTCTTTCTTTTTGTTCCTGCTTCTTTTCCTCTTGCTTTTTGTATTCTATTTGCATTACCTTTTCTTTTTTTTCTTGTTCCTCTCTCTCTTTCTTTTTTGCCCTTTCATAATTTTCTTTTCTTCTCTTTTCTTGTTTCTTTCTTTCTTTTGATTGAGATTTTTCCCAGTTTTCACGCCATTCATTTTGGTGCTTAAGGTCTTCTTCCTTTTCCCTCTCTGCTTTTTCTTTGTAAGCTTGTTTTTCTGCCCAGTCCCTTCTTTTTTTATTAAATTTCTCTTTTCCAAAATTCCAACCTTGCTTTGTTTTATCTTTAAACCATCTTGCCTGCTTTTTTTCTTTTTCCCAATCATATTTGCTTCCAACCAATTTTCCTGCGCCCTTAATCTTTGAGCCAATTCCTCTTCCTCTTGATTTTTTTATTATCCAAACTATCAAAATTATCCCAACCACTGCTGCAATAATTATTAATAAAATTGAACCCCCTCCTGAACCACGAGAGAAAATTAAAATAATAAATAAAATAAGTGCGATAATCCCGATTAAAGGAATAATTTTGTTCATCCAATCTTTCCCAGTTCCGGGAACATTTCCTCCCTGACTTTTCTTTCTCATGACGATCCAAACTATAATCGCGCCGATACAGACTGCTACAAAAATAATTATTCCTGTTGCAGATGAAAACGGAATCAATAAAATAGCCCCAATCACAACCAAGATTAAAAATATTGTTAACAAAGTATTAGGAACCCTTAAAGAACTTCCCCCTCCGATTCCTTCTCCCTTGCCTTTTAATGCCCATGAAATCCCGATTAAAAATAAAACCAATCCCAGAATAATCCCCCACATTGTTGAATAAATTAAATCTGTAAAAGAAATCCCAAAAAGCGCAAGCCCCCCCAAAATCAAAAACCATGGACCAATTTTTATCATCATATAAATAAAAAACCCCAGAACAATTAATGGAATTATCGTCGCTGCTGACCCGCTTGAATAACCAAGATAATCAAAAACATCGCCTGCATGAACCGACTCCATTGCCCCGCTTCTATTTATTAACCATGCAAATGAAAACGAAATAATAATCGCAACAATTCCTGCTGCACTCATATTCGGCTTTCCCAAATCATCCTGGAATAACGGCAATTTAACTAGCACCTTTGAAAATAAAACAAAAAGCCCGATTATAATCAAACTCAAAAAAATATTATTCGGTCCTAAAAACTCAATTAACTCTCCAAGCTGCTCCGCCCCTTCTTCTAAAAAATCACCTAATGAATACATGAGTAATTATATATTTACAGGATTATAAAGTTTTTTAAAACAAAAGATTTAAATAATATTAAATAAGATTATTTAACATGGTATTAAAGACATTTAATCTGGATGAAGAAGTTTACAAAAAGTTCTCTGAATTTTGCAGGGAGCACGGCATGAGCATGAGCAAACAAATAAATATTTTTATTTGCTCCCAGCTTGAAGAAAAACCAAAAATCCGGGAAGCATATCTAAAAAAACTCGATTCAATTCGCAAAGGAAAATTTATAAGAGTTGATAACTTTTCTAAAAAGTATGGTTTATGAATTGCAAATTTCTAAAGAGGCTGATAAAAAATTCAACAAGATAAGTAAAAAAAATAAAAAACTATTAGAAATTATTAATAAAAAAATTCAACAGATTTTATTAAACCCTTATCATTTCAAACCACTTACAGGAAAAATGAAAAATATTTTTCGTGTTCATATTGATAAGAGTTTTGTTCTTACATATGAAGTTTTAGAAATTAAAAAAATCGTGAGAATTTTGGATTTTGATCATCACGATAAAATTTATTTAAAATGAAACAAAGAGCATTTGATGTTTTAGGAAATATTGCAATTGTAAATTTCTCGAAAGATGAAAAATTAATTAATAAAAAAAAGTTTGCAAATAAAATCTTAAAAGAGAATCCTGGAATAAAAACTATTTTGGAAAAAACAGGCAAAGTTCATGGAAGACTAAGAAAACCCTCGACAAAATTTTTATTAGGTGAGAAAACAAAAGAAGTTTTATATAAAGAAAATAACTGCGTCTTTAGATTCAACGTCGATACAACTTATTTTTCTCCTCGTCTTTCAAATGAAAGAAAAGAAATAGCGCCATTAATAAAAAAAAATGAAGAAGTTTTGGTGATGTTCGCAGGAGTTGCGCCTTATTCAATTGTAATTGCGAAAAATTCAGATTGCAAAAAAGTTTATTCAAACGAAATAAATAGAATTGCAAATAAATATGCAAAATTAAATATTGAAAAAAATAAATTAAAAGAAAAAATTGAACTTATTAACGGGGATATAAAAAGGATTGCAAAAAATAAAAAATTGAATAAAAAGTTTGATGTGATTGTCATGCCGCGACCACAATTAAAAGATTCGTTTTTGCATGAAGCATTTAAATTAAGTAAAAAAGGAACACGGATTTATTATTATGATTTTTGCAAAATAGAGGACAAAGAAAAAATTATTGAAAAAATAAAGAATGAGGCAAAAGAAAATAAAAAGAAAATTAAAATCTTGAAAATAAAAAAAGCAGGTGAAATTGCCCCTTATAAAATTAGACTGAGAATTGATTTTAAATTGTTGAATTAAACCGAAGATTCAATAGAAACTTTTTTATTATTTACCCCGAGGTCATTAAAACTAAGTCTCTTTTTTCCATAGCTTAAACATAAATTATATTTTCTACCTTGAATCGTTGACTGCACTTCGTCTGTCTGAACTCTATAAGGGCATTTTTTATTGCAAAGCCCAAATTCTTTTGTTCTATTAGTTGCATGTTCACAAAATGGATTAATATATTCATCAAATGTATCGTCAATTATAGAATCTATAATCAAGTCAAAACTGGGGGTTTTCATTTTATTTTATCCTGAGGGGGTATTTATTTAAACTTTTCTATTTATTTTCATAATGCTCTTTTACTATTTCGTTGTCTAATTCGCCAAGAATCATTTTCTTTATTTTTCTTGGAAAATATTTAACATCATGAAAAAATTTCATAGAATCTACCGGATTATTAATTTCTCTATTAGGATTGTCTGTATATCTTCTGTATTTTCTCGCAATTTTCATAGAAGGAGTTCCATCAGAATTAATACTCCTGGGGATTTTTTCATCTAACTTAACTTTTGCTTTTTTATCTTTAATTAATTTGAAAATTTTTTTTATGAATTTCATTTGATCTTTAAAAGAAATGTTTTTAAGTTTAATTAGTTTTCTTTTTTATATGACAAAAAAAGAGTATGACGTCATTATTGTTGGTGCGGGAATTTCCGGATTGCGACTTGCTGAAAAGTTCAATAAATCAAAATTAAAAGTTTTATTGATCGAAAAGAAAGTTCAAATAAAAAAATTGAAAATAGGTTATTATGGGACATTTCATGAGTATGTTGATAAATTAGGGATTAGGAAATATGCCATAAATAAATCTGGATTTGGGATATATTCTACAGAGTATAAATTTTATGAAGAATTAAAGGGGCATAAAGCATGCGTTATTGACCTCGCACCATGGGCAGCATCAAGAAAATTAAATTGCGAGATTAGGACTGGGGCGGATATCATTAGCTTAAAGAGAGAAAATCAAGGCATAACTTTAGAGGATAATCATAAAAACAAATATTATGCAAAGATTGTTGTTGACTGCAGTGGATATGCTCAAGTTATATCAACGCTACTTGGGATAAAAAAGAGTTCATGTGATTTTCTTGACCACGTGTTTTTATTAGAAAAACCTGGATTAAAAGTAAATCAATTTTTGTATTTTCAGGATTCAGATTTGACAAATATCGGTGGATGGTTTCACCCTCTTGGAAAAGGACGTTATCTAATTGGATGCAGTGAACTAACCTCAAAACATTCTCTAACAAAAAAAGAATTAAGAAAAAGGCTTGTAAGATATATTGATAATTTTGATCCACTTTCTAAATACTTAAAAGGTGCAAAAATTATTGAAGAATTTTCTGATACAGGTCCAACTACAGTTATTCACTCTTCGATTATAGGGGATAATTATATCGGAGTCGGGGATGCTGCGGGGGCAGGGACGCCTTTTATCGGAGATTGCGTAAGAGTCGCAATGGTAATGGCAGATAATGCTTATGAATCTATCCTGCAGGCATTTAAAAAAAATGATTTTTCAAGAAAAGCATTTAAAAATTATGAAGATAAATTTAATGAAGAATTTGGCAAATGGTATAAGTGGTCTTACTTATTTAGATTTATTTTCAGAAGGTATCTTTCAAATAGAGAATTTAACCTTATGTGTAAGAGGCTTGAAAATTTTAGCCATGATGATTTCTATGATGTTCTTTTATCGAGAATAAGCCCAAGACTAATATGGAAACTCTTTAATTTTAAAATTGCTTTTTTCACGTTTCTAAATATAATTAATTATCATATCCTTAGTCCGATTGGGATAACAAAATCAAAGTACAGACCTTTAATCCTAAAATAAGATTATTTAAATAATAATTTTTCTGATAAATATGGCACTACGAATGATGCTAAATTCCACAGAATTGCCACAATAAGTATTGTCAGTATAATAAGAAAGATTTGCCTTTCCAAGGAAACTTCGTGTTTTTCACTCGAAGGATGATGATATTTTTTTGTTTTATTAAAAACATAGGGGTAAAAGAAAAGCTGAATTACTCCGATTGTACACCATATCGAAGGGAGGTCTTCAAAAATCATTAAGGCTTTCCCTATTGATGCTATCAAAAAATAGAATAATGCAGTCAAAAAAGTTATATTCAAAACTCCCCATGCATAATATTTCAAAACTGATTTTTCTTCTTCAGACCTTTTTCTATTGATGGAATCCATTGTGCAAACATTCCAGTAAACAAATAAACTTAGCCAAGCCATAGACCAGAGTCCATGATCATATCCTCTCACCCAAAATTTAAAATCGGCAAAACTCATTGGAGTGATAAAAATATATGTTCCTAGAATTATCAGGATTATGATTGCATAATTGGATCTGTATGAATAATCTGTAAGTTCTTCAAGGGATTTCATGAAAAAAATCATTCCTGTGAACGAGATAATTAAACCTATTTTATAGATAAATTCATTTGCGAGCCAGATTGAAAAAAATTCACTTAACTGATGACCTGCTATTAATGCGGCTGCAATAAGTGCCATCTTAAAAAATCCGTTAAGATGTTTTGTTTTTGGTTTTACATAAATTTCCCAGTAACTTATAATTAACACAAAACTTAACATTGCAACAATCAGTGAAACTTCTTTACTATAGCACATTTTACAATCCCTTCTCCTCTTTTACTGCTGTCGGAGCCTCACCACCATGCCACGTAAACCTTGGTCTTATTCTCATTGGATAAATTCTCTCTGAATTGTCATCTAAAATAATTGCTGAACCTTTTAGCCTAGGTAAATCGTCCATATATTTTTTTATACTGTTTAATAAATAACTTTGCATAATTTGATTCAGCGCAATTAAATCAGGTTCACTCGTCACCCTGTGTGCAATTACAATATCTGACTGAGTCATAACATCTCTGTGAATCTGTCCAGGTTGCTGAGTTGCAAGAACAACTGAAATCCCCGGCTGCCTGCCCTCTCTTAATAATTGAATTAACGCATCAGTTGCAATTGTCTTGTCATTAAGCGGCAAAAATTCATGCGCCTCGTCAATAAAAAGCCACACAAGCGGGTTTTCCTTTTTTTCATAATTCGAAAAATCAAGTTTTTTTGAAATCGCTAAAGTCTCTTCTTTTTTTCTTGCCTCCATTCTCTGATTAAAAATTTTTCTTGAAACCAAACTAATAACTAATGCCCTTATATTAAATGCTCCGACAGAATTGTAAACACTTAAATCCAAAACACTCGTCACCCCCGCAGTTATTAAATCTTTAATCTTTGTTGCTTCATCAGGGTTCTCTGCAAAAATCCCCCATGTCCTTGCAGCCTCGAAAAGCGCAACAGCAGCATTCTTAACTTCCCTCGTGGTTTTCTCATCATCCTCTAATTTCTTAATTATATCAAGAATTCCAAAATTATTTTCCTCCTTTAGTTTTGTGATTGTTCTCTCAATTAAAACAGAAACAGGATTTGTTATATCCAAGCCAAAAGTTATAAGCCAGTCTTCAGAATTAAGTTCAGTTGCACTTAAAGCGAATTTCTCGTCAGCGGGGATTCTTTTTTCCAAGTAATTATCAAAGTGCCCGTATGGAACAAAAATTTTTACATTCAGATTTTTTGGTTGCAAATTCCATTCTCCGAGGAGAATTTTATCTTTTTCATTTTTATATTTCATTGTCCAATAAATTCCCATGGTGTCAAAAATTAATGAAGAAATATTTTGAGATGTTTCTTTGGGCAAATTAGAAAGTTCTTCAGCAATAACTCCTAATGTATAACTTTTTCCTGAACCCCGCTTCCCTCCGACGAGAATAACATGACTGCGCGCAACATCCATAAAAATTTTGTTTGATAACGAAGTATACTGCCCCATTTTTACATAGCCTTTTCCAAGTAAAATTAATCCCCTGTTCCCGAATGCTTTTTTGTCAGACTCGTTTCTTCCGGTTATTATATCGTAAACCATTTTTAATAACAAGTTTTTATTTTTGATAACTCTCTAATAGAAACATGGGTATATATTTCTTATTGTTTTTATAGCCCCCGCACCAAAGATAACTCTATTCTTGTGGTTAAGTAATTTCCCCTGGCGCTTTTCAACAGGGGCCCCGCAAACATGTTATGTTGAAAAAGTCTTCAGGGAAAAATAGATAATCCCTGAAAACATAGATATCATGAGGTGATATCTATGAAAAAACAAGAAAAACTAACTAGAAAAATTAAACGGTTTTTGAAAAGAAT
>JASFEO010000002.1:0-100753 GCA_050124795.1 Candidatus Pacearchaeota archaeon
AGATACTCAAATTAATTTTGTTGATTACATCATAAAAAACCATACTCCTCAAGGACATATCTCTAAAGAGGTTAAATCAGGAAATTTATACTATTGGTCTCCTAGAAGTGATAATAATTCAGTCGCGTGGTTCGGTGTGGATTCCGTCAGGGCTTTCCTGGACTGCTACGGGGATCCGTCTGGCCGTATTTCCGGTCTCGGGGTACGCGCCGTTAGGCGCGAGTAATGCTTTGCTCGCTTTTGCAAAAAGTTGAACAAAAAAGTTTTTTGTCGCGTAAGCGACGACGCAAAATTTTTTAAAGAATCTTCTATTTTATTTTTTGTCCTAAAAACTCTTTGTCTCCCTGAGCAAGAGATTTGGAGATGGACTACATGTCAATTTATTAGTACATTATTCAAGTTTATTTTAAGTCATAAAATTCAAAGAGAACAATTAGTAACAGTCTAGAATGTGAAATTCTGAACTCTTGGTGGTAATTGATAAATTGGCTAGTTGAGTCGCGAGGTTCGATGTGAATTCCGACAGGGCTAACCTGAACTGCAACAGGAATCCATCTAACCGTAATTCCGATCTCGGAATAGTTTATCTCCATGGACTTTATTAAAAATGAAAACCCACAATAATCTTTATCCAAAAATTATTTCAAAGAAAAATCTAATCCTTGCCTGGAGAAAGGCAAGAAAAGGCAAAACACAAAAACATTATGTAATTGAATTTGAAAAAGATTTACCTTTCAATATAAATAATCTTCATAAAGAACTGGTATCTTTGACATATTTTCCAAAACCTTTGAAAACATTTATCCTGCGAGACCCCAAAACACGCAAAATTTCAAAATCAGATTTTCGCGACAGAATTATTCATCATGCAATTAATAATATCCTTGAACCAATTTTCGAAAAGGTTTTTATTTATAATAATTGCGCAAGCAGGAAAAATAAAGGAACTTTATTTGCATTAAAAAGATTTGAAAAATTCAGAAGAAAAATAACAAATAATTTTACATCATATGGTTACTGCATAAAGGCAGACATTAAACATTATTTCGAGGAAGTTAATCACGAAATTTTGCTTGAAGTCTTGAAAAGAAAAATCAAGTGTGAAAAAACTATTTGGCTGTTCAGACGAGTAATCGAAAGGTCTGAGAGAGCGAACAAGTTCGTGGTAGAAGAGAGTAATTTTGATTCGTCTCTCTCTCTCTCTCTCTCTCTCTCTCTTCGTGCGGGCTTGAGAGTAAGACGCGGAGTTCTTCATTAACAGCTAAAGGTATGCCTTTAGGTAATTTAACCTCGCAATTCTTTGCAAATATTTATCTTAATGAACTTGACCAGTTTGTAAAGCACAAATTAAAAGCAAAATATTATATTCGATATGTTGATGATTTTATAATTCTGCATCAATCAAAAGAGCAATTAAAGACTTGGAAAAAGGAAATTGAAAATTTTCTTAATGAGAAACTAAAGCTTGAACTTCATCCTGATAAATCAAAAATCATAAATTTATCCCGCGGAATTGATTTTGTTGGTTTTAGGAATTTTTATTATCATAAGTTATTGAGAAAAAGAAATATAAAGAATATGCAGAGTAAAATAAATTTATCTAACAGGGGAGAAATTTCTTATGAAAAATTATCTGAGTCTTTTGAAGGTTGGAGTGCTTATGCAAAATGGGGTTATTGTTATAAGTTAAGAAATAAATTGATTAAGAGTTTAACAATAAACTAATCAAAAATATATTCAGCGAAAACTCAAAAATTCGCTTTAGCGAATTTTTTAAACAACCTTCAAATACTTTCTCATTATACTTGAAAAAATAATTGTTGCAATAAAATAAGTTCCAAACCAGCCAAGTCCAAAAATAACATCAGGATTTCCAATTTCTGTAAAATAATCATTAAACCAACGAAAAAATAAAATCAGCGGAACACCAGTAAATGCAATCGCCCTCATTGAAAGTTTCATTGTCTTCGGAATAAATTCAAGCTGCTTTTTTTGAAGTTCCATTAATTTCTCAGGATGCTCTTTATATTTTTTCATCTCTTCCTGCAAAATCTTCTGTTCTTTTTTTAATTCCCTTAAAGCTTTCTGGTCTGTTCCATATTTTTGTGCCAAAGTTGTAATCAAAGTAATAACAAAAACCAAAATAATCATTCCCCATGTTAAATTCCAATTTAATAAAATTCCTGCGCTTGGATTAAGAATTGAATGAACAGTGTTCTTTATTGCCGGCACACTATTCCAAAACGAAGCAATCATTAACGAAGCCGCCATAACCAAAATAATAGGAGTAAAACTTCCATCTTTACCTTTTGAATCCATTTTATTAATTATTAAAAAGAGTTTTTAAAAGTTGTTAAAAATATTTCTTTTTTTAGATTTTGTTTTATCCAGAAATCTCACTTCTTAATTATTCAATGCAAAATAAAACTTTGCTCACAGCAAAGTTTTCCTAATTCCCCATAAACTTTCGCATTGCAGGATTCATATCTGTTTGATGCTGTTCAGCAATACTCTGATACATCTGAAACATAATCATAATAACCAATAAAATCGCAGTTCCCGAAACTAATGCTCCCAACAAATTACTAACTGAAGCTAAAAGACCAATTGCTGCTCCCCCCATTATAGTCAGCGGAATAATATATCTATTCAAAATACTTTCTAACACTCTTGTGTCCTGCCTGAAACCTGCTAATTGCAAACCAGATGATGCGATTTTTTGTGCCTGCGCTTTTGCATCCATGCCCGAAGTCTTAACCCAGAACAATGCAAAAATCGTCGATAAAAACATAAATGCTAGAGTATGAGTCAAACCTTGCAATAAATAAATCGGCAAAAATCCTCCGCGAATTGTTAATTCCAATAAATTGGTCGAACCCAGCCAAAATGCAAAACCACTAACTGCCTGACCATTTGAAAAGTGCCCAAGCCATGTAAAGTAAGATGCAAACTTAGCCATGCCCACACACTCTTCTGCAATTCCATTTATGCAAGGACTAGCTGCATTTTCTAAAATCCCCCCAAACAATTGAAAATTCGTAATTAAAGCTGCAGTTAAAATAACAGGAATTACTGAAGCATAAAAAAACGACAAAGGCCATTTAATATTATACCCCCTGATTCTTCCAAATGACAAAGGAATCTCAACTTTCAAACTCTGCGCCCAAACAATAATTCCAAAAATAACCGCTGTTGCAATAATCGCTGCAATTGCCGACGTAAACTCAATTGGCTGCTTATCAATAATCGACTGAATCAAAACAAAAACCTTTCCTGAACAAGGCGTGTTCTTAAAATCAATTAAACAATTTCTCCCCTGCTGATTAATAAACTGAAACGCACTTGTTATAAGTCGCCAACTAACACCTGCTGCGATAAATAAACTCACACCAGAACCAAAGCCCCATTTAGTTGTGACTTCATCCATATAAAAAATTGCAAGCCCACCGAGAATAAGTTGCAAAATTAATAATCCTGTGTAACCTGGAGCAGCCTCAAGCCCCTTCATTAGAACATAAACCGCCGCCTCAAAAACAATAAAAAAGAAAACCAATAACTTTTGAATTCCCTGAAAAAACTTTTTTCCCTCGACAGTATTTGTGTCAATATTTAAAATTCCTGCTCCAGTTAAAAGCTGCAAAATAATCGACGCCATAACAATCGGACCAATACCTAGCGAAATAATTGAACCAAAATCTGTTCCTAAAATAATTGCTAAATATTCAAACCTCGAGAGTGCATTATCACTTAAACCAAAAAGAGAAATATTCGCCAAAACAAAAAACCCAACCAGCACAATCAGTGTCCACTTTAACTTAACATTAAAACTAAGCTTCTTCTCCTCAGGCTTCACAACCTCTGGAATGTAATTAAATATCCCTCGCAAATCTGCCATAAAATAAATTAACAATAAGTGTTTTTAAAACTTACCTGAGGCAGTTAAAATAGAAATTTTTAAATATAGCCTTTTCTTAAACCAATCATGGAAAAAACTTTTACAACACAAGATGGAAGAGTTTTTACTAAAACAGGATTTGAATCAATAGTTAATTCTATTGTTGACAGATTTATGCAAAGAGATAAAAAAATTAGGCAAATAATTTATCAACAGCATTCGGCAAGAGGTGAAAAAATTTTGAATGCTCCAGTTGACCCAGGTTCTTTACGAGGAAACTACCTCGAAAATGTTACAAAATCCATGTATGATAAACTAGGAATTCCTCAAAATTATTTTAATTAATTTATCATAATCCCATTTTTCAAAGCTTCGCTGACAATTGTGATTCCTTTTCTTAATTTATTAAACTCCTTCGGAGTGTAGCACAAAAAATCAACTGGCAAATCCAATTCCCAAAAATCATACATTTTTGCCCCCCTCTCAAAAAAATTCATTCCTTCAAAATCTGAACTTACTATTATCAAATCAACATCGCTATCTTTGCCAAAATTTTCAGTTGCCCTGCTCCCAAATAAAATAATTTTCTCTATTTTTATCTCCTTATTTAAGTCTAATAAAAATTTTTTTAATTCCTGCATTAAAGATTCTCTTTGCACCATTTGATTATTTCTCCGCAATAAATTAGAAATTCTTCTTCAAACTCTTCAACATCATCTGCTTTGATTATATCTGGGTATCGTGTATACTGATAGGCAGGGCTTAGTTTCTTGCAATATTCAATTACTCTCTCAGGTGCATTTAATTTTTTAGCAAGAATAAATAAGTCATGAGTTTTCAATAACTCCCTGAATTTTTTGATATAAACTGCCTTCAAAGCTTTTTCTGCAGATTGCTGCATAAAGAAAAAACTCGCATTTGTTTTTCCTCCTTCAAGATTATATTTAGCAGTATCAAAATCTTCTTCTGCTTTTTCAAGCCATCTCTTAAAATCTTCCATAAAATAATAACAATTTAGAAACTTTTAAATTTTCCTAATCACTTTTCTCAACCTTTTCTTTTTTCTCAACAACTTTTTCTTCCTTTGCCAAAGGCAAAATTATCTCTCCACCAGCCTTCTTAACTTTCTCAATTGCGGATTTTGAAGCTTCAAGTGCTTTAATCTTCAACTTCTGAGTAACTTCTCCTGTTCCTAAAATCTTGTATTTACTTAAATCAAGAATTCCATTTTTTTCATATTTTTTCAAATTCAACTGAATGTCTCGCAAATTAATTCTTTGTCTTGTGTCTCTTTTTGTTCCTCTGCTTGTAATCCCTTGTTTACCAAAATACTTATGTCCATATAACTTGTTAATTAAAGTTTTTTTATGATCAGCACGTTTGCCACTTCCACTCATTCCAATTCCTCCTCTGTGACCTGAACCTTTTCGTTTCTTTCGAGCTCCGCCTCCGTGAGTTCCCATATTATGCCCATGCATTCGCGATGATTTTTTTCTTTTCTTTGTTTTCATTTTAAATTTAATTTAGGATTTAATTTATTAATTTTTGTTTTAACAAATTCTAACTCAAGAGGATTTAGTTTAAACCCTTTAACTTCTGATGCCTCAATTCCCATTGGATAAGGGCAGTTATCACAATCATCCCAGTATGTAAACTCTAATTCTTTTTTTCTTTGTGAATAGATTATTTGTTGATCATCTTCACCCAGAACCAAGAATGAAAAGCCTTCTGGTTTAGTAAGTTTTTTCCATTCATTAGTTTGCAAGAGATTATATCCAATAAAAAAGCCATTTACTATTTTGGGTCTTTGAAATATTCCTTGTGGAGGCAACATAATTTCTTTTCTTTCTCCGATTCTTGGGGTATCAATTATCATTTCAAATCATCCTCAAAATTAATTTATTTATTTCTTCTTTATTATTTCCTAAAACCCCTTTATCAACGCCAAAGTGTTTCTTTGTGTCAATTCCTCCTCGTGCAGGATGCAATCTAAAAAAAGGCTTAAGATTTAATTCTTCATATTTCTTTCCTTTTTCTAAATCTTCAATAACTTTCTTTGCATCAATATCTTTTTTCTTGTTTAACTTTTGTCCTCGAGCTTCAAGCAGCTTCTCAAAAGTTTCATTGGTAATTTCACCAAATGCAACAAAATCCTGAACTTTTTTTATCATTCCCATTTGCACTTTTGTAGGATTACTAAAAACAACACAAGAATATTTTCTTCGAAGTCTCAATCTGTCCAAAGTCTCAGCTACAGGTTGTTTAACTTTTACCATTCCATGAATTCTAATTACTGCAATCATTGCGTTTGTCCTCCTCTTAAAATAGCTAAATTTTTTTTAGTTTCTCCTAAATCTTCTAATAAGCTAATAGATACTTTATTCGCAAGATTAATTGATTTTAGGTTTCTATATTCTGGAATTCCAAGAAATTCATTATTAAAAATATAAAAATCTGTTTCAGGATACTTCTTAATTAAATCCATAACCTCCAGTGCATTTTTTCTTACATAAGAAGGATTTACATTTAAAATAAAAATTCTTGAATCTGTTTTTTCTGGAAGTTTCAAATGTTCAACTACTTCATGACCTTTTTTTCTAGCAAAATCTACAAAATAATCTGATGCATCTCCAAACAGATTTCCCCTATAGCAACTAAATCTTTCTACTATCATTTCCCAACACCCTCCATTCGATTTGTTTTTTTTAATGCTTCAATGCATGCTTTAACTAAATTAAAAGTTGTTTTCTTGTGTCCTGTTGTTCGAGAGTAAACATCTTTAATTCCTGCCAAAGTTAAAACTTTTTTTAATTCCCCTCCAACAACTAAACCAGTTCCTTGCGGTGCTGGAATTAATGTAACACTAACACTTCCTGCTTTGCCGGTTACTTTAAATGGAACAGAATGTTTGTCCTTGCATGAACAATCAAAACCAGCGCAATCACGTGTTATTTTTATAATATTTAATTTTGCCTGCCTTGCTGCTTTGTCTCTTGCTGGCAAAGTTTCTTTTGCTCTTCCTGTCCCAATACCAACGTGACCATTCCCGTCACCAACAACAGCCATAGTTGAAAACGTCGGAACATTTCCTTCCTTGGTTTTTCTCTGAGTCTGCCTCCACGCTCTTCTCTTTCCTCCTCCAAACTTTCCTTTTGATTGTCCAATTGAAATCAAATCACTTTTTAAATTAAGAAGTGAATCAACAATTTCAGACTCTAAAATTTTCTTCTTTGCACCAAGTATCTCATCAATATTCTTAATCTTATGATTTCTAACATCAGCTCCTAATTTAGTTTTAGGATTCCAGCGATTCAATGCCTCCTTTTCTTCTTCCTCGCGGCTAAGTCTTCTTTTAGGTTTTGAATCCCCATTAACCCTCTCTTCAGTTTCTTTCTTAACTTCTTCTAGCTCCTGCAATTCCTCTTCATCCAAAACTTCCTCAGGAACCTCAGCATATTCATCTTCAACTTTTTGCTTGTCTTCAATTTTTTCTTTTGTCATTTTAATTAGCTAACCCCCCATATTTTTTGCGCATTAAATCAGTTTCAATAGTCTTTTTTATAATTTTTATTTTCTTTACTCGCTCTTCTATTTTCCTCTTAAGATAAGCTCTTCCACGTGTTTCTTTAGAATTAGCTAAAATATCAAGAGCTTCACGAACTTCATTTGCCAACCCCAATAATCCGAAGGCAATTCCCCTTTTTTTAACTAAATATTTTATCCTATCTTCATCGCCCCGAATAAATTCTGCTATCTCTCTACAATATCTTTCTGTTTCCATTTTATTTTTTATCAATCTCCGTTTTAATTTTCATAACATCAATTTTCTCTTTTAAACTTTCTCCCATAATCCTTTCTTCCTCTGGAAAAGTTTTTTCTTGGGTTTTAATTTTTATTCCAGCATCGACAAGACCTTTCAGGAATGCATGCGGCTTTGTTTTGTGAGGAGTTCTCAGCATTCCAAAATCAACAATTGGCATTTCCAACTTTTTTGAAATAATCTCCTTACCGATTAAATATCCAGTTAAATAACTTGCAGGAATTGACTTTAAACTTCCTTTATTTTTTTCAGGCCATCCAAACTCCAATAAATTTTTCGACGTAATTCCAATAATAACTTTGTCTTTTGCTTCATGGCTTTCAACATACTGCGCAATAATATATTTATTAGTTCGTCTAAAAACAATTCTCGGTTTCTCACTTTTAAGAAGTTTTATTCTCTTGCCATAATCTGTTTTATGCTGTTTTCTTCGTCGCTGTTGTGTTTTCATTTTAAATTTTTATTTGAAAATTCCAAAAGAATTTTCATTTCCTTAATCCTCCAATATATTCTTTCAAATGTGCCTTGCTTCTAAACTTTTTGTTTCTAATTCTCTTTCGAATTTCAGTAACTTCTTCAGGAGCAAGTTCTCCACGTTTTTTAAGTTCTGCAACATATCCTCTGAGCTTCCTCGTCATAATAACATAATCCTGCTTTCGAGTATTAACTTTTCTTCTAACTTTTCCAACTCCCCTTCTCCTCTTTCGCTTTTCAACTTTTTTCCGCCCTTTAACTTCACGAATTACAATTGCTCCGTCAGTTGCTAAATCTCTAATATCCTGTTTTGTCAAAGCTTCTTTAATTTCACTAAGTCGGGACTCAATAAAAGTAATTCTTGCTTTTCCAACTCCCAAAGTTTTAGCTGCTAATTCTTTTTTACTTGCGAGATTCATATTGAAGTTCCTCCTTCGTCGGAATTTAATTTTTTAGATAAACAATATTCTTTAGCTGTTTTAGTAGCAGGTATCTTAAGTTTTGCATTTTCAACTTTAATTAATTCTTTAAGGTCTTTTGAAATTTGGTAAATTCTCTTTCTGGTTTCATTATCCAAATTATCTTCCTGTAAAAATATTTGCAACTCTCCATAAAATGGTTCATATGTAATTAATCTAGCTTCAACCTCATAAACCGAATTATGGAATCTGACTCCTCTGTCTGTTGTTCTTTCTTCTGCTTTCTGCCTGAAAAAATCTCTACCTAAATTAATTACATTTCCTTCCATTTTACTTTTTCCCCTCCTTAACTTCTTTATTTTCTTTTGATTCTTCCTTAGATTTCTTTTTTTCTTCTTTTGCTTTTTCCTTTTTTTCTTTCTTAGTCTCTATCTTTTTTTTATCTTCTTTGTTTTTTTGTTTTAACATTTTCTTTCTCTCTATTTTTTTAGTAAACTTCTTTGCATTTACATTTGCAATTTCTATTTTCTTTTTTTCTGCTTCTTTAATTATTTCCATTTTTTTCTTGTTTCCTACTTTGCCGATTATTGCAATATTATTTTTTCCAATCTTTTCCAAATTTTTTAAGTTGTTTACAATAACCGGTTTCATATCTTTAATTTGTCCTCTAGCTTTTTCCTTATTTTTATAACCCACACTAACAACTGCAGGATATCCACGTCGCTTTTCACGCATTTTATTGTCTCGCCCAGTTGGTCTTTTCCACTTTTGCTTTTTCTTTCTTCCTTTACCTAACTTTGAATA
This sequence comes from Candidatus Pacearchaeota archaeon, assembly GCA_050124795.1. Classification (GTDB taxonomy): domain Archaea; phylum Nanobdellota; class Nanobdellia; order Pacearchaeales; family GW2011-AR1; genus JASFEO01. Next base: position 9,413 of record JASFEO010000002.1, read on the forward strand.
TTTATCAACACTTCGTCGTAAAAAATTTGGTTTTTTCTTTTCAGCCATTTATATTTCCCTCCCTGGTTTACTTGTTATAAAAATTCCATCTTGGAAAATTCTTCTATCTCTGTTTTTAACTTTTGTTGCTTTTTCAAAATTAGCAGCAGTCTGCCCTGCAACTTCTTTATTTAACGACGTAATTGTGATACCCTGCCCCTTAACATTAACTTCGGCCCCATTCACAATCTTTGCATGACGAGGAATTTTTTCCCCAAGAAAATTCTTAATCACAGCTTCATTATCTTTCAAATCAATTGTAATAGGAAAATGATTAAAGCAAATTTTCAACTTATACTCAAACTTATTCTGCACACCATTAATCATATTATGAATATGCGCATCAGTTGTATTGATTAACTTCTTCTCGCGCTTAGTTGACTTGTCATACCCAATAATAATTTTACCTTCTTTAACCTCAAAACGAAATCCTTCCATTTCAAACTCTCTTGAAAGTTCACCTTCACTTCCCTTTACTGTTAACACTCTTCCATCTATTTTAACTTCTACTCCCTCAGGAATTTCAATTTCTTTTATGATTTTTTGTTTCATTCTCTAATTGGGCAAAAATTTAATTTCATTTTTGTTGTTACATTTGACATTCCTTCATCCCATGAATTTATTTCTAATGGGCTAACAAGTTTTCTTGCACTTTGTTTTAATTGATAATAACTTCTTGTTAATTTTGAAAACTGTTCGCTAGAGATATAATATTCAGGAGTCATAACTAAATCATAAAAAGCTTCCTTAAATTCTTCCCATCCCAAAACTTTAATTTTTTCATCCATTTTAATAAAAATAAGCAATCAAGCTTCCTCCGATTTTTTCTTCCTCAGCTTCTTTGTGAGTCATGAGACCTTTATTCGTCGATATAATCATTACACCAATATTTCGCGCAGGCAAATATCTACGCTTGTATCTTTCAATCATGTCAAACTTGCAACTGAATCTTGGTTTTATAGCACGGCAATCAAAAAAGTCTCCAAGTGTAACTTCAATAGATTTTTCCTTTGCATCAATTTTATATTTTTTAACTGCGCCATGCTGCTTCATGATTTTCAAAACTTCAATAAAAACATTTGAAATTCTATTTATCTTTACAACTTCTTTCCTTGCCTTTTTGGCATTTCTCATCATATTTATTGCATCAGCAACTACATCGTGACTCATATTGAACGTCCTCCTTCGTCGGAATAATTTCCAAATCTCGTTTTTTCACTTTTGTAAGTTTGTGTAGCCCAAAATATTTCTTTTGCTGATTTCTTAGAACTTTTTTCTAAATTTGAAAAATCTGGAACAAATTTTTCTCTTTCTCCAATAGGTTCTGTTACTCTTTCATAAATTGTTCTTTGCTCTGCATTTCTCATTTTAACTATATTTTTTAAAGCCAATCTCTGTTGCGATTTCTCTAAAACAGTGTCGGCATAAATTTAATCCATATGAATTTATCATTGCTCCAAATCTCCCGCATCTTTCACACTTTTTCGCAGCAATTCCAATCTTTCGCTCTTTCGGCTTGTTATGCTTCAAAAACTTCGCTTTCTTTTCTGGCTTTTTATTTAATTGTTTCAATATTTTTCTCCAATCACTTGCTGTCATTTTTTTTGTCCCCCTTCGTCGGAAATTTTAATTGATTGCTTTTCTAAATTAGATAATATTAAATCTGCATCTGCAATAAATCTATCTGCACTTCTTTTAAAATAAGAATCTTTTGTTTCTCCTTTTGCAATACCCTTGTTGTAAGCTGCCGCCATAATAAATCTTGAAAATGCTTGAGGGTCTGTTGAATGAGCATATTTTAAAATTATTAATTTTGTAGCATCTGCACCAAGACTTCTAACAAAGTCTTTAATTTCTTGGTCTTCACCATTAGCTTCTACAATTTCTTCATAAATTTGGTTATACCATGCCATAATTGAATTTCCTGTTATTTCTGACGCTGTCATTTTACACAAACTCCACTTGGAATTCACTTTCCATAAATTTAATTATTTCTTCCCTGCTTATTATTTGTTTTTTAGGGATTTTTCCCTTTTTGATTTTCCTTAATTTTACACGCCGACCTGCCCTTTTAAAAACTACTGTCACATCAAATCCCCGAATACCAATATCTCTTCTGTATTCAATTCCGGGAATCTCAATATATTCTTTTATTCCAAATGAAAAATTATTTTCACTAATCTGCTTTTTTTTAATTTGATTGTCAACAGTTGCAAGCATTCTCTTTAATAATTCAGTTTTGCCTTTTCTTATTGTAACAACTGCTCCGATTTCAAGACCCGGCCGAATTCCAATTGTGGGAATCCTTTTTGTTGACTTCATTTTAGCAGGTTTTCTATTTGTCAAAAATTCCAAAAGTTTGTAGCCTTTCTCCAAGTCATCGCCGATTCCGCCGACATTTAAAACTACTTTTTCAATTTTTATTTCTCTCATTTTATTTTGTTCTGCCATTTTAATTTCGCATCTCCTTAAGATATTCATTTAATCGTGATTCATAAGCATTAGTCACAGTTTCTCCTATTCCATTTTCATTCATGCGGTCAATTAATGATTCTATTCTTTCTTTATATTGCATTATTCGGGTTTTGCAATCAACACTATCAACTTTCTCAATCATTTCCTCAAGCAATGAATCAGCTTCTTTAATTATTGGGATAATTTTTCTATTGTAATTTACTTTCCCGAATTCACAAATCATTTTTCCACCACCATAATCTGTTTAATTAAAACATTAATATTGTCTTCACCAACTGTTATGCTTGCCATCTTTCTCTCAATTTTAAGTTTTCTTAAAATTCCTTGTTTGCCTGCATGCTTTCCTGCAAAAATAAAAACTTCTTCTCCTTCTTTCATTGGCAACACCTTCTCAATCTTTTTATCCTTAAAACTAATCACAACACTATCCCCTGTTTTGCATTTTTCTGAACTTAACAAATTTCTTCCATCACTTAAATTCAACTGCGTTTTCTTTCCTTTCAAAGTTTTTTTATTAACAACTTTTGAAACTTTTTTCATTGCTTCTTTCTCACCAACTTCCTCTAAGTCAAACTTCCCATATTTTGATAAAGTTATTTTGTAGTGTTTTTTTGCAGGAACAATTGTTATAACATCAAACAAAACTGCATTATTTTTTTCATCCTTGATTATCCTATTATTAAGTAAAACATTTTTCGCATTAATTGCCCTCTTGACTTCCTTTCTATTCTGAGCAATTTTTAACATGTCTCGCAAAATAACCAAAACCGGAACTCCCTTTTCCAAGTTGCTGTTAGGTCGAACTACATACGCTGTTCCCTTTCTATTAATTGGCCAATTTTTTGGTGCAAGTTGACGTTTAAGATGTGCCATTATAAATTTCCTCCTCCGTCGGAATAACTTTTTTTAACTTTTCTATTTTCATGTTTTCCATACCATTCACTCCACTTTCCTGCCAAATCAATTCTTTTCAATCCCTTAGAAGGTTCGGGACCAACATAATCTTCTCCGCCTTTTCCTTCATACATTGTTCTAACCTTTTCATAAATATTTTTTTGTTCTAGTGTTGTCATTGTTTCTTCTCCTTAATTTTATCGTCTGAAACTTCCTTTTTAGGTGTTTTGCTTTTTGCTTTTTCAGTTTTTTTCTCTGTATTTTTTTCCTTGTTCATTTTCGCCATTCGCTTTTTGTCATCTAAATTTAATTCAATAATCTGCAGGTTTGAAGGCTGCTGCATTGCATTAACTTTTGAACCATCAAGTTTTTTCACCTGAATATTCTCAACAGCAACTCTCGACTCCTTATACTTAACAATTGTAACTTTTCCTTTCTGCCCCTTAAACTTGCCGCGCATAATTTTCACAACATCGCCTTTCCTAACTGGGATATTTCTTCGCTCGTGTTTCTTTCTAAGTTCTTTACTCAAGTTCACACTAACGAATTTCTTTCTAATATTAAGTGGGGCATTTGCTCTATACTTTCTTTGTTTTCTAGGTTGCTTACTTGCTTTCCATGATTTTGAAAATTTAGTTTTCATTTTAATTTCTCATTCCTCCTTCCCACTCCCGAATTTCTTTATTAACAATTTCTGCTTCTATATCATAAGTTGAAGTATCAATACCTTCTTTTTTTGCAATAGCTGAAAATAACCTATAGAATCTCATTACTCCTTGGTTATATCGCGAATATCTTCTATCAAATTTAACTCTTTCCAACTGGAACTTTGCACGCCTTTCAAATTCTTCTTGAGTAAATATTCCTTTATCCATTTTAATAAACAACTGAAGCAATCTTAGCCACACTTGGCCAGCGCTCCAATACCTCCCTTGCAATTGGTCCTTTGATCTGAGTAGCTTTTGGATTTCCCTTTCCATCCTTTAAAATCGCAACTGCATTGTCTTCAAATGCAACTCTCTCACCATTCAATCTTCTGTATGCTTTTTTCTGCCTGATTATAACAGCGTCGAAAACCTTGCCTTTCATGTCAGGAACACCTTTTCTAATGCTCACTTTAACCCAATCAGCAACCTTTGCCTTCATCTGCCTTGTCTTTCTTCCTTTACCTTTCTTCACACCAACAAGTTTCACAATCTTTGCTCCTGAATTATCTGCTGCAATCATAATTGCGCCTAAATTCAAACCTGCTGTTGTTCTTGCTGAAACTGCTTTCATTTCTTTTCCTCCTTAACTTTTTCATTATTTATTTTTTCAATAACTGCAAAATGAATTATCTTTGACAATGGTCTGCATTCCTGAATTTTTACTCTGTCGCCGACATTGATGTCTTTTCTCATGCAATCAGGAAGACGAGCATGAATCTTTGTTCTTGACTTTGAATATCTTTCATACTTTCTAACATAAACCATTCTCTCAAATTCAATTGTGATTCTCTTGTCAAACTTTCTAATAACTTCTCCTTCAAAGACTCTGCCGCGAGTTTTCAAATTTCCATGAACATGGCAATTCTTGTCATTACAAGTTTCACTAGTTTTTTCTTTTTCCATTTTTATTGTTTGTTTTTTCTTTGGCATTTTTAATCTTCCAATATCTCTCCATAAAAATCTATATCTGTCGGAATGCTTGGTCCGAAACCCCTCGTTATCCCATAAATGTATCTCAATTTAATTGTTCCATTTGCCATTGGCATTATAGCTTCTTTTTCAGTAGTTATGCGGTATGTAGGCTTTTGCCCTCTTTCAACAAGATAAATTATCTTACTCTTTTCAGGATGTTCATCATAATGATAAAGTCCACTCTGCCCAAAATAATTATCATCCAAATCTAAAATATCTCCTTTCCGAAGACTTTCTAAATCTTTTTCATTCATTGGTCTTTTAATTTTATCTTGTAATTCCATCTTACTCTCTACCTCCAGCTAATTCTGCTTTTTCCATTTTTCCTACTCTTGCGTCTGTTTTTTTCATTTTCTTGTTTCTTTCCTCTTCGTTTGTGTGTTTTTAGATTTTATTCTGAGATTGAGTCTTCGTCAAAACCAAGTTTGATCAAAGAAGCTTTTATCTTCTTTGTGTGATCTCCCTGGAGTTCGACTATCCCATCCTTGCCAGTTCCTCCGCAAGCAAACTCATTCTTGAGTTGCTTTGCAATTCTTCTGACATCAATGCCAGTCTCGAATCCGCTTACAATAGTAACGATCTTGCCGTATCTTTTCCTGTCGGTCGTTACCTTTATCCTTTGCGAACTTTTCACAATCTGTTCACACACACAGGCCGCCTCTGGCAGCCCACATTTTGGACATATTTCCATAGTTTATTTCTTATTCAACTCCCCTAATTTACTTAAGGTGTTGAATGTGTGTATTCTCGCAATCATTTTTTTGATTTCCTTTATCTTTGAACTTCCGCCCTTAGCTGCATTCGCCTTTGCCTTTACTAATTCCATTTTCAATTCCTTTAACTTCTTTTCCCTTTCCTTTTCACTTAATTTTTTAATTTCTTTTGATTTCATTTTATGGTTTCTCCGTAGACTTGTTTTTCAATTGAATTTAATCTTCTTAGTAATTTTTGTTTTGTTGTAATTCTTGCAGCACCCCATGCACCTCTTGAAGTTAAATCTTCAGTATAACTCCTAATTCTCCCAACAACAGTGATTGCATGTGTAGGATTTCCCTCTCTAATAGCTGTTTTAACATCTCCTCTTAGATAGGGGATTTGCCCCAGTTTTTCAATTGTTCTATCTAAAATTGTTTTCATTCTCCATCCTCCATCTCATTTACTTCTTCGTCGCTATTTTCCTCAACCAAAATTTTTTCAGGAATCAAGTCCTTTTTATCCTCGTCTTTCTTAGTTATTTTTTTCTTGGAAGTTTTTGCTAAAACATTTTCTATACTCCCCGCATTTTTCTTTAACTCTTTCAAAAGTTCTTCAGTAATTACAATCTTGTCTTTTAATACTGCAGTCGGTGACAATATACTAACTTTGATTCCAACTGTTCCAGGTTTTGTCTCAGCCCTTGCCTGTGCTCTGTCAACCACCTTTGCAGAATCCCCAGTTTTCTTTAAATAACCTTGAGCAAATCTCCATGGCTTAGCTCTTGCGCCTGGCAATTTTCCATTAAGCCTAATTTCAACTCCCAAAGCACCTGCATTAATTATTCTCTGCAAAGTTCTATAAGCAGTAACCTTAAACCTAATCGGACCAAACCTCTCAAGACTCAAAGCAATCTCATCAGCCATAATCTGCGCATCAAATTCAGGCTTTTTGATTTCATCAATTTCAATATGAAGATTTTCTAATTTGAATTGTCTTCGAAGCAAATTTGTCAATTCCTCAATCTTCTCGCCCTTCCGACCAATCACAAGACCTGGCTTATGCGTTGAAACAATTATCTTCTCACCAACAGGCGTGTACTGAATTTTAACTCTGCTAACCTTCCCCTTTCCAAGATTTTTCTTAATCATTTCACGAACTGCAAATTCCTGCTTCTTAAAATTAACAACTTCTTTTTCTTCCATTATAATTTAACTCCTGCTGAATTTAATATTCCTAGTAATTTTGATTTTTTTTCTTTAGATACACATTCTAATGTTTCTGCTGTTAAAAAATCAATAGCAAATGAAGAAATATCTTTATGGGTAATTGTTCTATCTTCTTTTTGGGTTATCCATCTGTCATCCGCAAGCGCGCACATTTTTTCTCCGCTAAATTCAAAATAAAAAAGATGTTTTTCTCCAACTTGCCCACGATATTCAGTATTTTCAATTACACTTTCTCTAGGATATTCTTGTAAAGGGTATTTTTCTCCAACCCTTAATAATAATTTTTTCTCCGTCATTTTTTCTTCTCCATTTTATTTTTAGTTTTTGATTTTTTCTTTTTTATCATTTTTTTCTCAGTTGCAACAATTTTAACATGAGTTCTTTTTCTTCTGACACTTCCAAATCGACCAAACGGCCTCTCTCCAATATTTGCAACAGCCTCGGTGATTATCGCCTTCTCAATTTCATTGTAAACTGCATTTCCTGCTAAACTCTTAAGCATTACTAAAAATTCCTTTGTTGCCTTAACTGGATATTTCCCAGCGCCCGAAGCAACCTTGCCCTTGCCTTTTTTGTGCGCATATTCGCCTTTCATTGGAACATGTTTTTTCTGCATCAAGACTTCATTTAAGTCCCTTGTTGCCTTCTCAATTGTTTTATTCTTAATAAACTTGCAAATCGCAGCAGCATACTTTGTTGAAATATGTAAATTCTTCATATCAACAAATGCTGAATGCTGTTTAACTTTTGGTTTCTTAACAATTGGCTTTTTATGTTTCTCTTCCTTTTTCTCCTCGACATTTTCTTTCCTTTCTGTTTTCTCATCTTTCTTAACTTTTGTCTCTTTTGGAGTTTCAACTTTTTGTTTTACACTTGCCTTTTCTGTTACTTTCTTTTCAGTTTTTGTTGGTGAATATTGTTTTTCTGTCATTTTAATTTATTGCCTCCAATATTTTTGTTAAAGCATTTTTTGCAGTGATATAAGCTTCTTTAACAGAGTTAGGAATTTCATCCTCATAATTTTCAGCAAGAGAAACTGAATCTTCCCATTTTTCATTAAGAATATCTAGTCCTTTGGTAAGGCTTTCTCGATTTTCTTTAAATGAAAAGCTCTCTGCAATTTCTTTACTTGATCTATTGAAATTTTTATAATTTCTTCCTAACTGAAGTATTGCAAAGTTATTAGCATCAAATCTAGCTCTATCATTCCATGCTTCTTTCTTAACTATTGTATAATCCTGTGAATCCATTTTATTTCTTTGATTTATGTTTACTTCCCTTTGTTGCGCCTACTCCTGCTTTTGAGTGCTTGATTCTCGCCCGAGTCGGCGCAAGTTCACCAAACTTATGCCCAAGCATCTCTCCCTTGACTTCAACAGGAACAAATTTATTTCCATTGTAAATACCTATTCTCATTCCAACAAGTTCCGGCACAATAATTAAATCTCTCTTGTGAGTTCGAACTTTCTTATTCTTAGCCACCTTGTCCTTAGCCCGATTAACAAAATCCTCAACTTCCTGGAAATTCCTCAAAATAGTTCTTCTGTTTCTCGACCCAACTAACTTTGCAAACTCCCGAACACTCAAAGTTTTCAACTCTTCAATTGTCTTTCCCTTAAATGTAAATTCTTTTTTTCTTAATTCTATTGCCATTTTAAATATCTTCCAGATAATTATTTATTAATCTTGATAAAAAACTTTCTGCTTCGGTATTTGTAGCATTTTCATCTTCTCCTTTTTGTTTAATATCCAGTAAATCCCTAATTGTATAACTTGCTTCAATATTCCTTCCACTATAAGTTAAAACAAATGTTCCTTGTTGCCTTCCAAATCCTGCTTCTTCCAATTTTCTTGAAACCTCAAGGTCTAATCCTCTATCCAATAAAGAATTTATTATTTTATTTGCTGTTTTCAAATTTTCCCTCGCCATTTCTTCTCTATATTGACTTTCCCCGATTATATGATGACTTCTGCTGATTTCCATGATTATTTTCTCTTTCCTGTCCTTCTTGGACGAAGTAATCCAACACGTCTACCACGCGGAGCATTTCTTTTAACTGTTTTGCTTTTTGGATTCTTTCCACGACCAGAACCAAACGGATGGTCAATTGCATTCATCTTAAAGGCACCTGTCCGAGGCCATAATTTACTTTTTGATTTTTTAATATAAAACTTTTTTCCTGCCTTCATAACAGGTTTGTCAAGCCTTCCGTGTCCTGCAACAATTCCAATAACTGCTCTGCAATTCTCATTAAACTTTTTCTCTTTTTTCGACGGCATAACTAAAACAACTTTATCTCCAAGAATCTTTGTAACAATTGCAGAACTTCCTGCAGTCTTAATAAACTTCCCTCCATCTCCTGGACGAGATTCAATACAATAAACCTGAGTTTTAACTGGAATATCTTTTAACTTCAAAATATTTCCTTTCTCACTTCCCTTATCAAAATTAATTTTTTGCCCTTCAATCATTTTAAGAAACGCAGGAATATAAAAATTTCCTTTGTTAGACTTTATCTCAGCCAAAGGAGCAGAATGCGCAGCAGAATTAAATAGCTTAACAACTTCCCCTTCGCCCTCAAGTCCACGAGGAAACTGTAGCTTAAATCTAAAAGCTCTCTTGCTTGCTCTGTAAGTATTTCCTCCGCGTCCTCTTCGTTGTGTAATTATTCTTTTTCCCATTTACAATATTTCTCCTCCTGATAACCAATATTCTTTCACTTCAATATATTTATTCAGCTCCTTATCTCTTTGCTGATAAGCTGATTCAATTTGATTTGCTTTTCTTTCTTCATCTAGTGCTTCAATCATAAGTTCTCTAAATGTTGGTGTTCTTATTTCTCTCATTTTATATTAATCCCAACTTTGTAGCAATATCAATTGCCGGAAAGTCCATTTTTAATTTCACATATGCAAACTTTTTATTCTCCCTAACCAAAGTCCTCACCTTCTCAACCTTAACATTAAACATTTCCTCAATCGCTTTCTTAATACTCTCCTTTGTCTCATTCTTGCCGAGAACAAAAGTCAAAACATTTTCCAACTCAATTCTCATAACTGCTTTTTCAGTAACTATTGGTTTAAGTGTATTCATTTCAATCTCTCCTCGATTTCTTTAATCGCATCCTCAGTATAAACAGTAAGTCTTCCAACTCCGCCTTTTGCTAAATCATTAACTGAAAGTGTTTTAACATTTGCAATATCAATTGAATTAACTTTTATCTTTTCCTTGTTTCCTAAAACTAAGAGCATTCCTGCATTAGACTTATACTTTCTTCCGCGCATTTTCCCTCGACCGCTTCTTACTTTTTTATTTTTTATTGCAATTTCAAATAAATCATTTCCTAAAATTTTCCTTAAAGCATTCATTAACTCTTTTGTCTTTAATTTAACAAAACCTGACTCAACAATAAATGGAACATCTTTGTTTAACTTTTCAATTCTTGAATATTTCTTTTCAATAAAATCCTTATTTGCAGTTGCGCTTAATGCCGCAAATAGAGCAAGTCTTAATTCCTTTTTATTTACTTTCAAATTCTTTATCATTGAAATTGCTTTTGGCGGATGCGCTCTGCGACCACCTTTTGTATTAGGCGAAGTTGCACCCTCTGCCCTAAACTGAGTTCCACGTCGCGAAAATATTTTCCTTGGAATCCTTGACCAGCCTCTTCCATACTGACTCTTCCAAACATGTCGACGGTGAATCCACTTGCCGCTTGCTGAATGAGAAAGTCCTGCCAACTGACTCGCTCCATAAGGCTGCTTATTTTTCTTAGCTTCCAAAACTTTCAAAACAACATCTTCACGAATATTAGAAGAAAAACATTTAGGCAAATCAATTGTAGCTTTTGAACTTCCGTCGATATTTAGTATTTTTGCTTTTGTCATCTTATGCATATTTCCTCCTTGCTCTTTCTTCTTCCATTTTTGTTATTTGTCCCCTTTCATAGGCATCCATCTCAGCAATTGTAACCCCAAATCTCTTCGAAAAACCAGGAATTTCCCTAGAAGAATATTCCCCTGTAACATTTCCTTCTTCATCTGTTTTATAATTTTTTATATATAAACTTCCGCCGAATAATTCTTTTTCATCAACAAAAATCGCCTGTATCTCTGGATTTGAATTTATTTCATCATCAATTCCATTGAATTTACAAGCTTTACCTTTTATAATAATCAAATTCCCTTTTCCCTCACACATTAAGTCATCTAGTTTATTTATCTCTTTCATTTCACTACCTCCAAAACTTCATAATCCTGCTTTTTAGTTTTTTTAGTTTCCCGTAAAGGTGAAGTTATTAACAATTGCCTTTTTGCTGGCCCCTGAACAGAACCCTTAACAATTACATAGTCAGTTTTTACATCACCAAAATTTTTTATTGACTTTAATTCCCTATCTTCATTTTTTCCAATTTCAAGAATCTTATTATTATAAACAACACGCGAAAACATTCCAAGCTGCCCAGCCATAGGCACTCTAAAAGTTACTCTCGACGGATTCCATGGTCCAATATTTCCAGGTCTTCTTCGTCCCTTTTCAGACTTATGAAACTTTAACTTAATTCCAAATCTCTTAACTGGTCCTGAAAAACCCTGACCTTTTGTCAAACCCCGAACATCAACCAACCCACCTTTCTCATATACATCTGTAACAGAAATTTCCTTTCCTAAATTTTCCTTGATAAAATTAATCTTCTCATCATTACTCCCAGCCAAACCAACTTCAATTAAATCAGGTCTCTTTTTTATATTAGTCTTCTTAACAACAGAATAAACAATCATAGTAACATCATCAAACTCTTTTTCCTTTTCCAAAATCTCTTTAATCTTAGTTTCTTTTTTCTTAGGTAGTTTAACCCTTTTCTTTAATTCCTTATCCAAGCCGGAAGCTAAAATATCCTTTGCGACTTTTTTATCCTTGTAAAACCTAACTGAAAAAATCTTCATTTTAGGACACTCCAAAATTGTCACAGGAATTGCAATCCTTTTTCCCTTAGTTAAAGAATCGGGGGTATTATCCTTTGCAATTACTGACGTCATCCCGGCCTTATAACAAATAAAACCCTTTAAGTTCTTAGAAGTTGAAATTGCATCCCAGTTAACTCTAGGCAAAAACTTAGTGGCCCTCTTTCTCGGCCAAAACTGCAAGCTTCCTTTTCTTGGTGATTTTCTCGTCGGCATTTCTAAATCTCGCGAAGATTATCATTTATCTTTCCCCTGGAATAAAATACTAAGAAAATTTGCCTTTATAAAACTTTAGTGAGAGGTTTTTTGGCTGGGATTCTGAATTAAAATAAATTTAATAAGACTGGCATCCCCCATTACAAGTACAATTTCCCAATAAATTCCATAAACTAATATTAATTTCCGCTAAACTATTAAGAACACAATTTACATCAGTTGTTTTTATTTCTGTCTGGCTAAATTCTGCTAAGCAATACATGCCTTCTCCGCAAGTCCCATTGCAATCCTTACTTCTGACATCAGTTACAATAGTCCGCCACCCATCCCAATTGCATTTTGTCAAATTATCAACTCCATCAGCAAAACTCATAGGAACATTCTCCAACTCCTCCCACGAACATTCATCACAATCCGCATCCCCTTCATCATCAACATAAATCACAACCAGAAAAATCAGAACTAATATCACAAACAAAACATAAAAATCCTTTTTCTCAATATTCACTTCAATCTTCATAAATAATTACATAAAGAAAACTTATAAACATTTCTTCAAAATTTTCAAGCCAAAAACTCTTTCTCACTCCTAACTTCTTCTGAATCAATAACACCAGTCCGAACAACCCTTCCTTTTCTCTTCGCCATTTCTCTAATCTTAGCATAATCCGTCTCCCCTTCAGGCATGACTAATTCATCAATAAAAAAAGTATGATTAAACTTAGCTTCCTTAAAATTATCTTTTTCAATTACAAAACTCTTTGCAATTTTCTCATCACTGGTCTTCAAAGAACAAAAATCAGCTTTTGGACCTCCCTCCTTTTCCTTGCCCGGCTTTCCGGACTTAGGAGCCTTGGGTTTAATCTTTAACTGCTCACCATCAAACTTAAAACTCAATGCAAAAAAATTCTTTGGAAACTCATCCAGCATATCTAAAATTTGTTTTCCTGTTAAATTCGTATCAATTAAATATCTCTTAACTCCCTGAAATTGTTTCTTGTCTTTAAACTCCAACTTTCCTGTTAAGTCAGAAGTTGAAACAATCGCACCAGTAACGCGAGTCTCTGCATCTCCCAACCTCTCCGCCATAATTCTCACAAGTTCATTTGCAAACTCAGCAGATGTTTTTATTGTAAACCCCTTCCCGGTTTTCTTAACTTCAACAATTGCCTTATTTCTAAATTCACCCTTACTAAACTTTTGAAACTGCAAGTGAACAAGCTCGTCACTCTCCCCATTAAAAATCTTTTTTATAAAATTCATAACTAACAAAAATAAAAATTATTTTTAAACCTTTCTTCAGACAAAATAAAAATCCATTCTCTTAAATCTAAAGTTTTATAAATTTCCATTCCTTAAAATTAGTAACATGGAAGATCCTTATTTAAAAAAAATCATGACTTCGATTATTTTAATTGCACTCTTAGTCCTGTCTTTCTTTTTATTAAAACCAATTCTTCTCTCAATCATAGTCGGCGTAATTCTTTCATTTATTTTCTATCCTGTTTACCTAATGATTAACTCCAAACTCAAATCCCCAAACCTTTCTGCAGCATTAATCTGCTTTTTTTTAATTCTCTTAATAGCGCTTCCAATCTGGTTTTTCACCCCACTTGTAATAAATGAATCAATAAAAGTTTTCCTGGCTTCACAAAAAATAGATTTTATCTCTTTATTAAAAGATTTATCTCCTTCACTTTTTGCCTCAGAAGAATTCTCTGCACAAATTGGCTCTGCCTTAAGTTCATTTGTGACAAGTTCAACAAACTCTCTTATGAACTCACTTTCTGAATTCATACTTAATTTCCCGACAATGTTTTTGCAATCCTTAGTTGTCTTCTTTACTTTCTTTTATGTCTTAAGAGACAGAAACAGAATCTTTGCTTATATGAAAAGCCTCTCACCTTTCCCGCCTTCAGTTGAAAAAAAATTCTTTGATTCCTCAAAGTCAATTGCAAATGCAGTTATTTATGGCCAGGTTATAATTGGTATAATTCAGGGACTTGTTCTTGGAATCGGGCTTTTTATTTTCAGAGTTCCAAATTCATTAATCCTAACTTTGCTTGCTACACTTGCAGGAATTTTTCCAATAATCGGAACAGCAATAGTCTGGGTGCCGGTTGCAATTTATCTTTTTTTAATAGGAAACACATTTTCATTTTTCGGTGTTGTCATCTTCGGAATTGTATCCTCTTCAATTGATAATCTCCTAAGACCGATAATTGTTTCAAGAAGGGCAAACATTGACCCTCTTTTAATTTTAATCGGAATGATTGGAGGGCTATTTTTATTTGGAATACTCGGCTTTATTTTAGGTCCGTTAATCTTGGCATATCTTGTAATAATACTTGAATTATACAGAAACAAAAATATTTCAAATGTTTTAGTGCAGGAAGATATTATTGAATCTTCTAAAAAATAATTTTAAATAAGAAAATATAAAAACTTATTTTTATTTTTTATTAAAAGAGAATGAAATTAAAAATTAAATTTCTAAAGTGGTCTGCAGGTTTGCCAGTTGCAATGTTAAATAAAGACACTGCAGAAAAAATCGGAATTAATTTGCAGGACAGAATTTCAATAAAAACTCATTCAAAAGAAATTTCAACAATTGTCGATACAATTGGAACACTTATAAAAAAAGACGAAATTGCAGTCTCCATTGAAATTCAAAAAATTTTAAATTTAAAACCAAAACAAAAAGTTGATGTGAACCTTGCGCCGAATCCTGAAAGCCTTAAATTTATAAAAGAAAAATTAAAAGGAAAATATTTATCAAGAAAAAAAATTATGAGAATCATTTCAGACATTATCTCAAATTCACTTTCAGAATCAGAAATTGCTTTATTTGTTTCAGGTATGTACCAAAATGGAATGACTTTTCATGAAACAGTTGATTTAATTGATGCTATTTTAAAATCTGGAAACATTTTGAAAATAAAAAATGGTTGTGTTGTTGATAAGCATTCAATCGGCGGGATTACCGGAAGAGTGACTCCGATAGTTGTTTCAATCTGCGCTTCAGCGGGGTTGGCCTTTCCAAAAACTTCTTCGCGTGCGATAACCACTCCTGCAGGAACTGCCGATGCAATGGAAACTCTTTGCGAAGTTGAATTTTCATCTGAAGAAATAAAAAGAATAATAAAAAAAACAAATGCATGCATTGTCTGGGGCGGGGGCCTTGGAATGGTTCCTGCAGACAATAAAATAATTCGTATTGAAAAGCACCTTAACCTCGACCCTGAAGCTCAGCTTTTAGCGTCGATAATGGCAAAAAAATTATCAGTCGGAAGCAAATATATTGTAATTCACATTCCCTATGGAAAAACTGCAAAAGTAAAACTCTTCAAGGCATTAAGATTAAAAAGAAAATTTGAAAAATTAGGAAAACATTTTCATGTAAAAGTAAAATGCCTTCTTACAAAAAACTTCGGTCCTGTTGGTTATGGAATTGGCCCAAGTCTTGAAATGATGGATGTCCTAAAAGTTTTGAAAAGAGAAGATTCATGTTATTTATTAGAAAAGCGCGCCTTACAATTAGCAGGAACTTTGCTTGAAATGACAGGGAAGGCAAAATCCGGGGCAGGAATAAAAAAAGCAAAAGAGATTCTTGATTCAAAAAAAGCATTTGAAAAATTTAAGCAAATTGTAAAAGCCCAAAAAGGAAGTTTGAATAATTTAAAACTTGCACCCTATAAAAAAATAATTCATTCGCATAAGTCAGGGATAATAAAAGAAATAGATAATAAAAAAATAAATTCTTTGGCCGGGGTTGCAGGCTGCCCTGCTGACAAACTCTCAGGAATTTTTCTTCACGCGCAAGTTGGAAGCAAAATAAAAAAACAAGAAAAACTCTTAACAATTTATTCAGAATCAAAACCCCGGCTTAAAGAAGCTGTCCAATTTTACCAGACAAACAATCCCTTTCACATAAGGTAATTTTTTAAACTTTATTTTTCTAAAATTTTTATGCGAGAAGAAGACTATAAAAAGAAACTTGCTGAATATCTAAGAAAAAATATTTCTAAAGGTTACACAATTGATTCATTAAAATGGGCTTTAATTAATCAAGGGTATTCAAGAACAATTGTCACAAGGGCGATTAATGAATTCAATAAAACCTTGGCAGAAAAAGCACCAATACTAAAAGAAAAACCTGTGATAAAATATGAAGTCTATGATGAAAATAATAAACCAATAAATTTTAAAAAAAATTGGTGGAAAAGAATTTTTGGGAAATGAAATTATTTTATATTAAACGCCCCCACCCCGAATCGAACGGGGATGCCCCGAAGGGCCCGGATCTCAAGTCCGGTGCAATACCATTATGCGATGGAGGCTTAACATTACTAGATAGATTAAGATTTAAAAGTATTTGCTTTTACCCCTCTTATCAAACTTCCTCTTATAAATATGCACTGCGCTTTTTCCAAGTACAAAAATTCCCCCCCCAAGCATTCCAAGAATCATATCAATCATTGTATCACTATTTTTGTCCAATACTAAATTCAATTTTTCAATTCCTGAAATATCCCGAATATAAACCCCCTGCAATTTCCAATCAAACAATAAATCCAAGAGGTATTCTCCTATCTCATGAATTGCAAGAAATGAAAGAATAAACATAAAGGCAATTAATAATTTCCATTGAAAACTTATCTTTTGCTTATCAACAATAAAAAAAACTAAAAAACTTGCGAGAATCGGCATTATGAAATGAAGCATTTTGTCATAGCTCTCGCTTAAAAAATATAACGGAGACAGCAAAATTCCAAAAGACAAAATTATTATAATAAAAATATAATGCCTAAATTCAAAATCAACTTCGAACATATGATCAATTGCATAAAACAAAAATATCCCAAAGATAAAACCAAAAACCCTTACGCTCTCAGACAGATTTTTAAACAAATAAAAAATTAATAAAATAAAAATAGAAATCCCAATGATCCAATTTCTTTTTATATTGTATTTCATAAAATGATAAATAAATCAGAGATTAAAAATATTTGCAAGTATAGAAATTCTTAAAAACTATTGATTTGTAAAAAGTTTATGAAAGATTTAATTGTAAGCAGGGCGGTGATTGAAGATGGAGGCGCAGGAGGTATAAGCTACACAATGCACTCTTGTAAAGTTCAATTTGAAAAAGGAGAATCATCTTTCCTTGGGATTCATAGGGGAAGAGATGTTTTTTTGAAAAACTTTTTTGGAGAATCTTCAGAACCTTTAAGGACAATCCAGGACTTGCTTAATTATGTTAGTATACGAGAAAAGCATTGCCAGGAGATGCGTAATCATTATTCCCCCAAAGAATATTCTCAGGGAATTAGTATCTGCAGAAATGCAAGAGAGGCTTTGCTTGATATAATTGAATCACAATAATTCTTAAAAACTTGAAATTACTAAATCATTTATGAGTTTCGGAGATTATGGAGATGATTCTGAATTTACAATGACTTGTGAAAAATATCTCGACTCAGTGAAACAAAGAACAACATGGCTCAGAAAAAAACATGGTGATGAAGTCGCTGATGATTTTTCTAAAAATGAATCAAACCTTCTTGAAAGATATAATGACAAAAAAGATAAAACTCTCTGGAATATTGCAGGTGAACAAGCAAGAAGAAAATTAACTATCCAAAGAGCAGTCCTTTTGAGTATGTCTTTAGAAGAAAAAGCAGCAAGTAAAAATAAAGGAGTAAATTCAACATGACAATATCAAAAAATTATAATCAGAATAAAAAAAATTTTCCTTGGGTAGAAGAAACTTATGAAGTAGTAGCAGAAGGAGTAGCAGAAGAATTAAGCCTTCTTAGAGAAATAATTTTACAAGAAGATAGATCAGATTCTTTCTGGACAGGAAATCACAAAAAGAGATATGAGGCTCTTTGGGAAGGGATGGTTGAGGAGGTATCAGAAGAATTAAGCCTTCTTAAAAAAATAATCCTTGAAGAAGATTTACCAAAAATAAAATGAATTACCTAGATATTGAATATGCCGGAGCAAGCCTGATGCCCTCAAAAGAAGAATATTTAGAAGATTTAAAACAACATGCTAATTGGTTAAGGGGAAATTATGGCGGCGAAGTCGCAGGTAATTTTTACAAAAAGGAATTAAGAAATCTTTCTGAGTATGACTCTAAAGCTAAAAAAGGCTGGAAAGACGCTCTTCATGAACACGCCAGAAGAAATACCCTAGTTCACAGGGAAGTCATCCTTGGAAGGGCATTAGAAGAAAAAAATAAAAACCTAACTTCTTAATTATACAATGCAAAAATAAAAAATTTCTCTAAATAAATTTTTTATTATTTTTTTCTTAAAGAAATTATTTTAAAACCAAACTTTTCATAAACTCTGTCAGAGCTAATTATTTTGTTATCCTTTACAATTGCCATTAAAAGTGAATCAAAAATTGTCGCCCCTTTCTCAACATAATCACATGCTCTGAAAAAATCATTCCATGAAAAATTTTCTAGTTTTGAAATTCTTGAAATCTGCAAGATTGTTTCTTTCAATGGGATATCTTCTCTTTTGCAAATAATCATAACTTCAGCAATAGTAAAAGGAGAAACCCATATATTGTCTTTTCTTTCATTATAAACTTTAATTGCTTTTTTCTTAAGCCAGTCAGAATCTTTCATAAGCGCTAAGAAAAAATCAGTGTCTGCGTAATTTCTTTTTTGCATCTTTTTCAATCTCCTCTCTTGCCTCTTTTTTTAATTTTTGAATTGATTTTTTCATTTTACCTTCCCCAAGTTCTCCTAATGCAAGAATCGGATCTTCCTTTACTGGTTGCAGACAAATTCCCGAAGAAGTAGCGCTAATAACAATTGTCTTATGCGCAAATTTTCTTCTCAACTTTTCAGGAATGTAAATTCTTCCATGTTTGTCAAAAGAAACTATTTTTTCCATAAATAAATATATTTGCCATTATTTATATATCTTTCCATTCACTTTGCATCAGCATTTTCAAACTCATTCAAAACTCTTAAGTCAGGAGAGAGAACATAAACATGATCATTCTTGCTTCTGATACCTCGATAAACTTTTTGCCAGATTTCTCTTTTTGCTTTATCCCGATAAAACTCCCAATAATGCATTGGATTTGTTTTGTTTAAAATTCTCCAAAAAGCATCCTTGACATTTGGATTTGGATACTTTGTAAAAACAATTGAATTGCATTCACCTCCTGGAAAATCAATTCCACGTCCTGCGCGAGTTGAAAACAAAACATTTATCTTGCCCATTTTAAATCTCTCAATTAAAACACCTGTCTTATCATCGTTTTGCAATTCCCTTAACTTCTCACGCGAAATCAGATTGGCTAAATCGAATTCTTCTCTTTCTTCTTCACTTGGCAAATCAAGATATGCATTAACATGAACCAAGGTAGGTTTTTTTGAAACTTCAACACAGTTGTCTAAATTTTTCAGATACTCTTCCCTTGTAATTTTGTTATTTTTAAAATTCGCATATTTGCAATCCTTTTCCCTGCCTGATTTTTTAATCTCAATTCTTCCTTGCGAACCTGTTTCAGCCTCGATAAAATCATAATCTTTCATTCCAAAAATTTTTTCCAAAACTTCACTAGAATGAATTGTCCCTGACATTAGAACAATCACTTTATTTTTATTCGCCATTGTTTCAAACTTTTTTGCCAAATTTGTCGTCACTAAATTAACAACTGTGTTCTCATCTTTTTTATTTGCAATTAAATAAGTCTCATCCAAAAACCCCTCAAAAATTCTCGCAGTCTCCTGCACCTCAAAAACATAACTCTCATCATCAAAATCATAAACAAAATTCTTGTTCTTCAAAAACAATCTCAACAAATCATAAATTCCAGTCTCTCTCAAAGAAATTATTTCATCCCTCTCAATTGCACTTTTTATTTTTCCATCTTTCTTAATTTGCTTTATAATCGCCAAACACTCTTCAATAATTTCCTGGTTCTCAGGCGACGGATCAAAAAAATACATCAAAGAATTTTGCAGTCTCTCTAAATTTATACTTCGCTGATTTGAAAAACTATCCAAGAACTCATCACACTCATCAATAATTTCAACCTCTGTCAACGGCTTTCTGTCAAGTGCAGATTCCAACTTATATTTCATTGAATTAAAAACAATCACATCAGAGTCAACGTAAGAATTAAACTGATTGTAAAATCCACATCCGGATTTTCTTTCATAATAAACAAATTTTTCATTATTTATTCCTGAATATTTTTTCTTTATAGCGTTGATAAAACTTCTTCCTCCAAATTCATATCTCTCACTTAAAACAGGACACCAATAAGGACACGATGCTGCAACACTCGCGCGCTTAACATCTTTAATATCTGAAAAATTTTTCACATCAACATCTTTGTTTTTTTTCAAATACTCTTTTATCTTGTTCCAGTTTTTCTCTCTTATCTCAATCTTGCACGGCAAATTAAAATTATCTGCTGACAAGTCTTTTTCTTTTTTAGGTTTCTTAACTCCTGAAAAAATATCATGCAGCTTTGAATTAACTTCTCTCTTAAAATTAAACTCCTCCTCCTTTTGGTTTTCTTCTAAAAATTTGCACTTGTGATTTTTCCGGCCAGTCATAACTCCGATTCTTAATTTCTCATTTTTTGAATTTTTAATTTGCATATTATTGCAATAATCTTTTTCATACTGCGCCTGCAAATTTTTTATTGGCACAACAATTGAAGTCTTGCCAAGTTCCTTTGCAATGTTCAGGGCAATCGCAGATTTTCCTGTTCCGCAAATCCCCTTAACAAAAATAATTTTATTTCCTTTTTTTATCGAGGACAAAACTTCTTCTGCAACATCTTTTTGAGTCTTTCCATTTGAAAATTTTAATGGCTCTAAAAACTTTCCCTCTTTATACAAACTCCATTTCATTGCATTTCAAAAAATAGATGTGTTATAAAATTTTAGGTTGTAGATTATCGAACATAAGAATCAATTCCTTTGCTAATAATCTTTTTTACCCCATGGAGCAATATTAATAGACTTCTTCTCTCTTGATTTTCTTCTCTTTCAATTATCTTTGGCAAGTCTTTAACAAAGGACGAATAGCTTGGGCCCCAAATTCCCATTTTTTCAGATAAGCCATCTTCTTTTTTTCTTAATTTATCATAATGCTTTTTCCAAATTTCTCTTGCTCCCCCAAACTTTGAATTCATCCCAAGACTATAAGCAGCTCTTTCATTAATCATTCTTTATTAATTTCTTCTTCCTTTAAATAAATTTATATTCTATTTCAACCTATAAAACCAAAGCCCCCCAAAAGTAATCCCAATTCCAAGAAAATAAACCCACAAGTCTGAATTCATGGGAGTAAATAAAATCCCAAGTAAAAACAATCCTGCCAATGATTTTAGAAAATTTGTTTTATCCATTTTAAAATATTTTAATTTATCCTGTTCAAACTAAAAAAGCTCAAGACCTAGTGCACATTAAAAATTATTTAACCAAATAGCGCACTAAGTCCTTCTGCTGCAGCTTCTTTCTTTTCTTCCTTTGGCTTTTCTTCTTTCTTCTCTTCTGCAGGTGCTGCGCTTCCTGCGCTTCCTGCTGAAGCACTTGAAACCAAACTTGCAGACGCTAGTTCAGCGTCGATGTCAACACCCTTCAAACTCGCAACCAAACTCTTAATCTGGTCTTCATTAGGCGTCGCACCAGTTGCTGCAACAACACTTTTCAAATTCTCTTCACTAACTTCCTTTCCTGCTTTGTGCAGTAAAAGTGCTGCATATACATTTTCCATTTTATTTATCCTCTCCAACATTTAATTGTTGAGCATAATTATCATTTAATTTTTTTCTTGATTCACTTAGGTTTTTATATCTTCTTTTTTCTTTTCCTATTAATAATTCTAAATTTCCTCCAAGCCTACTTTTTATTCCTTCATCTTCTGGATTTATTTCTTTAAGCGCATCAATCCATTTTTGATAAAGATTCAATCTTATCCGGCTTTTAATCATTTCATAACAAATAGATGGTTTTTTTAAAAATTCTTCCGGAACAGTTTCTTCTGCTAAATTACTCATATTTTCTTCCTCCAATATTTGTTTCTTGAGCATAATCTTCTGAATCATATCCTCCTCCAACTAAATGACCCCAATCCAGATGTTCTTCCTGAATTAATAAAATCCTTTTATGCAATCCTCTAAGTTCTTCTCTTTTGATTTCAATAGCGTTTTTTGCCATCCCCACAAAGTTAACATCTTCTCTGCTATCATAAACTATCTCTGCCATTCTACCCAAACAAACTAGCCAAACCCTCGGCAACATCTGCTTTTGGCTCCTCCTTTTTTTCTTCTTTAGGGCTTTCTTCTTTTGTTTCTTCAACAGCTGTTTCTGCAACTGGCTCAGGCTCTCCTGTCATAATTCTATTTAGTTTATTTGCATGCGCACTTGCTTTTTGCAATATAAATCCAATTGTGTCTTTTGATAAATAACCAACTGAAACTGCAAAAGGCAAAGCTCTGCCATAAGCTTCTTTTAAATTTTTCAAAGTTCCTTCCTTGTCAATCTTAATTTCTAAATATAACTTGCTGTCCTTAATATCAAATGTGCAAACAGGAATAAAACCAATTGAAAACGGCTTGATGTCCAACTTGCTCATAACATCTGCGGCATTCTCTTTAATCTTCTCACCAACTTTTACAATAACTCGCGATTCCCTAATTGTAAGTTTCCCATTCTCAACCTGAACCTGCAAACCAACTGAACCTAATTCACTAATTGCCGGGCCAGGAACCAAATCAGTCGGACCTGCCTCAACTTCAATATCGCTTGGCGCAATCTGCCCCACTTTAGCTTTTGCCGGGCTCTTGTTTTCCATCAACTCCCCTGCTAATTCATAACTATCCAAATCAGAAAACAAAACAGCAACACTATCCCCAATCTGCTCTTTCAACTTTTTCAATTCCTCATTCTCCGATTCATCAATTGCCCGATAAATTAAACTCTTTTTTGGAACCTTAACAATTGCTTTTCCACGAAGTTTTTTTGAAATTTCCTGAAACTGACTCCCAGGCAAATTCTTAATCGACGCAATTAAAACAGTTTTTTTATTCTTTATCAAATCAGTTAATTCTTTCACTGTTTTCAACTTTGCCTTTGGAATTTCTGCAACTGTTTTTTTTGATTTAGTTTTCATATTACATCTCCTACAGAAATTTTATTTGAAAAAATTGCATGTCTTTCATCTAAAAAACGCATTCTATGAAAAGGGGATCTTCCTTCTTTATTAGTTATATTATTTTCCTCAATTGAGAGTAATTCTTTTTCTATTGGATAAATCCAAAGATCTTTAGGCAAATTTCCTGCTCCGCTGTCTTCTATAACACATGCAAAAAGATATTGATCCCATCCAGGAATACCATAGTCATCTTGACCAACATAGGTAAATCCTTCGGTCCCATTTAATTTCCAAGGATTCCCTTCAATTAATCTTTTTTCTATTTCATCCATTTTATCTTACTCCAATCTTGACTGGCTTAGTCATTGTAAATTTAATTTCAACATTCTTGATATTCTCTTTTTCTCGAGGAAGTTCTGAAACAACCTTGTTAAAGATAGTCATAACATTATCAATAATTTCTTCATCTTTCATCTTTTCTTTTCCAACTGCAACTTTTATGCTTGCTTCCTTTGTTCTGATTTTCACACTTTTGTTAATCTTGTCTTTTAATTCTTCAATTGCTTTGTCATTAACATCCATTAAAATTCCCAATTGAGGAGATGGCATTTTTCCGCTTGGACCCAATGCTCGACCAAAAGTAGTTGCAACCTTTGGCATAAGGCGAGCCTCTGCAATAAAAAAATCAAATTTCTTAACAAGATTCTTCAAAACTTTCTTGTCAGAATATTTCTTAAACTCTGAAAAAGTAATCGTCTCAACATTATCATTCTTTGCCTCAAAAAAACCCGCAATCTTTTTATCCTTAATTTTATTCGGCACACTAACAAATAAATTCAAAGAATTCTTCTTAACATCAAACTTCTGCAGATTAATAATTAAGTCTACTGTCTGCTCAAACTTTCTTTCTTTATTCTTGCGAAGTTCAGACAACGCTTTCTTTAGTTCTTCTCTTAGTTCTGCCATTTTCAAATTTTGCCTCCCAAATTATGCGCATATGAGCATAGAACTTATCTCACAACGATATGGTTCAATCGGCTTGAATTTCCTAGATTTTTTGGGTTTATAAAACATTCGTTTTGAAATTTTCTCAAAACACCACATCAATATAAAATAAATTTATTCTAACAAAGAAAATATTTTTTTCTCAAGATTTTTTCTTACAAATTTTTCACATCTTTGTCTGCTTTCATGCGTTCCAGCATCACTCCAAAAACCATTCACAATGCAAAACCCTGCACTCCCTTCTTTAATATAAGAATTATTAACATCTGTAATTTCATATTCCCCTCTTTTCGACGGGCGGAGTTTTTTAATCCTCTCAAAAACAGATGAATCATAAAAATACAAACCTATGACTGCAAGGTCGGATTTCGGCTCATCAGGTTTTTCTTCAATTGATATTATTTTATTCCCTTTAATCTCTGCCACCCCAAACCTTTCAGGGTCTTCAACTTTTTTTAAAAACAACATTGCTCCAAGTTTTGATTTTTCAAATTCCTTTGCAGCTTCATAAAAATTTTCATTAAAAATATTATCTCCCAATATTACTGCTAATTTACTGTCGCTGACAAATTTTTCAGTTAAGCTCAAGGCCTGCGCAATTCCTCCTGGTTTGGATTGGTAATGATAAGAGAACTCCATTTCTGGATGCAGTTTCCCCAAATATCCTGCTATCTCCTTAAAATGCTCACCCCCAGTCACAACACTTATTGAATCAACTCTAAGATTTTTCATTGTATAAAGCGGGTATTCAATCATTGGGATTTTTCCAACAGAAACAAGATGTTTATT
The DNA here is from genome assembly GCA_050124795.1 of Candidatus Pacearchaeota archaeon. Taxonomy (GTDB): domain Archaea; phylum Nanobdellota; class Nanobdellia; order Pacearchaeales; family GW2011-AR1; genus JASFEO01. Next base: position 34,541 of record JASFEO010000002.1, read on the forward strand.
CGTAACCTGAGTCAATGGCCACAATCTCGTTCCTTTTCCTCCTGCTAAAATTATTCCCTTCATTTTAAATTTTTATAACACCTTAAAACTTCATCTTTTAATTTTGGCGGAGAATAAAATTTTTTTAATTTAGATAAATCCATGATGTTGTTTATAAGGTATAAGCCTTCAGATTTGTGCAATTCTTCTTCAGTAATCTCTTTTCCGTCAAGACCAATTAACCTCGCCATTGCAATCACACTTAAATTCTCCTCGCAAGCCACATTAAATATTCCTGCTTGGTTTTTTTCTAATAGTTTTTTTGTTGAATCTACAATGACATCAAGACTTGAAAAACTGTTTTGTTCTTCGACAAATTGTTTAAATTTTGAAAGTTTGCACAGAAGATTATCATCATCATTAAAATCTGAAAAATATAATCTTGGTCTTAATATTAAATCTCTGTTTGGATTGCACCCTTGTTCTCCAACCCATTTTGTAAGGGTGTAATTGCAATGAGCTGCAATGAAATCAGTTTCCCTTTGAGCAACACCTTTTTTGTCATACAAACAACCAGTTGAAATATGGACGAACTTTTTCCCTTTTTCCTGACAAAATTTACTTAATATTTTTGGGATAAAACCATTGCTGTAAAGCACTTCTTCAAAATTTTCCCTATTTTCACAATAACGGGTATTGCTTTTTCCCATGCAGTTAATTATGACATCATATTTTGATAATTGTTTTAATGAGTTTTCAGTGTTTGAGAAGTCCATGTAAAATTCATTTTTTCCAAAGACTTCAAAACCTTTCATTTCAAATTTTTTTCCAAGAAACCCCCTTCCTAAAACTATTCCTTTCATTCTTTCATCCACCAATTTTTATTTTGTTCATACCATTTGCACAATTCAAATATATCTTCTTCTAAATTTTTATGAGAATTATTAAAACCCATTTTTCTTAGTTTATTATCATTAATTGAATATCTAAAATCATGGCCTTTTCTGTGCTGAACTTTTTCAATCATCTCTTCTCTAAAATTAAAATAATCCAACAACAATCGAGTCATTTCAATGTTTGTTTTTTCATTTTTTCCTGCAATGTTGTAAATTTCTCCGGCATTTCCTTTTTTAGAAATCAGCCATATTGCTCTGCAATTGTCCTCAACATGAAGCCAGTCTCGGATGTTCAATCCAGGATTTTTATCATTCCACATAAGGGGAACTTTTTTTCCAAGAATTAAATTTGTAATAAACTTCGGAAGAAATTTTTCCCAATGCTGATAAGGCCCGTAATTGTTTGAGCTTCTTGTAATAATCACTGGAAGCCCGTGCGTGTAAAAATAGGACAATGCTAAATGTTCTGCCCCGGCTTTTGAAGCTGAATAAGGGCTCCGCGGTTTCAGTAAATCATTTTCCTTGGAACTCTCAGAATTTTTTTCCAAACTTCCGTAAACTTCATCAGTTGAAATTTGAACGAATTTTTCAACATTTTGATTTGCAGCCGCATCCAATAAAACCCCTGTTCCATTGATATTTGTTTTTATAAAAGCTAAAGATTCATTAATGCTATTGTCCACATGACTTTCTGCAGCAAAATTAAAGACAAGTTCTGGGCTGTATTCTGAAAACACTTTTTTAACTAATTTCTCGTCGCAGATATCTCCTTTTATACCCGTATACAATCGGCTCTCTGCAATTCCCATATGTTCAAGATTTTTACTCCTCCCAGCGTAAGTCTCCTTATCTAGATTGATTATTTTTTCAATATCAAATTGTTCTTTATTTTCAAAAATATATTTTATAAAATTACTTCCAATAAAACCGCAGCCACCAGTCACCAAAATTTTCATAAACAATCTTCTCTAATTTTATTTATAATATTTCTGTAGTAATTATCTGGATGAATTCTATTTCTCAAAACACTACAACAATCCTTAAAAAGAATTAATTTTTGTTTTTATAATGGAATTAATAGCATTACTCTCAACAGGAAAAGGAACATGGGCGCAAGTTGCAGGACTCATGACTCACGGAGACTGGGAAAAAATAATTCTTCTTGGTAGTGACTTTTCAAAAGATTTCAAGCATGACAAAGAATTTGAATTTATAAAAATTGACTTGGACAAAAAAATAAAAGAATTAAAACAGGAATTTTCTGAAAAACTAAAAGGAAAAATTTCTGGTACAGAAGTCGCCTTAACAATTGCATCTGGCGACGGTAAACAGCACATGGCATTAATTTCTTCATTACTAAATATGCCTGTTGGTGTAAGATTTGCAGCTTTAACAAAAGAAGGAATAATTGATTTGTAAAATGACATTTGATAATTGGGATGATGAAGAAATGAAAGACTTGCTTTATGAAGGGTGGCAGGTAGCGTGTTTTCCAGGAGGGGGTTTTGAATATTTGAATAGCCCTTCAGGGAAAAGATATAATTTTGAAGATATTAATGAACTGCAATCTAAAGTTTTTCGTCATGAACTTCCTTTGTCTCCTGAAGAATCATCTGCTTTAAAATTATATAATCTTTCTTCAAGAATGTATAGCTAATTTTAAAATGAAAAACATAGAAGATTTAACAGAACAAGAAATTCTTGGAGAAATCATGAGTCTTGAAGAACAAGGTTTTCAGTTTTTTGTTGATTCTCATTCTGATAAAGAAACTCCTTTTTATGTTCCTGACAGAGTAAAACTTCCAGATGGAAAAATTCTTGAAGAAAAAGAATTGCGTTCTGAATTAAAAAAAGATCCTTACAATAAGAATTTTCAAAATGGATTATATTTATTTGATTTATGTTTTTCAGAACAATATGGCGATGATAGATTTACTCATTATAGTTTTGATGGAGATGAAGATGTTGAAAATTGCCGTTGGAAATATGAAAAGTAATTTTTAAAATGACAAAATTTAATCCTAGAAAACATGAAGTCTTTGATTTTCTAACTTTTGAATATAGTCAGGATTATCTTGGTTATGCAAGAGAAATGGATTTTTCAAAAGAAGAAATCAGTGATTTAGAAAGAGGATTAGAAATGGAGAGAAATGGCTGGGGCTTTTTAGAATTTAAAAATTGTATAGTTTATCAAGGGAAAAAAAGGGAAATAAAAGACAGAACTTATTTTATTGTAACTCCTGATAAAAAAATTGTCCCAACATCTAAATTAAATAATTCTAAACTTGTCTTTGGAAATCCTGAATCTATTTTATTAAAAAAAGTTGGAGACTATTTTGGAATTTGTAAAATTCTATTAGATGAAACTGCATTTGAAAGAGCAGGAAGTTTTTAATTTGTAAATTTATCCTGCGAGACCCCAAAACACGCAAAATTTCAAAATCAGATTTTCGCGACAGAATTATTCATCATGCAATTAATAATATCCTTGAACCAATTTTCGAAAAGGTTTTTATTTATAATAATTGCGCAAGCAGGAAAAATAAAGGAACTTTATTTGCATTAAAAAGATTTGAAAAATTCAGAAGAAAAATAACAAATAATTTTACATCATATGGTTACTGCATAAAGGCAGACATTAAACATTATTTCGAGGAAGTTAATCACGAAATTTTGCTTGAAGTCTTGAAAAGAAAAATCAAGTGTGAAAAAACTATTTGGCTGTTCAGACGAGTAATCGAAAGGTCTGAGAGAGCGAACAAGTTCGTGGTAGAAGAGAGTAATTTTGATTCGTCTCTCTCTCTCTCTCTCTCTCTCTCTTCGTGCGGGCTTGAGAGTAAGACGCGGAGTTCTTCATTAACAGCTAAAGGTATGCCCTTAGGAAATTTAACTTCGCAATTTTTTGCAAATATTTATCTTAATGAATTAGACAAATTTGTAAAACACAAGTTAAAAGCAAAATATTACATTCGCTATGTTGATGACTTTGTAATTTTGCATTCTTCCAAAGAACAATTAAAAATCTGGAAAAAAGAAATTGAGATTTTTCTAAAAAATAGATTAAATCTTGAACTTCATCCTGATAAATCAAAAATTATAAATTTGTCCAAAGGAATTGATTTTGTCGGATTCAGGAATTTTTATTATTACAAACTTTTGAGAAAAAGAAATATTAGAAATATGCAAAAGAAAATTAATTTATTTAATCAGGGAAATATTTCGTATGAAAAATTATTTGAATCCTTTGAAGGTTGGAATGCTTATGCAAAATAGAGTGATTCATATAAATTAAAAGGTAAATTGTTTAGGGCTATTAACGTTCTCTAATCTTCAACTCCTTCTTGTTTTTACCAAGAACAATAACTCGTGAAACTTTTTGTTCACCTAAAATTTTATAACCAGTTCCTTTTAGTTCCTTAATTAATTCTCTACTAAATTTTTTTATCTCTTCATGAGTTGGCATTCTGTCATACCCTAGTCTTTCACGAGCAAAACCCACTGACATATATCCTTTAACCTCAATAAACTGTGGAGAAGATTTTTTAATTAACTTAGCATATCCTTCAATATCATCCATGTTAATTCCGCGAATCAAATTAATTCTAAAAACAGTTCTGCAATTTAACTTAGGTAAAATTTCCAAGGTTTTATTTAATTTCTTCCATGCATCTTTTTCAATACTTCTATGAAACTTTTTATAATCTTTTTCATTTGTTGAATTAACACTTACATAAAGTTGTGTCGGCAATTGATTTTTATTTTTTAACTCTTTTATTTTCTCAGGATAAAGCCCATTAGTTACTAAAAAAGAAGTTTTTTTCCTACGACGAAGTTCACTAATTAATTCTCCTAACATTGGATAAAGACTTGGTTCCCCAGAAAGTGAAATTGCAAACTGCATGGGCTCCTGCGATTCAAAATATTTTTTTTGATTTGCTTTTGATAATTGCTTTTTCTTGCTTTTCGGATCCTGCTTAAACCCTTGAAGTAATTTCCTTTGCGCATTTATACATCCGTCAATAATTTCAGATGGTGAATTAATTTTCCCTGGAATCTTTTTATCCTTAGTAAACTCAATTGCACGCCAACAATGAACACACGAATTCGGGCAAAATAGCGACGGAGTCATTTGACAGCATAAATGACTTTTAATTCCATAAAACTTTTCCTTATAACAAACACCTTCATTACGAAGAGACTTTTTTGTCCAACGACAAACCTGCACCGCAGAATGCTCTCCAACAATTTCATAATGCTGTTTTTTTAATAATTGCTTTACTTTATTTGATAACATAAAAAAATAAAAAATAATCAGAATTTAAATTTTTTGCGAAAGTAGAAATTAAACCTATTCAATAGAATCACTTCTTCTTTTTCTTAGTGGTTTTTTTCTTTGCGGGCTTTTTTGCAGGTTTTGCTTTTTTCTTTGCAGCCATTTTTTTAAGAGGTTCAAGAAAACTTTTAAAAACTTTCTCTTGCCTTTTTCCTCCTTTTAATTGCATTACTTACTATTCAATTCCTTAAATACTTTTCTTTTTAGAAATTTTATTCTGTTTTATCGAATATAAAATCTTAATTATCGACGTTAAAAGTCTATAAAAAACTAACAACCCAAAAGATCATTAAAACAAAAAGTATAAACAGGAAAAAATAAGTTGAAAACCTAAACCACCTCTCAGCTGTTTTTTCTTTTTTTGTTAAACTCAAAATTGTCAAATAGAAAAATCTGCCGCCGTCGAAAATTCCAACAGGAAGCATGTTAATCAAGGCAACACTAATGCTGATTAAAACAACCCACCAAAGAAGATTATAAATAAATTCACTGGCTCCAAAACTTGGTTCATAATTTGTATAAGGCTCTTTAAACGAAGAAACCCTATCAACTAATTTGCCCATGACTCCTGTTCTTGTCCTGTCTGAAAAACCAATCCCAATATATGCTGCACCCTCCTTATCTGGGTTCTCTGCCAAAATTATCTCATAAACCCCTTCAGTAGTTTCAACTTCAACTTCATCCCCCGGAGAATATTTCACAAGTTCATTTGTTAAATCCTCAAGACTATTAACTTTCTTATTATTAATTCCAGTAATTGCCCCTTTAATTTCCGCATTCACTGCCGGCGCATCATCAAACAAAATCAACTCTCCCTGCGCATCAAACAATTCCTTGTTTGCAGAATTGTTCAGCAAATCCATTGTAACTAAATAAGTTCCGCCTGTTGTCATAATTTTTGTAAGCCCGTCATTGTTTGCTAAATTCAAAACATCTGCATAACTTGGATTACTAACTAAGACAGAATTAATAGACAAGATGCCTGAAACATCAACTGCAGAATACTGATAACTGTCAAACATAACTCCATGGGGGGTAAATGCAAAAGAGAAAAATCCAATTAAGATTATAAAAAATAAAATTGCAGTTATCACATTTGCAAAAGTTCCTGCAGATAAAACCGCCATTTGTTCAAAATTCTTTTTTTTCACCATGCTCTTTTCATCCTGCTCAACAAATGCTGCTAAAAATATCGGAAAGAAAAAAGGAAAAAATCCAAAACCAGTTGACTTTATCTTTATGTTATATCTTTTCATTAAAATTCCATGCGCAAATTCATGAGTAATTGCAATTATAGCGAGGATAACAATCCAGTAAGTAAAATAAAAACTTGGTAGCCCCGGAACAACCTTGTCAATATAAGGAACAAGAGGAGTTATCGGCGGAACTTTTAAAGTCCTTACAACATCAGGACGAAAAACATAAATTTTCAAAATTGAATAAGCTAAATAAAACATCCCAATCATTAACAAGTATCCAGTTCCAATTGAAACATAACTCAAAAATTTCAGACTTCGTTTATATTTACTTCCCACATAATCAATTAACTTCATTCCAAGTTTTGTTCTGTATAAATATAATAGACCTTCTCGCTTGAGATTCTTTCGATGAGTATAAAGAAAAATTCCAACAAACAACACAAATGCTGTAAGGAAAATCAAATCATAAACTACAAATGCCATTTTATCACCTAAACTCTAACGAGAAGTTTATTTTTAAAAGTATCAGTTATTTTTTCTTTAAAGGTCGAAAAGCACTGCTCTTGCACTTTCTGCATTTTACTTTTCCTTTGAGAATCTTCTGAGGATCTGCTCTCATTTTAGCTTTGCATTTTTTGCAAACAAAAACATTCTTAAACATCCGATCTTGAGCTTCTGCAATCTTTGCCATAATTAAATTATGAGAATAAGGCTTTTAAAACTTTTTTATTCATACTTTTTGATATTCTCTGTGGTTTAATATCTCTTTTGCAGTTGGGTAATGATTCCGGATTCTTTCAACTAAAGAAACAAATTTTTCTTTTGGTTTGATAATTTTATTTATAAAATTAGCCCCAACATAATAAAAAAAAGTATCCCCATTTTTCATACAAGAAATCAATTCTGAGTCATTTGTTTTTTCCCACTTTTTAAAAGAAGCTGAAACTCTAGATTTATCCAAATAAGTATTTAAAACATCTTCACACCAAGTAAAACTAGTCTTTGATAAACAAAACTGAGATGAAGTAACCATAGCAACTCCTTCAAGTAATGTTAAATAAATCAGTTCTGCTTTGTTTCCTTTTCTTTTTGCATATTTATCTGCAGATATTATTTTATTAAATCCAAGATGATTCAATTCATGAGGGAACACCCATCCTTTTAGAAGATCTCTCTTTTCAAGAGCCAACAATGGTTTTGTAAAAAATCAGGATGTGAGGAATCAATAAAACTTCCATCTGGTTTGTATAATTTTTTATCAAAAATAGTAATCTTCTCAGTTGCAGTTTCATCTAAGTCATTGTTATTTAGGGAATAATCTAAATCATCTTTATAAAATATCGCCATCGAATAATTTAATCTCCTTGAATCTAAAAATAAAAATCACTTAAATCAACCCATCCCAACTTATCATACTTATTAATTACACTATTTAAAGATTCTAAACAATCCTCATTTGTGATTTCCATTTTAATAAATAAATTTTACAACTTTCTCTTAACAATCCTCTCGCCTTCAATATCCCAATATTCAACATTTGAATTTTCTTCCAAAGTTGATTTGATCTCTACATCACATGGAACATCAATTGTCTCAAAGTTTTCCAAATCCATTACACTTATTGTTGAGTCTCCAATTGATAGCACCTGCGCTTTTCTTTTGTCAACATTTGGCACTTCTAATCTATCATGGCCCGGGATAACAAAAACTTTTTTATTTCCATCAATTATTCCAACAGCTTCAATCCTTGCCTTTGCATGACCATGTTTTCCTGTTTTAGAAATATCAATCTTTTTTACAACACAGGGCTTGCCATCAACTAAAATATTTGTTCCAACCCTTGCCTCTGTTGCATTAATAATTTTCAACACCATAAAAAAATCAAGAAAATTTAGTTTATAAAATTTTAGGAAGTTTTTGATAAATAAAAAACTTTTTTTCAGAAAAATTTAAATACTACTTATTACTACTTAATACTACAATGGAAAATATCAGTCTTAAACTTGAACCGAAATTTTTAATTGCAATAAATAAGGTAATGAAGAAACACCACTATATGACCAAGGCGGAGTTCATCAGAGAGGCTCTTAGAGATAAGATAAAAATACTGGAAGAAAAGGAAATCCTAAATGATAAAGAACTAATGTCCCAGATTAAAGCAAGCGAAAAAAATATTAAGAAGGGAAAATTAAAGGAATTTGAATATTAGTAAATTATTTTCGCGCCAAAGGCGCGAATAAAAACATTTTTAATAACTATTTTAAAAAAGTAACAAAACAAAAGATTTAAATAATTTGATTTTTCTGTAAATTTTATGAAAACAAACAAACCTCTTGTTAAGCGAGTTGAACTTGTGACAATTGAAGGTCATGATGAAATATCTGATGTCCTATATAGAGAAGAAAATGCAACTTACAGACTATATGACAATTTAACTAAACCAATGACTTTGCCTGAACTCTCAAAATATTCTGCAAAAGAAAAAGAAAAAGGAAATCCTTATGTTCCTAATTCTGAAGAATTGTGGAGTGTCTTTACTGCAATTGCAAATTCAGAAAACCCTGAACTTATTTCAAGAGTTAGAGATGAATTAAGAGGCAAATGGATAAGAACATTAACTGCAATTGACTGGTATTCAAATAGAAATTCAAGAGTTATTCATAATGTCAAAACTCCAGATGCTTATTTTAAACAAAGAAAAGTACTCGGTGAAGATGGGTTTATCCATCAAGTTAAATCTAAAAAACTTCTTGAAAATGTTCTTGGAACAAATAATGTGAAGAAGATCAATAGTGTTTCTCAAAAAATAAATCAAACTCCAATGTATCAATGGAGAATAAATTCTAAACCTGATAAAAAACTTAGAACAAGTGTGGAGCTCTACGCGGGTTCCGGCAGGTTGTTCCTGGATTGCGGCGGGGATCCCTTGGATGAGTGTCCTGCTTTCCGGGTATTAAGAGTTGATTAAGTCTGACTGCATTGCTCGCTAGACATTGTTGAACCTAACTCTTTATTTTGTCGCGAAGCGCGAAAAATTTTTAAGAGACGCTTTCTTAATCTTTTTGCCCAGAAGAGTTTTTTCGTTTGAGAAGCGAGAGAACTTAATGGACTACACGCCGGTTAATCAGCGCATTATTAAGGTTTATTTTAAGCCATGAAATTCAACAGCGACAATTAGTAGCAATAAAAGTGAAAATCTGAAGTTGTGGTGCTTCCCTTGAAATCTCTTCATGGATTTCATTTGCCAGAAGATCTCTTTTAGAGAAGATTAATTGGCTATAAAAGTGTGGAGCTCAACGCGAATTCCGACAGGTTGAACCTGAATTGCAACAGGAATCCCTTGAATGAGTATCCTGCTTTCCGAATAGTTTACTGGGCATTTTTTAATCTGCGCAGCATATTATCGAAGGATTTTTAAGCATAATTTTTCTAAAAATTCTATGAAACTAAACAAAGGCGACTTTATTGAAATAAAATTCACAGGAAAAATTAAAGACACAGATGAAATCTTTGATTCAAATGTTGAAGAAGATATAAAAAAATCAGGACTAAATTTAAAATCAGAACCTTTTATTTTTGCTTTAGGTGAAGACATGTTCTTAAAAGGAGTTGATGAGTTTTTAATTGATAAAGACTTAGGAGAATATTCTGTAGAACTCTCTCCTGAAAAAGCATTTGGAAAAAGAGATTCAAAATTAATCAACATGGTTCCTTCAAAAGTTTTCAAAGAGCAAAAACTAAACCCTTTCCCTGGCGCAGTCTTTAACTTCGACGGACGAATGGCAAAAGTCCTGTCTGTTTCAGGCGGAAGAGTCATGGTTGACTTCAACAATCCAATAGCAGGAAAAGTTGTAAAATATAATTTAAAAGTTCTAAGAAAAATTGAAGACATAAATGAAAAAATAAAATCACTAAATAATTTCTTTTTTAGAAAAGACTTTAAGTTTGAAACAAAAGACAAAAAATTAATTATCAATGCTGACAAGCCATATATCAAATTCATTGAAATGTTTAAAGATAAATATAAAGAAATTCTCAATTTAGATTTAGAAGTTAGGGAAGTTGAAATTAAGCAGGAAACAAAATCTGAAACCCAATCACAATAATTCTTTTTACATAATAAAAGAATATCCCCGATTCTCACAAAATAAATCATTGCGAAGCACTGCAATAATCCTTATAAACAATATAATTTTTAATTCTTCATGGAAGAGATTTACCAAAGAGAGGAAAGTTTTATTTCTGCTCAATCATCTGAATTAAAAGATATTGATAGGGAACTTGCAGAGTTATTAAAAAAGCAAACAGCAAAAATAAAAGTTATTGGCTGCGGAGGCGGAGGAGGAAATTCACTCTCGCGAATGAGAGAAATTGGAATTAAAGGAGGAGAATTAATTGCAATTAATACAGATGCTCAGGATTTACTTTATGCAAATGCAGACCAGAAAATTTTAATTGGAAAAGAATTAACTCAGGGATTAGGTGCAGGAAGCAATCCAAAAATCGGGCAAGAAGCTGCAAAAGAGTCTGAGTCAGAAATAAAAAAGAAAATTGCAAATTCAGATATGATTTTCATAACCTGCGGATTTGGAGGAGGAACCGGAACTGGTTCTGCACCGGAAGTCGCAAAACTCGCAAAAAAACAAGGAGCACTAACTATTGGCGTCGTGACTTTGCCGTTCACAATTGAAGGAAGAAAAAGAATTGAAAATGCAATGGACGGACTCGAAAGAATGGAATCAGTTGTTGACACCTTAATTGTAATTCCAAATGATAAACTTCTGGAACTAGCGCCAGACTTGCCCTTGCACACAGCTTTTAAAATTGCCGACGAAATTCTAACAAACGCAGTAAAAGGAATAACTGAACTTGTAACAACTTCTGGTTTAGTGAATTTGGATTTTGCAGATGTAAAAGCAGTAATGGTTGGCGGAGGAGTTTCATTAATCGGAATGGGTGAATCAGATACAGAACAAAGAGCAATTGACGCAGTTGAAAAAGCAATACAAAATCCCTTGCTTGACGTCGACATTTCAAACGCAACTGGTTCATTAGTAAATATAATCGGCGGACCAAACATGAGTTTAGATGAATGCAAAGCAATAATCGAGCACATCGGTGAAAGGCTTTCTCCAGATGCAAAATTAATCTGGGGAGCGCAAATCGCAGAAGACATGGAAAAGTCAATCAGAGTTTTATTAATTGTAACCGGTGTGAAATCCTCGCAAATTTTAGGTCACGGAGAATCAATTGACAACATAAAACACAAAGAAATCGAAGAAGAATTGGGAATAGAGTTTTATGAATAAAATGACAAAAGAAATTAAGGGACAAAAAGAATTTAATGAATACTTAGAAAGAATACCTACAAAAGACAATCCTTTTGAATGTCCTAATTTGAGAGTTTTGCCTGAAGATATTAATTTCAGAGACAATATAATCTGCAGTCATGATTATTCAGAAGGAACTTTAATTTGTAAAAATTCATCTGAATTGGATGGTCATGCAATGTTAGACCATTATTGTGGAGTTTTTGGAAGAGTTTATACTAGAAACGGAAAAATATTTGTTGGATATAATTCTCATAAAAGAAAAACTCTTGAAATAGAAATTAAAATATTAAATTTAGCTAATGGTAAAAAATAATTACGGATTTAGTACAAGTAAATCAAGATACAGAAATAGAGGAGATAATGGAAGCAGTAAAAATCGCGACCCAACGCAAAAAGTTTATGAAATAATTAATGAAATTACTTCTCCTAAAAATCCAAAAGACCTTTTATTTGGATTTGGGCATAAAGTAATTAATGGAAATTCTCTCGAAGGAATTACAACTGCAACAACTTCAGAGAAAAAATAGAGAATACAAATTTTTAAAAATAGCTTTTTTCTTCAAAAATTATGCAGGTAAAAGGAAAATATTTTTTAGAACAGGTTTCTGAAAGCGAAGCAGAACATTTGAAAAAACAATTTTCAAGAAAAAAGAAAACCCCTATTTCAAGGGGAGGGGACGTCGATTTAACGAAATTCATTTTAGGATACAGCCCTTCTTCAGAAGTTTTTGAAGTTTTTCAGAGGAATGGAGACAAACAAAGACATAGAATAATCACAGAATCTTCTCTCGAGGCTGATTTAATACAAAAAGTTCTTATTGATCTACTTAATGAATGTAGGGAATCTCACGCAGATCAAGATTATGTTAAGAATTATATTTTTTAAACTCAAAATCAAATATTTTAAAAACTCCGAATTTCTTTATTTATCATGGCAAAATTATTAACCCAAACAAAATCATTTTTTCTAAAATGCAAACGTGTTTGGCATATCATGAAAAAACCCTCGAAAAAAGAATACACAACAATCGCCAAAGTCTCTGCAATCGGCATCGGAGTTTTAGGAATCCTGGGTTTTGCAATCTCAATCATCATGAATGTTTTCAAATAAAAAGTTTTATAAACCTAAAATTTTAACTAATTACATCTTTCTAAGATTGTTTAAGTCTTAGACGGAGCTAAAGAAAAAATAAATAAAGAATGAAACATTCCAAACTAAGATGATTTTCATAATAAAAGTAACAACAAACAAAGAAGAACGAGCACTTGACATGATTGCAGACCGCTCTGAGAAAAAACAATTAAGAGTTTATTCTGTTTCGCGCCCCTTTGGTCTTCGTGGCTACATCTTGCTCGAGGCTGAAGACAGGGAATCTGCCGAAGAAGCAGTTTTCAATCTGCCTTATGTAAAAGGGATAATCGGAAAAACAATTGAATACGACGAAATAAAAGGAATGGTGGAACCAACTGCAGCAACAGTATCAATCAAAGAAGGCGACATTGTCGAAATCCTGGCAGACTCATTTAAAAAAGAAAAAGCAAAAGTTTTAAGAATAGACAAGCAAAAAGAAAAAGTAGTTGTGAGTTTGTTAGGCGCAGTAGTGCCCCTGCCGGTAACAATCAATTTAGACAGTGTAAAAGTTATCAGACGTGAAGGAGAAGAAGACAATGAATAGATTAATAAGATTTTATAATGAGAAAATAAGATTGCCTATTCTAGAAGAGAGAATCTACGGAATTGAATCAAGAATAGAATCTGAAGAATTAAATGGTCCAAAAAGAAATTTCGCATACATAGATTCTTTATCTGACCTGCTTAATGGATTAAAACAAAGGAAAAATAAATTAAAACAAGGATTAGAAATTAATTAAAATGAAAAATCAACTAATTAAATACTGGAAACCTCATCTTGTGCGATTTTCGGCGGAGGCAATTAAAAAAATCGCTTCACCGGAACAAGAAGGGAGATTCCAAAGAACCGCTTAGGTTCTTTTGATATGCAAATTAAAATTTTAGCAGAAGGCGCAAGCATGAAACCAGGACCAGCACTTTCTCAAAAACTTGGACCAGCTGGAATAAACATAGGACAAGTTATCTCAAAAGTTAATGACGCTACAAAAAATTTCAAAGGAATGAAAGTCCCTGTTGAGCTTGATGTTAATCCAACAACAAAAGATTTTGAAGTCCGGGTTTTCTCACCTCCTGTTTCAGAACTATTAAAAAAAGAATTAAAAATTGAAAAAGGTTCAGGAGAACAGGCGCAGGTTAAAGTTGCAAATGCCTCAATCGAGGACATAATAAAAGTCGCAATAACAAAATTCCCAAACATGCTCTGCAATAATTTAAAAACTGCTGTTAAAACTGTTGCAGGAAGTTGCGTAAGCTTAGGAATTTTAATTGAAAACAAAACTGCATCAGAAATTGAACAAGATATTGAAGACGGGAAATTTGATAAAGAAATAAATTCTGAAAAAACAGAAACTGAAACAGAGAAGAGAAAAGAGCTTGATGAATTTTTTTCTAAAGTAAAAGGTGAGCAGGATAAAGTAATAAAACAAAAAGAAGCAGCTAAAGCCGCTGAAGCAGAAAAAGATGAAAAGAAAGCTGAAAAAGCTAAGAAATAATTTTATAATAAAGTTTTTAAGGAGATATAGGATTGTTTATTTAATATTGGGGATATGGGGTAGCCTGGTAGCCTTTCAGGTTTGGGACCTGACGACCGCGGTTCAAATCCGCGTATCCCCATTTTTAATATTCAACTTCGTTGAATATTTTATTTCTGTGCGGTGTTTGCGTAACTCAAGAACAATTAATCCTCAAATCCCGAGCAATTACGTGGTAGAAGTCCAAAACATTCAAAATAAAAAACTAAAAACTTCGTGCGTGATTGGGAGTTAGTATCCACCTTTATCGCAAATTGAAAATTTTTCTTAACAATAACCTTTAAAAACCAATTTCTAATCTTTATAATAATGGCAAAACAAACTATTTATGGAGATGAGAATCTTAGTTACACAGTTAAGGCAAAAGATATGTCTCCTATAATCGACGGAATCTACATGCACTTGCCTTCAGAAAGAATCTGCGCTCTTGACAAAAGAATGAAAGACGGAGAATTAAAATTACGAGAGTAAATTAATATGCCCACTAAATTAAAAAAAACAAAATCAGCAGGAAGGTTCGGTGCAAAACACGGAATCAGAGTAAGAAAAAAATTAGTTAAAGTAGAGGAAAAACAAAGAATTAAACAAAAATGCCCATTTTGCGAAAAGCTTGGTGTCAAGAGATTATCAAAAGGAATCTGGCACTGCAAAAAATGCAATAAAAAATTCGCAAGCGGCGCATACACAGTCGATTAAAATGGCAACAGAACAACAAATTGAATATGCAAGTGATTTTGTTAGTTGCATTGAGCACATAAAAGAAACTAAGGGGAAGGCTCCTAGATGGGCTACACAATGTAATATTGGGTATGCAAGAAGATGTTATGCTAAAATCAACGAGATAAAAAGTATTGTTGTTGGAACTAGTTTAAAAGAATTAAATGCTCTTGAAAAGGAATTCAATTGGGAGGAAACAAAAATTAATTAAAATGGCAATTTATAAATGTTTTAAGTGCGGCAAGAAAATCAAGTCAGCAGACCTTGACAAAAGATTTGTCTGTCCTCATTGCGGAAGCAAGGTTTTCTACAAGCCCCGAACAAAAGTAAAAAAAATAAAAGCAGAATAATTGCTTTTTGAAATTTAATATGGTAGAAAAAGATCAAAATCAAAAAATACAGGAAATGCAAATGCTTGAACAAAATTTGCAAAATATACTTATGCAAAAACAAGCTTTTTCAATGGAACTCAACGAAGCCGCAGCAGCACTAAAAGAAATTAATTCTGCAAATGACGAAGTCTTTAAAATTGTCGGACAGCTCATGATAAAAACAGACAAAAATAAAATAATTGAAGAACTAACTTCAAAAGAAAAAATCCTTAGCCTAAGACTCAAGTCAATTGAAAAACAAGAAGAAACAATGACAAAAAAACTCTCTGAATTAAGAGATGAATTTATGAAAGGTATGAAGAAATAAAATGACTGAAGTAAATTTAGAAAAACTTGGGAATGCTGAAAGATACTTTTGTAGGCAATGCAAGAGTGTCGGCTTATTGCCAAATTCTATGCCTCCCAAAGCTAAGGAAAAACATGATTTGCCTTATGATTTTATTATTCCTTTGAGTTGGCCATTTGGTGGAAAAGAAAACATGGAAAATGAAATAAATAATATCATAAAATATGCTAATGAAACCTCACAACTTTTTAGAAAAGTTGCGCACTATGAAGGTTTACATCCAGTTGCAGGAGGGGCTTTAGCAATTTACCTCGGATTTGAAAATTATTTTGAATCAGGAATGATTTAGAATTTAATTATTAATATAAATATTTTTAAATATTAAATCACTAATTTAATTATGGATTATGAAGTAAACCTTTACAAAGATTCTTTTCAAAGAGAGATAATTCATGGAAAATTTCCGCATCTTCCTGTACCCAGTACAATAGAATTGGGAAGAACATATGATGAGGTTGCTTTAAAAATACTAAAGACAATCCCAGAAGAAACAAGCAGATTAACTGTTATTAATAATGAAAAATATTTTTCACTAGATGCTTCTAAAAATGAGATGTCTCCATACAGTGCAGGAATTTCAATTGAGCGAGAAATTTTTGATTTCATAAAAGACGAATTATTCAAAAAAAGAAAAGACTTGACTTATATATCCCTGCGGCCAGCTTCTTTCTAACATTTATCTCTAAACTTTCTACAACTCTCAACAACTCGATCTTTAAAATCCCTAACAAAACAATATCCTCGTAAAAACTGTTCTCCCCCAAGACAATCCATAAAAAAAGCATAATTCTTCCATCTTGCTGAATTGTCTTCACGACTCTCACAGGAAATCTCTTCAGGACCTTTGTTCAAATATCTAATTAATCCTTTCATAACTTATTTAGTAATTTCAACCTTAAATAAATTTATACCCGGACATATATACAAAATCCCCGAAATCTTTATAAATATTCAGTTTATGAAATTAACATGGTATTTGATAAAATAAAAAAAGCATTCTCAGGCGGGGACATTGATGCAGAAAATGAATATCTTGAAATTGACTTAGGACAAAAAGAAAAACAAGACAACAAAGTCCTTGTAAAATTATTCACACTAAAAAACTACGACGACGTTAATGAAATCCTAAACTCATTAAGAGAAGGTTACACAATCGCGATAATTGATATAAAAGTCTTAAGACAAAAAGATCCAATTGAATTAAAGCGTGCAGTTTCAAAAATTAAAAAAACAACAGATGCTCTTGAAGGTTCAATTGCAGGATTCGGAGAAAATACCATTATTGTGACACCTTCATTTGCAAAAATTCACAAGGAATCAGAAAAACCTGCTGAAGAAAAAAAATCTCGCTGGGATTAATTCTAAAAAACTTTAAAACTTCTCTTTACATTTTATTTTGATGAAAAAATTAATAATGCCTCTTTGCATAAATTAAATAAAAAACTAAAGTCATATTAAAAGAATAATTTACATACAGCGGAAAATGAGTTATCTTTAAAATCAAATCATCAATTAAAATATAAGTAAATGTAAATACCTCTCCAAATAACCAAAAAAATAAAAACAACCATGAAAGGTCTCCTGCTTTTTTTGTCCTCCATGTTTTAATTACCTGAGGAACTGCGCAGATTGCAAATAAAAACGCCCCGGCCCAACCAACAAAAATATGAATCATAAATTTCTATTATTCTCTAATTTAAAAAGTTATTTAAATAAATCCCTTTTTTTATTCTAATGAAAACCTTATTCATACCTGCAAAATCAAAACAAGAAATTAATAAAAAAGAATTATTAATAATTTCTAAATCTCTCCCAAAAGAAATCGCAATATTTTATTCAATTCAATATTTTAGTCAGGCAAAAGAAATCAAAAAAATATTATCTAAAAAAAAAATAATTTCATTTAAACAAGTTTTAGGTTGCTCAAAACCAAAAATTTCAAAAAACACAAAAGCAATCCTCCTAATTTCCGACGGAAAATTCCATGTAACTTCAATTGCACTTGAAACAAAACTTCCAACATTTATTTTTATAAACAATAAACTAACAAAAATAAGTGATGAAGAAATTAAAAATTTAGGAAAAAGAAAAAAAGCTGCATTTGTGAAATTTCTCAATGCAGAAAAAATTGGCATTTTAGTTTCAATAAAACCCGGCCAGGAAAACTTAGAACAAGCAATGAAGCTAAAAAGCAAATTAAAACAAAAAGATTCTTACTTATTTTTATCTAATAATATAAACACAAATGAATTTGAAAATTTCCCGCAAATTCAAAGTTGGGTAAACACAGCCTGCCCGCGAATGGATATGAATGAAAAAGGAATTGTTAATATTTATGATATTTAATTTTACAAAAAATTTAAATCTTAGTAATACTAAACACACTTCTTAAAGCCACAATAATCGTCGCGGGAATAAATAAAACCAAAAGCGCCCCAAAAATTTCCTGGCCCATTAAACCAATTCTTGTTATTCCAAGTAAAGAACCCCCAAACCTGTCAACAAAACCATCAAGTCCGAATTTGCTCACAATAACTAAAACTGTTCCTGCTAATAAAAAAGTATTTATGTCATCATCTCTGACGTCAACAAAACCAATAATAATCCCCATTAATAATAAAATAACATAAAACAACTGATTAAAACTAACAAAAACATCAATTGAAAAAGACTTCACAACAGCGAGCACAATCGCCACAACAACACCTGTCAAAAACGCCCATGCCCCGAGTGAATTCTCTTTTGATCTTATCGCCATCTTAAAATAACAGAATATTAATATATAAATATTTCGAAGGAGAATTAAAATATATATTCCAGAATAGAAAACTTTATAAACCATAGTAACTCCGGAATGATTACAAAATGAAAGCTAAAAATTTAACTTTGATAAGTTTAAGCATTTTAATAAGTTTAGTTCTAATGACTCTGGCAAGTGCAACTTTAACAATCTCATCTCTTGACTATCCGACAAGTGTTGATGATATTGAAGGCTCATTCATATTCACTTTTAATATAACTGATACTTCAATAACCCCTATAAGTGTTACTTTTGCTGATTCTACAATTTCTTTTGGTTCTATTTCAATTACTGATTTAACTAATGAAGATTTAACAACTGCAAAACAAATAACAGGGGCAATTTCTAATTTTGCAGATCAAGGTGGGAACACAATGACTATCACAATTGTTGCAAATGAAACAGAAGACCCAACTAATTTAGATTCTGAAACTTTTTCAGTAAACATTAATTTAACTATTCCTTCAGAAGTAACAGAGTGTGAATCAACTGGAAACCCCGGAAGTGATTTAAGAATCAAAGAAATTGAATTTACAAACAAAGGAATGAAAATTGGAGACACAACAAAAGAATTTGGGGATGATGATGCATGGTTCCCTTTGGATGATATTGAAGTCGAAATCACAATTGAAAACAATGGAAACGACGACATAGATAATATTGAAGTTAATTGGGGATTATGGGATACCGAAGCAAACGACTGGATAATCGAATTAGATGATGAAAAAGATTTTGACTTAAAAGATGATGATGAAGAAACATTGGCAATCTCATTCAACCTTGAAAGTTCATTAGATATTGACTTAGAAGATTTAGAAGACGGAAACCATTACAGATTTTATGTAATTGCAGAAGGAGAAAACACAGACATTGACGCAGATGTTTGTGAATATGATTATGAAGATACAGAAATAGTAATTGAAAAAGACTTTGTAGTCTTGGATAATTTTGAATTTCCTGAAAGTGTTTCATGCGCAGATGAAGTTCAGATAATCGCAGACACCTGGAATATCGGAGACAGAGACCAGGATGATGTTTATATAAGAATTTATAACACAGAACTTGGAATCAACAATAAAATCGTGGACATCGGCGACATAGATGCATTTGACCATGAAGACTTAAACACAATAATTCAAATTCCGGAAGATGCAAAAGAAAAAATATACCAGCTTAACTTTGAGGTATATGATGAAGATGATGATATTTATGAAACAGACTTTGACAATGATGACTCAAGTTTCTACATTCTCTTAAATGTTGCAAGCTGCAAAACCCCGGCAAAAGCAATTGTTTCAGCCACACTTGAATCAGGAGGGGTCGCAGGAGAAGAATTAGTTGTAAGAGCAACAATTGTAAATTCAGGAAGTGATACAACTTATAATTTGAACTTAGCAGGATTCAGCACATGGGCAGATTCAGGAAACTTTGATTCAAACACAGTAACTCTTGGAAAAGGTGAACAAAAAGATGTTCTAGCTACATTCCTTGTTAAAGAAGATGCTTCAGGTGAGCAAACTTTTGATATTGAAGTTTTATCAGACGGAGATTTTGTTTTAACTCAGCCAGTTGCAATAACAATCGAAGAAGCACCAAAAGGATTTTTATCAGGAATAACCGGAAATGCAATTGGAGGCGGAAATACATACTTGTGGATAATCGGCGCTCTAAATGTAATCCTTGTTGTTATAATTATAATTGTTGCAATAAGAGTTGCAAGAAAATAATTCTTACTTTTATTTTTCTCGAATTAAAATTATTTAAACCCTGATTTATTAAATAGTCCATGAACAAAAAAGAAAAAGAGGTTTATGGAATTCTCGCAAGATATCTTTTAATAATTTTTGCAGCCGCCTCAAACCTTTTTATTTTTTACTATATATTCACACCATTAACTGTTTATCATGTTTATTTTTTACTTCAGATTTTTTTAGATGTAAAATTGTCCGGTAATGTAATCTCCCTCGGCCATTATGCAATATGGATAATAAAAGCATGCATTGCAGGTTCTGCATATTATCTTTTATTTATTTTAAATCTGTCAATTCCAAAAATAAATTTAAAAAAAAGATTAAAGATGATTTCTTTTTCATTTTTGGTTTTGTTAGCCGCAAATATTTTAAGAATAATAATTCTTGTTTTGCTTCTTGGTTCTTTTTGGTTTGACTTTACCCACAAACTTTTCTGGAATCTACTAAGCACAATTTTTGTCGTCGGAATTTGGTTTCTTGAAGTAAAATTATTTAAGATAAAAAAAATCCCTTTTTATGATGATATAAAAATCCTTTATAAAAACTCTTTCTTTAAGAAATCTAAGAGAAAATGATACCTGAATTTTTTTCAAACCTGATTGATTATCTCCTTGATTTTTCTCTTTCAGTTGGTTATATTGGAACTTTTATCTGGATGCTAATTGAAAGTTCATTTGTTCCATGGCCAAGTGAATTATTATTAATTCCTCAGGGAGCTTTGGTTGCGCAGGGAAAATTAAATTTCTTAGGAGTTTTAATTGCAGGAATTTTAGGAAGTCTTGCAGGAGCATTAGTAAATTATTTACTTGCATTTTATCTCGGAAGAAAAACTATTAATAAACTTATCTTTAGATATGGAAGATTTCTTTTTATTGATGAAAAAAAAATAATAAATTCTGATGGTTATTTTAAAAAGCACGGAAACATAACAACATTTGTTGGAAGATTAATTCCTGGAATAAGGCAGTTAATTTCACTTCCTGCTGGTTTTTCAAAAATGAATCTTTCTAAATTTTGTTTATTCACTTCATTGGGCGCGGGAATTTGGGCGACCGCATTAATTGCAATCGGCTTCTTTTTTGGAAGCAGTATTGATCCGGCTCTAAAAAAAGAAATAACTTTTCTGGCGGTGATTTTTTCTTTTTTAATCATGTTAATTTATTATTTAACTAAAAAAAGAAAATCTAAAAACTAGTTTTGCGCATATGCTTGAATAAATGCTTCAAGCATTAATTTTTCAGTTGCCTTTAATATCTCGCAATCTGCAACATTTAAATCATATGAATTATCATTTTTTTGGACAATGCTTGTTTCATTTGCTTCTTTAATATTAAGAAACATGTAATTACTCTGGGGAATATAAACTTTTATTTCACTTTCATTTTTTGCAATTAAATTAACTCTTAAAACTTCAAGTTTCTGCAAATTTCCAATCGCGATTACCCAATCCCCGTCGCAAAAAAGATTTTCAGTATTAACCCCTACAACCATGTTGGGCCTGAAAATAATTTCTCCTTTAATAGGAATGTCATCTAAATCTCTTGGGTCATTTCTCAAATAAATATTATAATCTGCATCAACTATTTTCCCCGTTATTCCATCTCCGTATGAGACAGGTATGCTTACTCTATAAGGCGCGATCTCGTCGACAATTGTAAATCCAACACCCTTGTATTCAAAATTTTTCATTGAATTAGCAAATAAATATGCAAACAGAACTATAACAACAATCATCCCGAGAACAATAAAAATATTCCTTAATAATTTATTTTGCTTTTCAATTTCCTTTTTAATATTCACTTCAAGTTTTTCATGCTCTTTTTTATTAATCTTTTTTTCCATATTTAATCTTCTATTATGAACTTTTTAAATTTTATTGTGCTAATCTATATTCATTATTTTAAATAAAAATTCATCTGCAATCTGCGTGAGATTTCCTTCAGGCCCCTCAATAAAAACACAATTATCCTCCTGAGTTATTTTTACTTCCTCGGCTTTTTTAATTATTATAAAATTATCTTCACAGGTTTTTATTGGCGAATTTTCATCACAATCTTCTTCTAAACAAGCTGATTGCGTCCTCTGCACAATCCTTGTATTATAAAATAAATTCCTATAAATTTCAGAACTTGCAAATCCATCCTCAGAATAAATATAAAGCGGCTTGCCTGAATAACTATTTAATAAATTTATCTCTCCTGAAATTCTTTCAACTTCCCCTGGATTATAAGAAAAATAAAAATTATAATTTCCAAGTTCAAGAAACCAATATCCATTTTGGTTAATAAATTCAAAACCATTGTAAGTAACTTTCTCTGATGAACTCTCTGTTTTGCTCCCTCCGCTGAATGCATAACCCGCAACACTAATAAACATTACAATAACTAAAATCACTCCGAGAATTATCTGATTTCTTCTGTCATTGTTTTTCTTTTTTTCTAAAATACTTCGTCTCATAATTTATTTATTTTTTTAGAATATAAAAACTTTACTTAATCATAAAAAGGATGTCTTAAATTTCCTTTATTATCTTTTTTTAACTTCCCAAGTACTAAATGTTCGCATTTGATGCTCGTGTCGCAATAAATTTTAAATCCCTTTTTTCTTGCTTCTTCACAAAAATAAATATCATCTGTGCTTTTTATTCCCGGAATTTCCAAGAGTCCATATTTAATTTTTTCAAAAACCCCTCGTTTAATTAACATGCACCCTGCAGAAGGGATTTTAACTTCTATGACTTTTTCGCTTTCTTCCTCTTCTCGGGTAAGATGGCGCCTTAAGTCTTCATGTGATTTTACAATTGAAGGGAGTTTAATTTTTTTTGATATGCTTTCAAAATCATCGGGGGTTATGCTTCTCCATGCAACAGGTCTTAGTTTTTGTTTGCAGTCAATAATAAAATAATTATAATACAGCCCGCTTATTATATCTTTATCATAACTTAATAACTTTTTAAGAATATCTTTTGGCGGAATAACATCTGCATCCATCATTAAAATATAATCATAATTATTTTTTATCCCATATTCCAAAATTTTATTCCTGCTGCTAACCACTCTAAAACTATTTTTCTTTTCAGGAGTGTTATCTTTGATTAAGGTAATCCCTTTAATCTCTTTTAATTTATAAAAAAATTCATTTTTTACTGAATTGTCTATTAGCAATATTTCATAATCTTCGTAATCAAATTCCTTTATTCTTTTTAGAAATTTTTCAATGCAATAATCCATTCTGTCATATACAGGACAACCAACCAGAATTTTCTGAGTTTTCATTATCTCCTGAAAATAATATTTGTTTATATATTTTTTCTAGGGTTCTTACCAGAACTTAAAAAAATAAAAGAAAAAGAAAAAATAAAATTAATGAATTTATGCAGTTGTAGTAACAAGAGTTGCACTTGTAGATGAAGTTCCCTTGTATTCTTTGCCTGTATCTACTGTTTGGGTAGTCAAGTATTTAGCAGCATTAACTGTATCTGCAGCTTCATAACCAGCAACAACTAAAGCAATCTTGCCAGTAGAGTATGCTCCACTAACACCTTTAATCAGGAATTGTCCTGATCCTACTCCAGTTGCAGTTGTAAAGGCACTTCCACAAGTTCCTTGTGAAACACCCAATGCAGTCGCAGCAGCCGAATTAATGCAACTTCCACCAACAATAACTAAGTTCTTTGAACTTACACTGCTGACTTCAGTATCCTTAACAAGAACTTCTCCAAGTTGTGTGCCTGAACTAGTTGATCCACTTGAACCAGCAGTAACAGTTGTACTAGGAGCAGTTACATAAACTTCCCCAAATGCTTCGTCGCCATGGTATGTAATCTGGAATTCATATTGGTCTCCGGATTTATCCCATAATAGTTCTGAGGCAAGAGCAGTATACTTGAAACTTCTCCATACTTTTGTACTTAGAATTTCATCAAAAGTAACTGATTCGTTTCCTACATCACTTACATAAGCTTCTTTTGTAGAAGCAGAGTTCCAACCAAGTTGAGCAGTAATGTTCCCACCATCTCCGATATTACCATTCTTGTCTTCTTCACAGAAGATAAGATCATAAGTTGGTATATTATGCAAGGGTGTTGCTGTAAGATTCAAATAACCTGAACCTGCAGTAGCACTATCATAAGGTAGGAAAACTTCTAATCCTTCTTTTGAATAAAGAGTGTGGAAGTTTACACTTGTTCCACCTGTAATAGAAACTGTTTTTTGAGTTTTTTCAACTGTTCCAAGTGTTAGTTCTACATTTCCTATTGAAGCGACATCATCAGGTTTTCCTTCTACCTTTACATCACTCCAAGAACCATCTTTTCTGTATTGGATTGTAGTTTTATTCACACTATTTTCTGTTTTGAAATTAGTTGCTCTCATTAAATAAGATTCTGCATTTGTTCCATCATTAAATGATGCTACAAAATAGTCATCTGTATCTCCATCAAAAACAATAACATTTGACATGTTTGTTCTTAATTTATGAGTTGCATCTTTACCAATACCAGTCCAGTTCAAACTATCTCCATATAAAATAGCAATATCTTCAGTACTATCTTTTAATGGAAAGTCCTCTAAGGTCATGTAAGTAGTTCCGCCATGTTTAACAGTAACCACTTCTTCAGTAGGATAAAGCATACCTGTAGTAGTTAATTTAACTGCTTCAAAACCAGGCATTAAAACTTCACTATCTGGAGTCACGAATAAATCATCTTCTGCCTTCCATTCAATTACAATCGAACTAATTGTTGCAGGGTCTGCAGCGGTTGTAGTAATGAATGTTTTCATGTCAGAAATAGATTCATCATTTATCTCTATATCTGTATCATGTTTAAGGACTAATTTACCAGTTCCCACACTGAATTCAACAGTCTTTGTTCCTCCAGCGTAATCCTGAACATTAATTTCTTTAATTCCAACATAATCTCCGCCACTTAACTTCTGAGTTTCTGCAGCAGCTAAACTATTTGTTATTTCTCCGTCAACATTTAATTTAACTGAACTACTTCCAATAAAAGAGATAGAAACTTCGTGACCATTTACCGTAGCTGTTTCACCTTCTGATAAAGTAGTTGTTTGGGCAGAGTCAAGCAGGTTTATTGTAGTATTAGCTGTTGAACTTAATACGAAATATTCTTTTCCCATTAATTCAATAGTTGTTGTATCAATATCATCCCATTCTGGCTCATCAGTAAAGTCAACTGTATAGTTTAATACATGAGCCGCGCTTGCGATTCTAATCCCGACTGTTGGTTCATCTGACTTATAATCATTGTCTTCAAACATTGCTAAAGTTAGATTAGCCATATCAATTTTCTGAGTATAGTCTTGTTCATCATTATCGCTATCAACATATTTTCCATCTGCTAAAAGAACTGGAAGTCCGCTTCCAGGACTATCATCTGTAATTGCAGTTGCAACAATATCAGTTACTCCTTTACCTAATTGGAACTTTGTTGAAGATTTTTCTATCTTAACACTATCTCCTCCGCTTGTAGTTGATGTAGATGCACTGGTTCCGCCACCTAAGTAAGACTGCAAATTTGTCTGAATGTTTCCTGCCTGGATTACATCAAGTGAAGAAACTCCTGAGCCAGTTCCATAAACAATAGCTACATTAGCGCTTCCTCCTGACACAAATGGTGCGGGATAACTTGCAGCAGCAGCAAACCCAATAGTCGAAACAGCCATTAAACCACAACTTAAAACCGAAGTTATTTTTCTAAAGTTTAATTTTCTCATTTTTTAACCTCCTTTCAACTCTATTCAATTTGTGTTGTCTATGACAACAACCCCAACCAAATAGTCATAGGGTAAACCATTTTTCGTTGAGTGAATTTAATTACTGAAAAATTTTTCATTTTCAGTTTTACTGTTCATTGTTTCCAATGAAATTCCCTATAGAACACCTTTAAGGTGTATTAGAAAAAACCTAATTTTCTTTAAAAACCTTATTCTCTTCTTTTTCGGTTTAGGTTAGATATATACTCAAAATACTGGTTTTACTTATAAATGCTTCGTTATCACTTAATTATTAATACACTATTCTATTTTTCTATGTTTCCGGCGAAAACAAAAGATTTATTAATATATAGTTATTAAGTTTAATATATATTAAAGATTAACATATAACTATAAAATATATACTTAAGATCTATAATTTAAAATAATAGATATATGAAATTTAATCAAAATGGCAAAATCAAAAACACGGGAAATTACAATTAATACGTCGAGAGGAGGATTTTCTCTTTTTAAAAAATCTTCATCTTCAAAAAAAGATTATGATTTTTCAGGAGTCCTTGCATTAAGGCAGCTTTTGAGCAATGAAAAAGCAAGAATTTTGCATACAATAAAAACTCAAAAACCAATATCAATTTATGGCTTGGCAAAAAAATTAAACAGAGGATTTAAATCAGTAAATGATGATATAAAACTCCTTAAAAGATTTGGATTTATTGAACTTGTTGAAGAAAAAACTAAAAAAAGAATTAGACACAGACCAGAGATAATCGTAGACACAATGACAATTCATTTTAAAATCTAGTCTGTCTAAAATTGATCTTCCGAAGGAATTTCGCAATGACAATTCATTTTAAAATTTAATAATAAACATTAAAAATAATTTCAATATCCTCTTTTCCTAATTCCTGCAAGGAACTTTTATAATTATTTGTCGCATTCCCTTCACCAAATTCAAGCAAAATATCTCCTCTTGAAGAAATCTTTAAATTATACCCCTTTATCGGACTATCTTCATAGACTTGCCAGGAATTTTCTATAATATTTTCCAAATCATCTTTCAAAATATCACATGTTTTTTGTTCATCAAGGCATTTCTCTTTTCTTTCACAGGCAATAATCAGTTTTTCAATTGAATAATACTGCGGCTCATAACTATCTGCGCAATCTGTTGTATATTGCAAAAATGATTGAATAAAGCTCTCAATTTCATAACTCTCAACATTTTCAAACTCTGGGTTCTTTAAAGAATACCCCAAAAATACTAATAACACAACCGCAACAATTATAATAATCAGCGCAAAACCAATCATCTCTTCCTGCCCGGTTTTATTCTTTAACCAATTTCCAAAATTTCTCAATATTTTTTTAGATTTTTTTAGCATTCTTCTCCATAATTATATTTTATCATAATTTTTCCCACCTCGCATTTATCATAACTTCTTCCTTCATAAGTTTCCTTTCTGCACAAAGACACAAAATTTGAAACATAAACCCCTTCGCCTTCATCTTCACTTACCTTGATTACATTACAATCAGGATAATTTCCTCTGTCACACTCCCTGTCCTTGTCTTCAGGATAAATTTTTCTTATTTCAATATTTGTTACATCCCAAAATCCTTTATATTCTTTCATGCTATCTTTCAAAATCAGGACTTTATCTGTGTCGATACAGTTCACCCTTGTGCCGCCAAATGCCTCTCCGCATGAAAACTCAGGAGAATTCGCAAGTTTTGTTGCAAGAAGCACAGCATTTTTCTCGCAAAGTTCTGTAGCAGATTTTTTTATTCCTGAAAACGAAATCACCAAAAGAAACATCCCCACAAGAACAAAAAACAAGGTCACAGCTATCAACATAAAAGTCATTTGTTGTATTTTCATTTGCCCCCTCTTTTTTTCTTTTTTCATTTTACCATAATTTGCAGCTTGCAAGATTATTTTCTCGTCCAACCTCTTCAGAAATCATGCTAATAACCTTAAGCTCCTTTGAACTCTCAAGACCCTCGGCAATTGTTGCAAGACTTAATAAATTTAAATTAGAATCACAATCCTTTTTTAAAACGAATTTAGACTTGCCCCCATATAAATTTGCAAGACTATTCAATCTTTTCATAAGCCTTTTTATCTGGCACTCATAAACCTCTTCTTCTGAAAATATCGCAGCATACATTAATGCGCCCCCGTAAAAATCAATTGTTCCATTATTTTTAAAAACCTGTTTTGTTGCAAGATTAACCTTTATGTCGCAGCTTCCTGAAAAACAAACCTTTATTGCATTTTTCGAACAATTCCCAACAAGCAAATTTGGCTGATTAAGAAATAAAAGTTCTTCCTCAATTTCCCCAGGCGAATTTAAAAAACAATACTCCTCCTCTGAAGAAGTGATAATAATTAAATCACTTACCTTAAATGGCATGAAAAATGGTTTTGAAAACACATAAAATTTCTCCCCTTCTGTATACCCCTCTGAAAAAATATATTTATTTGAAAAACCAGGATTAATATTTGTTTCACTCCACTGATTAAAATTCTTTTGTGAAACTTTTATTATTTGCCTTCCAAATTCTCCGTTCGTGTTGCACAAATTATAAATTCTTGTCTCCGTAGGAAAACTCAGTGAATTTGTCTTGCCGGATTCAAAACCAGTCTCAAGAGGATTTAATAAAACTCCAATCTCCTTTCCTGTCTTAGCATCCTGAATTGTCTGCTCTGTTTTAATTAACTTTGTTGAAAGAAAAATAGCTAGGAACAAAATAACTGCTCCGACTAAAAGCGCAAAAAGCCATGCAAAAGAAATCTGCAAATAACCCCTTTTATTTCTAATCCTCTTTTTCATGTAATAATTAAATAAAAAAACTTTAAGAATGTTTTTATGGTTTGTTTTAAATTTTTATCTCTCAATAATAACTCCTTCCTCGCCATAATCTCTTTTTATTGTTAATATAACTTTCCCGTCAATATTCTCAATACAATAAGGATTTTCCTTCCTTGTGATGTTTTCTATATTAATATGTTTTATTTCAACTGCATTAAGACCTTGCGCAGAACCAATCGGATAAAAAATCAAATTCTCAAATTCATAATAAACCTGCCTTAATTTTATAAACAAATCCTGATTATCTCCTCTTGAAGGCGCAGAAAAATCAATAAAACATGCAAGCTCAACTTTCCTCGGCAATTTATATCCGTCAGGATCCCTAAGAGAACCCGAGCCTCTCCAAATTTTATCAATATCATTTTCTAAATCTTCCTTAAATATCAATACCTTGCTTTGACTCTGGCTTTGAAGTAGAAGTTTAATCACGTAAAATGCAAATGTCAAAAAAACAATTATTAAAATTATTGAAAAAATCATTCCAAAAGATAATTTCATTTGTCCTCTTTTCATAAATAAAATAAATAATCAGGACTTATAAATTTTAGTGAATTAAAAATTTTTCTCACAAATATACTCCCCCCACGATGTTTGGTAAACGCACATATTATCTGAATCGCAAGACTCCTGTTCTTCAAAATTCCCTTGCATAGAATCTCTCATTAAATCTTCTAAATAATGCTCCATATACTCTTTATTAATTTTGCAGGTTACATCTTTTTCTATAGGTGAATCAACTCTGTGCAAAATACATTTTTCTGATTCAATACCTTTTATTTCCATAAAGGAAGTTAAAGTTATTGTCCCGTCTGTATCGGAGGACTGAACATTTCTTTCATATGAAACTTTCGCAAGCCTGCATTCAATTGCAAGATTTTTAAAACAATTAATATCTCCTTCACAATCAACAACCTCTTCTGCATACTCGCAATCTATTTCCTTGTTTGGTTCATTATAAAATGTATCGCATGAATTTAAATCCCTGCATTCCCTTATTTTTTTTCTATTTACACAAAAACTCCAATTACCGCATGCCCAATCTTCAACACACTCTTCTTCATCTAAATCACACACTCTTTCTCTGTTTGGCTTACTTAATATACTCCCGCAATTATTTAAATCTTCACAATTTCTTGTTTGTTTGCCTTCAACACAAGAACTCCAATTTTCACACATCCAACTCTCAGTGCAATTAATTTCTTCATCACTAGAAGTGCAATTTCTAATCATCGCAGGTTTATCCTCGATTATCTCACAAGAATCAATAGCACTGCAATCTCTCATTTGAGTTCCGTCTATACAAGAACCCCAGTTTTCGCAAAACCATTTTCCAACACAAGTTGAATTATCTGTAAAATTAATTGGAACATTCACGGAGTTATTTACTAACCTCTCTAATTTATCCAAATTATCTGCAGTTGATGCATTCCGAATATTTTTTTCTAACTCAGGTAAATCTTCTTCTGAAAATTTCTCTCTTGCTTTTTCAATAACACTATTTTTCCTTTCTTCAAACTTTTGTTTTTCCTCTTCATAAATTCTTCTCATATAAACCTGCGGCACACCATTATTAATTCCAGCCAACTTAACAATAATGTCAGAAAGACCATCACTATTAATATCAACCCTTATCTCCTCTCCGATTTTTATATCCAATTCAATGGGCTCACTATGAATAACTAAACTAATTGAATCAAGGCCGACTGAATTTATTTTTATAAAATGCTCTTCATCACCGACTGTAAACTCTGCTTGTTTGTTTTCCTTTAACTCAATTGTCGCGCCCTCCACAAAAGCAGTATCAGAAATTGTTTCATCAGATAAATTCACATAAATAAAAATAACTAATCCAAAAATCAACAATGCAGGAATAATAAACATAAGCCAGATTTTCCAATTCGAACTCTTTTCAGGATAATCAGTATATCCATACTCCTCTTTTCCACCTTCATAATCATTCATCGGATAATAAATAAAATTCATTATAAAAATATTTCTATAAATTTTATTTTAGAAAATTTTCTTAAAACGCCCGAACTTCGATACTGCAAACATTCGACGGCTGAGGAGAATTTCCATAATTGTCTTTGCATTTAATATAAAGATTTGTCTTTGTATTCCAGTCTGTAAAATGTTCAAGCCCTTCAGAAGTTGCCATTGTTGTTCCGTCGTCAAACAAATAACCGCAGTCAGTAGTGTCATAAACACATTCTGCTTCTTCATTAGTAATTATTTTTAAATACGGCTCATCATGATATGCTCTCACAATCAAAGGCGCATCATTATCTGACTCAACAATAAAATTAATTTCCTTTGTTTCTGAATTTCCTCCGAGGTCAATACACTTTATAAAATATTTATAATCCCCTGCTGACAGCCACAATTCCTGTGAGTGCTCATAAGAAATTGTATTATAAAACATTACATAATTCTCTTCATCATCAGAACTGTAAAAACATGTTGACTCTCCTTCCTTATACCCTGCAGAAGTCTTTGCCCTTAATGTCACCTTCACTGCCTCGCTTGAATCTTTTATTGTTTCATTATCTGGTTCAACCTCGTCAATCACTAAAGGCTGTGTCCCAAGTAATATAAATTTGTAAGATTCTGTATTCACATTTCTATCGCTTGTTTCAAGTGGCTGATCCTTGCATCTAAAATAAAATTCATTTTCAAAATTATTTTTTAATCCTGTCAAAGTTGTCGAGCACGGATAAAGTGACTGCGAATTCATTTCTTGTACACTGCTTGAGCAGCTCATTTCATTTTCCATGTCATCATAACCTTGGTCTAAATGACTCCACTTGCATTCAGCAGGCTCATTAATATAGACTTCCAAATCAACTGAACTCTGATTATAACTAATTGGCATGCCGTTTATTAAACTTGTTCCGACGATTAAAGGCGGGGTTGTGTCAGGACCCTCTTCAACACAGAACTTAAAAACAAAATTCGCAATATTTACATTCCCGTTTGCATCCTGGCATCTTGTATATAATTCAAACTGGCCGTTATTATTCAAAGTAATATTTTCATCTTCAAGATTGTCAGGCCCCGGAAGGCTCATTGCCTGAGTATGATTATACTTCAATAAAGAATCATCTCCAAAATAATATTCCATCTCATCAAACGAGTCCTTTCTTAAATAATCTATCTTGCATTTTGCAGGTTCATCAACAGTTATCCCGAATGTAAAAGGAGTAAATGCTTTTGCGCATCCCTCATCAGAATTCTGGTTTATAATTTTCACTCCTCTGTCTGGCGGAGAAATCGCATTATCAGGAGTATATTTATATCCGTCGAAAAGAACATCTGAATTTGGTCCTATAATTGGCGGGCCAACATCTTTTGGATTAACCCATATGCATTTTTCCTGTGTTGTTCCCGGATTTATTAATTCACATGCCTGCCCCAAACTTCTGCACTGATATTCTGAACAAGGCAAACTTTGCTCATTGCACTTTTCACAACTGCTCCCCCCTGTTGCAGCATCCCAAGGGTTACAATCATATGTAATAATTTTTTTCTTAATCTTTGAATAACTTAAAACATAAATAATAATTGCTACAGCAATTCCAATCCCAAGCGCCCATCCAGTGCTTAATCCAAGATTCCAGATTCCATTCGGACCAAATAAAGTATATGCTCCTTTTCCAACAAAATATCCCCATGAGGCAGCTGTAGACGCAGCACTAACAACATTTGAATCAAGACCAAGAAATCCTCCGATTAATTGAACAATTCCATAAACCAAGACCGCGCGGTATGCTCCCTGAAGTATCCCTGATGCAGAATATCCCCAACCAGTTTGGGTTGTTCCTGGCCCAAAAAAATGTTCCCATGCTACTCCCGCATAACCATGTGTTGGAGTCCCACTTGAAGAAATCCCTTTTAAAATTTCATCATATCTTGCTTTTTCTTTAGGAGTTAAAGAAGAATAATCTTTTCTCGCTGCAGTTAGGGTTTCCTCGTTAATCGCACTAACAGATTTCACTTCACTTCCCACAATATAAGAAATACTAATTATATTAACAACTAAAATAACTATCTGTAAAAATGATAATGCTCCTCTTTTATGCATAAGAAGAATTAAGAAATTATGTTTTATAAATATTTCATTTGTCAAAAATTCTTAAAGAATAAAAATTATTGTATAATCGGCTTTGCATTTCCATCTTTATCATAAATAATACATTCTTCTTTATCACAAACTTCCCATCCTGCTCCTTTGCCGGTAATAGTCCCTTCGTAATCTTGTTTAGCGCTTTCAAATGCTGCATCTATTTCTTTCTTTCCCATATGTATCTTAAGCTCGTTTTCTCGTTGATATCTGCCTGATTGCATAAAAGCAGGAGCATGGTCATAAAAGTCGTTTTCAACCCCCCTTACAATTTGCTCAAAACAACCATAACACATACTAACTGTTGGAATAACAACTAATGCTGTTGTATTTCTTATTAGTTTACCTAAGCTTATTTTCATGCTTTTTCTAAGAATCATAAGTATTTAAACCTTTCGTTTTTGTTGTTATCCCAAAGGAGTGTCAAAAATTCTTACTTTCAATACCCAGGCAAACCCAGATAATTTCTACTGTCCCCGCAGTCTGTAATTGATGTGCAAATTTGTTTCATCTTTGCTTTCCATGAATCTAACAAGCACTCGCAATTCAAAATGCATTTGCTTCCTCCAACCATTTTTTTCCTGATTAAAACAACGCAGGTTGCATCTCCCATTGAACATAAAGAATTCACATCCCCGCTTGATTCCCAAAAATCAACACCCGGAGAATAAAGCGGCACACATGCCCCCCCGCTTTGTTTTACTAATCCCGGAGTGTCTCCTTGTTTTGGAACCCATCCTGCATCAATCCATTTGCAATCCCTTTTATCTTCATCCTCGCAATTTCTCTTATTTTGCTGAGAATAGCATTCCTGCCAGCGGTTCACTCTGCATGCAGCAGTTTTAAACCCATTAACTTCTGACTGAAGACAAACTTCCTGGCGATAATCTGCACAAGACTCTATACTGACTTCACCATTATAACAAACTAACCTAAAATTTCTGCTTCCCGGAAGATTATCATCAACCCCCTTTGCATCAGCGCACCATGTTTCCCCGTGCTTATATTTTTCCCCTTCATAAACACAATCAAGGTCATGGCAAATATTATCTCCATATATCGGTGAGATTGAAGTCTTTGTCTTGCATGTGCTTCCAAGATAATAATTGCAATTCCCGCAGATTCTCGAATCTGCATTCCCCTCGTCATTATTAAATCCGCAGCTGTCTTCCTTTCCAACTATTTTTGACCAATAACTCTTATCCCTTATTCTGGTTGCATCATAAATGTTCGCTAAGTTCCCGCAGCTATCTAAAAAGTAAACCTCATCACGTCCTTCAACACAAGTTGTTTGTTCAGTTGGCCCGCAATTAGTTCCAAGACTTTCATCAGAACAAAGATAATCTTCATAAAAATCTGCCTCTGTTCCGGAGCCTTCCAATTCCTTGCATTCCTTTTTTGTTATAAGTAAGCAAGTCTTTTCAAATTCCTTTTCAAAAACACACGCACCCTTGACATCTGAAGTCGCGCTCTCAATGCATTCAATCTCATTACCAAAATTTGTCTTAAAAAGAATTTCCAATCCATATAATGAAGATAATCTCTTGCATCTTGTCTGCGTTACATACGCGGCCTGATCTCCAATAAGACAGCAACCTAATTGGCACTGCGGCAAATCTTCTGGCTCTCCTGCTTCCCACACCCCTCCATTATCTTCACAACTTTTCTGAGGAGTGTTTGGGTCACACGTTCCTTCCTGGCTGTCATAGCATGTTCCCTTTTTGCAATAACTTGTTGCCTCGCATGAGGTAGGCGCTTTTTTAAAATCCTCATCACAATTTTCTTCAGGAGCATTCTGGCACCATGCCCCCCCGGAACCATCTGACTCTAAAGAAGTTTTCTCACAACAATAAGAAACTTCAGAATTTGCAAAACTCATTAATCCGACTAACAAAACCACTAAACTAATTATTAAAAATATTTTTTTCATTTTAATTCTCCATCCAGATTTTCCCGTATCATTTTCTTTTCTTTAATCTTTTCATAAGCATACCCTATTAATGCTCCAAGAACTATGTAAAACCCTAATATAAATATTACTGCAAGAATCCCTTTCGCACTTGTCCCAAGATTTTTCAAAAAACCTATTTTCACAATCGAAGAAGGAAACCCCAGAAGTTGGATATATTTTATCCAAAAACAATTAAAAAAAGTTTCTTTACCGTCAATGCATGCAAACCTGTCAAAATTTGGCAAATAATTTACAACAAAAAAATAAACAAGACTAAAAAAAACTCCAATAATCCCGCCGCTAATCCAGCATTCTCCTTTTTTTACCTTATCATCTTCTTTCATAATATCACCACATCTGTTCTATACCCCGGAGGCCATGCAACACTTCTGGAAGCAAACTGAAACTTCTCATCTGTATTCCTGTCAGTCAAAACATAAATCGTTGTCCCGTCAGTTTGCTTTTGCTTTTCAACCTTGACATCATGATAATAATTCATATACAATGTGGTCTCTGAATCCCCATACTCTGCTTCCCACGATAAAATGCTATTTGCAATGCTTAATAATTCATAAAGATTTTTATCAAAAGAAATTTTAAAAGATTCATAATTCTCAGTTGATTCTCTCTCAAGAGTTAAAGTATTATTAAAAATTACAGAAACTTCCCCCGGCGTAATCTCAACTCCCATCTCTGCCCTCTTCAAATTAACAGAATATCTCTTTCTTTCATAACTTTCAACAAGGGAATCAAAACATTCATCTGCAGTCTCTTCAATATACTTTTTAATCTCTGTTTCAATGTGCCTCTTCAACAAAGGCTCCTGCATCACGCATGTTA
Organism: Candidatus Pacearchaeota archaeon; assembly: GCA_050124795.1. GTDB lineage: Archaea > Nanobdellota > Nanobdellia > Pacearchaeales > GW2011-AR1 > JASFEO01. The sequence goes on from JASFEO010000002.1 coordinate 70,473, forward strand.
AATAATATTCATTTGTATAACAAAGATATCCGATTTTCTCATCATTCTTCAAAAAATAAAATTTAGGTTTAATATATCCTCCATGAATTGATAATTCCGCAATTGAATCTTCAACTTCATCCTCAATGCAATTCCTGATAAATGCTGAAGGAGTTTTTGCCTCTGTTTCAAAATTTGTCTTTATATCCGGATAAAACATATAAATTAAAATTCCCAAAACCACAATTATAATCCCAACAATTATAAAAATAGTCACTTGCCCCTTTTTATTTTCCATATAAAAATCATGGAAAAGATGTTTATAAATTTTCCTTCAATGAAATTAATCTTGCCAGGCATCAACTAAATTATTCAAATAAATCTTTTCGTTCTCAGGAAGTTTTCCTTTGCTAAATAAGCCAAGCAAATTATCCAGTCTTTTCGCAGTATGAAAAATTAAATCAATATCATTTCCCTCCGACTTCATTAACAACGGAATCAGATAGTCTGCTTTATTTAATCCCTCAACTGTTTTAGAATCAAAACTAAATTTTCTATTTTTCATATCCTCTCTTAATTTTCCAATTCCATGAATCATACTTCCGAGATATTCTTCTCGAACAATATTAATATTTCTTTTATGTGTCTGAGTAATTGAAACTCCTGCCAAATCAGAAATAACTGCATTACTCACTATGCTCAATGAAGCCCATAATCTATTTGGGATTTCTCCTTTCTTTGTATAATCAATTTCTTCCATTTTTTAGTCTTCAGTTTCAACCCTCGGAGCCAAAATAAAATTTAATTCCATGTGTTCTGCTTTCACATCCATTTTTAACGGATGATCTTCAGCAAAATTTAAAATTGTTTTATCTGTGAGTTTTGAAGCCTTGATAAATTTTGACAAATATTCTAAACTATATCTTGACTTGCAGTCTTCAGCTTTTATTTCTGCTTCATCACTTGAAAACTCTGACCTTGCTGAATTTAATCCCTTTGCTTCAATTATAAATTTCCCCTCATTAATCATAAATGCGCAGGCATCAGCAACAACAGAAGCATCCTCAATCGAAGCAATCAAATCAACAGAATTTAAATTCACCCTCGAAGAAAATTCCAAATTTGGCATTTCCTTGTCCTCACTTTCAACTTCAACTAAATTAAGACTAAAATTTCTTCTTATCCTGTCTTCAATTAAAATATTCAATTGATTTTCTTTTTTTTCTATTGTTAAAGAACTTCTTACCCCTGCTCTCTTTAGAATTTTTTTTAAACTATCCAAATTAACTCCCAAAACTTCGCTGTCTGTTTCAAATTGAATAAAAGCAGATTTCGGCAGCTTAAAACCAACCATCGCAACATTTGCCGGATCAATTGCAGTTATACTCATTCCAAATTCATTAACCTTTAACCTAACTTCCGTAACAAGTTCATTAATCAAATCAATTGCTTTTGAAAGAACCTGCGGCTTATCCAATTTAATTAACATATTTAGAATAAAATAATTTCTCTTTTAAATATTATTGTGTTGATATGCATTCAAAATCCCTCAATAACTTTATAAATAGAAATTTCTTCAAAATTAAATCCGTTTAGGAAAGAAGATTAAAAACTTCTGGATAATTTCAAATGTCTAAAGTAATTGTAATAACATCCGGAAAAGGAGGAGTTGGAAAGACAACAACTGCAATAAATTTAGGCGCTGCTATGAATTATTTTGGCAAAGATGTATTGGTTGTCGACGGAAATTTGTCAACTCCCAACATTGGAATACATTTAAATTCACCTGAAGTGCCGGTAAGTTTAAACCATGTGTTGTCAAAAAAAGCAGACATTAACGAGGCTGTTTATGAACATTATTCAGGAATGAAAATTATCCCCTCTTCATTATCAATAAAAGAATTAAAGAAAATCAGGCCCCAAAAATTAAAAGATTTTAAAGAAGATTTTGGAAAAATTTCTGACTATATAATTATTGACAGCGCCGCGGGATTAGGTGAAGAAGCAACAAGCGCAATTGAAGCAGCAGATGAATTAATTTTAGTTACAAACCCTGAAATACCTGCAATAACTGATGCATTAAAAACTGTGAAATTAGCTGAAACAATGAACAAGCCTGTAAAAGGAATAATAATCACCCGTGTAAGAAAAGATGAAATTGAAATGCAGCCCGACGCTGTCAAAGAAATGCTTGAGGCACAAATTTTAGGAATGATTCCTGAGGACATGACAATAAAAAAATCACTTAACTTAAAAGATGCAGTTGTTCACATTTACCCAAAAAGCAAATCCGCACGTGCTTACAAAGAAATCGCAGCAAAAATCCTTGATGTAAATTATGACTCAGACATAGACAAGCCAAATTTTTGGTTTAGAATTTTTTCAAGAGATTATTAATCATATACTTTATTATATATAATTGAATATATATTTTACATTATATATGTTGTAAAATATATTTTAGAATTCAATTTAAAATTCTTTCCACATAACCATGCAATATTCCGCAAGCAAATTTTTTATCAATTAATCCTCTAAAAATCTTTTGTTCATAAGTTTTATCAACCCATCTGATTTTAATCTGGCCATTCTCCATTTTATATTCTCCAATTAACCCCCCTGAAACATTGTATCTATCAGGGTTGAATTGTTCTTGTAAAAATTCCTGAAAACCATGATTGTCAATCTCAAAATCTTCTGTTGGATGATGAAAGCCAGTTTCTAAATTTCCTCCTTCATAAAATACAATTGTATTTGGATCTACAGGCTGCTCATCAACTGAAAACAAACCTAAAACACCTCTTCCATTAAAACTCTTTGTTATCCTTGTTAAATTTTTTCCGTCAAATAAATAAAATTTCATAATCAAACTTAGTTTTGATTCTTTAAAAATATTATTGTAATAAAATTAAATTATATTAAATAAAGTTTTCTTAAAATTTCTTCAATTGTATTTTTATATTCTCCTTCATCTTTGAAGTCTGCGCGTTTTTTTGTCCAGTCAATAATTGCATAATTTTTTCCGTCAGAATGAAGTTTTATATAACACCGAAATGCATCCTTATCTAAAACTTTCCTGAATATTTCAACTCCATATATTTTTCTGATTGCTTTTCCAACTTTGCTGACAGGGTAAGTATCAAAATTTCTAAGGGGGTCAAAAAATCCGTCAGTTGAATTGCTCATAATAAATTCCTTAAACACGATTATAAAAAGATTATTGTGATAGATTATTTATTTCTAAATTCCTTTAAAAAATGCTTCCTCATTTCCTCTGCTAAATTTTTGTCTTTATTCATTGTAACGCGAATTATTGATTTTTCTTCTAAGACTTCTCTTAACAAATTAAAAACATCTTTTTTCTTAAGATACTTCTTCATTTTCTCCTTTAAATTTTCAGGAATAAAAATCTGAATAAAGTAATCCCCGAATACAATTGAATCATTTGAAACTGTTTGCTTTACTGTTTTATGATTCACCCCGATTAATGAATAAAATTTTGCAAGCTGTTCTTCAATCCATGAGCTCCCGCAATTAATAAAATAAAATTTATGATTTCTTTTCCCCAGTTTTTTAAAATAATTATATTCTGCCCTCAAATAAAAAATCGGCTTCCACTCATTCGCAGTTTTGTAGCACACAACATCATCCTTAGTTTTTATTAATTCATTTTTTATAAAATAATATAGGTATTTCTCAGCGTCGAAAATTGTTTCAAAAGTCAGCACAATAAAATCTTCTCCCTTATTTGATTTGTGAACCCCGGACAAAGTCTTTACTTTTTCTTTTGCATAATAATTTGTTTCAACTATGTCAGTAAAACTCTGCAATTTCTTAACCCATGAAATATTTATTTCATATTTCTTGTCAAATTTTTTCAAAACATTTTTTGAATATAACTCATTAACAGCCTTATAAACAGATTGGTAGGTTGCTGAATATCCATATTGCTTTTTTATTCTAAAATAAATCTGTCTTAGTGAAAGCGGCCACTCAAAAGAAAGAAGAGTAATCACTGCGTCTTTTGTTGTTTTAGGTTTTGCAGAAAGTTCAGGCACAATTAAATCAAATGTCATGAAGAATTTTAATAAATTTATTTAATAAACTTTTTGGTTTAATTTTTTTTAAACCTTAGGTTAATAATAAATTAAGAATTTTAGTTTTGCATGTCAAAAAAAGAGATTAAAAAAAATTTAACAACTCTCACAAAAACATTTAGAGACATCTTGAAAATTTCAAAAAAATATTCTTATCTTTGGGATAATGATGAAAACTTCAAAGAAAATCAATACAATTATGTGGATAAAAATATTTACCTTGCCCGCGGATTTATTGCCGCAGATGAATCTTTTAGTATTTTCATAACAAGGAAAAATAAAAAGTTTGTTTTTGACGGCAGAGGGTTTTGCAGTAATGAATCAGGATTAAATGCAACTGAAGCTGCAAAAAGAATTCTCATGCGTTTTGATGGATATAACATTACTGAAGAAAAATTAAGAAGAAGATATTTTGAAGGGTTAAAAGAAATTCTTTCTAGGGACATTGCAAGAAAAGGATTAAAAGAAATTGGTCTGGAAAATGAGGTAATGAAGAATGAAGAATAAGTCTCCAATTAAATTTTCTCCAGAACTTCCGTTAAATGCAATTCTTTTGGAGAGTGTTTTATGTGACGAAAAAAATCCTGAAAAATTAAAATTAATAATAGACTCTTATGCAGATAAAAAAGATTCACGCTGGCATCATTTAACAACAATTTCTCAGTCAATAGCATCAAGAGGAGAATTGTATAACTCATGTGATGCTGTTGCAAGACAAACTTATGTGGGTTATGTCGGAGACAAGTCCTCAGGAAAAATCTGGGGCATTCATCCAACAAATCCGATTGCAAGAGTTTACTCTCTGGATGAAAAAAGGGGTAGGGAATATTTTGAAGAATTAAAAAGAAGGGGGCTATGGAATGATTCAAATTGACTCTCAAAATTACTTAGCTTCAATTGTAAGCAAAAATAAAAAGGAATATTGTTCTGCTCTTGAAAAATCAGGAATTTATAATGCATGCGAGGAAAATCTAAAAGGACTTCTTGAATTATTAGATCCATTTTTTGATTTGTTAAATAAAACCTTCTGGCTTCACGAACCTGGAAACCTTCATGTTTTTCCAAAAAACCCCTGGGAAGAGGCTCTTTTTCAGGGCCTTTTCCAGATGAATCTTGTCTCAAATGACAAAACTCATATCTCACTAACTAAAGAAGGCTATGATTTAATCCCTCTTTATAGAAAAAAGAAAAATCTTCCGACTAAACAAGAAGAAAGGCAAATGATAATTGATAGGATAATTGCATATTCAGAAAAACTTGGATGGTAAAAAAGATGAAAGGAGGTAAATTAAAATGGATTTATACACATTAGTAGCACAGGATAAAATTGCTCTTGGAAAAGAGATAGAAGAACCTGCCCCGGATAAACTTACTCTGGACATAAAATACCATCTCAAGGAAGATGAATTTGAAATTAATTCAAACATAAGAGAAGGCGGAAGAAAAGATTTAGTTGAAACTTTTCTAAGAAGCCAAATAGGAAAAGGCAAAGACAAAAGAAAAGCAAATGAAAGAGATGTTTATAGTATCAGATTGGAATGGTATCCGCAAAACGACGATATAATTGTAAGCAGTGATACTGGAAACAAAGGTTTAAGAGAAGGAATTCTTATGCACTATCTTGAAACATTAGATGACTAAAACCAATAAAATTATTTTATTATTTTTTATTATCTATAAGAAAATCTCCTGCTGATAATTTCTAAGGATTTTCTCGAGGGAATTTCCAAATAATCATCGCAATTATTTTCATCTAAAATATTTGCAAGTTCAATTTGTTTTTTTAATTTTTTTAAATTCTCAGGACTCGTGTCTTCAAGGTCATATTTTATTATTATACTCGTGTGAGAAAAAGGTCTTCCTGAAATCCCCTTTGATTCTGCAATCTTTTGCCACGGTTTTAACTCTTTACTCCAGACATGCCCTCCTCTTAGCTCATACTTCTTTGGATATTTTTCAATAACATCGTTATAATCAATTCCATTATTAGAGTCTAATGTCCACATAAAAAATTCAGTCTTCATGAGTTTATATTAATTATTATTCTGGAAAACATATAATCAAAATAACACTTGTTTAATGAGCAAGATAAAATTAAAACCAATTAAGATTAACCTTTTAAAACAAGTCTTGCATTTTTCTTAATTAAATTAACTGACTTTAATGCATTGAAATTTTTTCCCTATAGCAATCGCTTCCAAAATCCCCGACTTTTTCCTGCCAGTCAATAACACTGTAAACTTTATCATTTGAAATCATTTTTACAACTCCAAAAAGAACGTCCTCTCTTCGCATTTTTTGCGCAACCTCAAGACCGTGCCTCTCTCTAATAAAACCTATTGCTTCTCTCAATTTATAAAATTTGCAGCCTTCTTCAAAAATCGTTTCCTCAGGCATTTCATATAATTCATCCATTCAAATCAAACCAAAAAACTCCTTATAAAAATTATTGCAATAGAAAACTATATTTGCATTATATATAATCTATATTAACTAACCTTCATCCCAACCTTGACATCTTTCTCAGGCGAGATAACAGAATCATTAACCAATGGAACAACCAAATTATTTTCCTTAATCCCGACAATTATTTTCTTCCCCTTTTTCACATTAATTTTTTGTTTCAATTCCAGAACTTTTTCACCAACATCAACTTTAATATTTTCTTCATCTATTTCAACAACTTCTCCGACTATTAAATCAACTTTCATCCAATCTTCAAAATTAATTTCTGGTTTCATTTTTTATAAACTGATTTAATGAATGATCTTATTTGTGAAGCGACAATTTCAATAAGCTCGTTTAACTTTAAAACAAACACAGGGTTAATATCAACTTTCTCATTTAATAATTTTTCTTTTACAGAAATTCCCCTTGACAAAAGGATTGATTTTATTTTTGAGTTTAGTTCATAATTTAATAAGTTTCTTGAATTTTTGCAAACAATAACTCCTAATTGCAACTCAGCATTTTTTAATGAAGATAAAAACAAATCAACATCTGTTGAATCAATTAATTTATATTTAATCTGCAAACCCAATTTAACTTCTCCTAAAAATCCCACACTAAAATTAAGAAATCCATCAATACCTCTATCTCTGGTTTTTGGAGTTTTAACTAATGCTATATTCATATACTCAAAAAATTCATAGATTATTTCTTCAAATGTGAAACCTTTATTTTCCGAGGATTCAATTCTTTTTTTAACTCTTTCAAAAATAAACTCTTTAATTTTTTCTTCTTCAAAACAAATGTCTTCATCAAAGGTTATTTCTTCTTCTAAACTTGAAAAAAGATTATTCATTTTACAAAATTAATTTTGCTCCCATTTTCTTTTTTCTCCTTTGGAGAGATTAAAACACAAACATTCTCTTCTTTACTTCCTGCTGCTAAAAGCATTCCTTCACTTAATATACCCCTCATTTTTCGAGGAGCTAAGTTAGCTAAAACAATTATTTTTTTATTTAGAAGTTCATCTTTAGAATAATATTTCTTAATTCCTGCGCAAATTGTTCTCATTTTTTCTTCACCTAAATCAACACTTAATTTGTAAAGTAAATCAGCTCCTTCTATTTCTGTGGCTTCTTTTATCTCACCAACTCGCAAATCAAGTTTCATCCAGTCTTCAAAATTAATTTTTGCTATTCCCTCCATAATTAATTAAGAATTAGGCGGTTTAAATAATTAATTATTTCAATATTTATAAAATATCCCTTGCTCTTCTTTCTGATTTCCTTAATGCTTTTATATGTTCAGCATTTGTTATTGCTTCTTTACAAGCCCCCCCATAACCTTCTAAAAAATCTTTTTCATTCTTAGGAGATATCCCTTTTGAATCTATGAGGGTATAACCCTTTTTACCAGAAACTTTTTGATTATATGTCTCTTCCGCGGATAAAACAATTTCAAGACTTTTAGGGTCAACTAATTTTTCCAACCCCCTTCCAAATTCAAGCCCGAGTATAAAAGATCCCAAAGAGCGACCTTCATATTCCATAGTTCCTTCTTTGAGAAGGGGCGATTTACAGCAATAAGTATGCTTTGTTTTAAAAAATCTCTTAATTCCTCCCGGAACATAAGTTTTCTTAAACAGCAAAACCTGATTATCTTTTAATTCCATTTTCTATCTTTCTAAAAAGTATCTCGCCTTTTTTAATATTATTATTCTGTGAAATATATTTTCGAAGTTAATTATCAATTAATCCTTAAATTTCTTTTCTATTTTTATAATATGGAGAATCTGAAGGAAAGGCTTTAATCTTCTTAGTGTCAGGTTTAGTAGCTTTTGATTTGTTAGTAATCACCCCCGTAGGAACAGGAGTTATTTTATTTAATTTTTTTCTTTCAGGAACTCTTAATCTCATTCTTCGATCTCTTTTCCAAAATCTTTCCTTTAAGTTATTCTCTAAATTTTCTATTTTCTCTTTTTCATTTTTCCCATCTGCATAGGCAGTTATTTTTTCTCTGTCTCTTGGAAAATTTCCCAATCCCGGATTAAATTCATACAGGACACTGCAATCCAAAAGGTGATAGGTAACACTCCCTCCAATATAGCGCAATCTATTTGCTTCATTTTTCCCATTCACATATCCGTCTTTATTAAGTTCATGAAAAACTTCCAAAACTTTCCATGGATACAAAAAATCATTATCTGTTAATGAATCCTGCTCGTGAATTATTTTAGGCATTTTATTTTTGCCAAGGCAATTCTCCTTTTAGATAAGCCTCGCGATAATCTTTATGATTTAACCTTTGAGGGTTATATTTTTTAATATATTCTTCTGCATCTTTATAATCCTTAGAATAATCTCCAATGAAATTTCCATCTTCATCCCAATCAGTATTATGAGTAGCAATAATTAATTGTCCATTTTTCATGACAACTCTTTTTATTGCCCTCTCAACCATTGCTTCTCCGCATGAAACAAAATAATTATCACTTGATTCTTCAATTGTCATTTTCTATTTTTTTCTTTTAAAATTTTGAAATTGTTGATCATAAAATGCTTCATAACCTCTTAAAAAATTTCTTTGCTCTCTAAATGAAATTCCACTTGAAATTATATGGCGAAATTCTTTTTTATCATTCGAAAGAAGACTTCCATTATATTCAATATCTCCTGACAAAACAATTTCAAGATCTCTCGGTTCAATTAATTCAATCTTCTCGTCTTTTAATTTTCCTCCAAACATTTCCCCAAGATAAAAAAGATCATTTAATGGATGACGAGTAGAGATCATGCCTGATAAAGGAGACTTGCAAAAATAAAAAGGAGAATCTTTTCTTGGAAGCATTCTCTTAAAAAAATTCCGATAAATTAATATATTTTTTATCAACAAAACCTGATTATCTTTTAATTCCATTTTATATTTTCTTAAAAAGGATTTCACCTTTTTTAATTTTATTGTGTTCAAGAAGTGGTTTTTTTATTTCATTCCAACTGATTTTAAATCCAAACTGCTCTGCTATTTTCTCACTTGTCGACGGAATAAAAGGGGAAAGTAAAATTGCAATAGACTTTATCATATTAGCGACTTCATATAAAATTTTTTTGTTTTTGGTCTCCCAAGGCTTTGTTGATTGAATATATTCATTACAAATATCTATCTCTTCAAATAAAAAGTTTAATGCTCTGTCAAATTGAAAACTATCCATAACTCCCTCAATCTTTTTATTTAGAATGGTGGATGCATAAAGAATAGATTGGTCATCGTTTTTTCCTAATTTTTCCATTCCATTCTTCTCAACAAGTCCACTAACTCGCGAAACTAAATTTCCTAATTTATTTGCAAGTTCATTATTGTGCCTGTCAATCAAAGCCTCTTTTGAGAAATCCCCGTCAGAACCAAATGGAATTGTCCTCATTAAATAATATCTTAAAGTATCTGCTTCATATTCCTCCAAAAGTTCTAAGGGAGCCACGACATTTCCAACAGACTTTGACATTTTCCTTCCATTAACAGTTAAAAAACCATGTACAATTAATTCTTTAGGCAAAGGTAAACCAAGACTCAAAAGCATTCCTGTCCAAATTCCTGCATGGAACCTGTGCATATCTTTTCCTGCAACGTGAACATCACATGGCCAATATTTTTTGTATTTTTTATCAGGATATCCTATTCCTGTCAGGTAATTTCCAAGAGCCTCGCACCACACATACATAACCTGGTTATCGTCGCCAGGAACAGGAATACCCCAAGGCAAATGCTTTTTCTCTCTTGAAAAACTCACATCAGTCAACCCTTCCTTAGCCAAACCAAGAAAATCATTTTTCCATTGCTTTGGATAAATCTTATACTGATCTTCTTCAATTATTTTTTTAATCTCTTCAGAATACTTGCTTAATTTAAAAAAATAATTCTCCTCTGAAATCTTTTGAATTTCTAAACTTGGGTGGTCAGGACATTTTTCATCCACAAGGTCTTTTTCTGTAACAAATCTCTCGCAACCAGAACAATAAAAACCAGTATACTTTTTTTTATAGATGTCACCTTTTTCTGCTAACTTCTTCCAGATATCTAGAACCCCTGGCCAATGCATTTTTTTATCTGTTGTCCTAATAAAAAAAGTATTGGAAATATTCAACTTCTTTGTTAGTTCCTGAAAATATCCTGAATTCATATCAACAAATTCCTTTGGTTCCATTCCAAGTTTTTTAGCAGTCTGATAATTCTTAGTTCCATGTTCATCTGTTCCTGTTAAAAAAAATACATCCTTCCCTTTAAGCTTGTTCCATCTTGCAAGAATATCTGCAGTAATTATTTCCAATGCAAAACCAATGTGCGGAGGCGCATTTGCATAAGGAATTGTCGTTGTAATGTAAAACTTTTTTTTCATAAAATATCTAGAATTAATTGGTATAAAAGTTTATCTTTTCTAAAACCACTTTCCCAAACCTTCCTGCTTTTTCCCGTCAACAATTTCTTTAATATTAATTCCAAAGACTTCAAAAATATTTTCAACTGCAGGCATTACCTGTTTATTTAAATAATATTCAATATTATATTCATCTTCTTCATGCGGAAGTTTAACTTTGTCACGAACTAATTTTTTTTTGTCTTGCGTTTCAGCAATGAAATATTCAATCAGCCCTCCCTGCTCAACTGGAATTTTTTGTTCTTTCATTTTTTTTGCCGCAACAACATGGGGCGAAAGAGTCTTGTATTCTGAAATTGGTTTTTTTAATTGCGTCCGAATAATCAAATCTTCTTTTTTTACTTCCCTTGATTTTATTTTCTTAATAATTTCTTTTACAAATTCTAATGCTTTTTTTTCATTTCCGTCTTTTAGTATTTGCAAAATTATTTTATTTTGCAACTTCCTTGCTAACTTGCACCAATCCCGACGAACAGTTTCAAAACCCCTTATTTTTAATTTACAGTATTTATCAATAACTGCATATTTTTTCTTTGCACCTGTTGTTCCCCCGCGAGTTTTAACCCAAAGCCCTCTTTTGAAAAAACCTTCAAGTTCCAATTCCATAACCCCTGGTAATTCAGAATTTAATTTTTTCAAAAATTCTTTTACTTCTTTTTCAGATTTTTCTTTCATTAAAAATCCTTCAGAATCAGTGTCGCCAAAAATAACTTTGTAACCAACGTCTTCAGTTTTTTTAATTATGTCTTTATTAAACTGTCTAACAAAGCCTAAAATTGAAGCAGAAGATTCTTTTGAATAATACCTCGCTCCAAAAAAACCAATATAACCATGTATCGACGCTGACAAAAGTTTAAATGCATTGCTTCTTGCAAGGGTGATCCTGTTTGGATTTTTTTTATATTCTGCTTTGTATTTTTTTCTTTTTCTAAAAAGTTCCTCAACAAGTAGTGGAATAAATCCTTTTTCATGCGAAAAATAAAATTTCTTTTTCTCTCCATTGAACATCACTTCAGGAGATTCAAAACAACCTTTTTCTTTTTTTTCTAATAATGTAGATTTGGAAATATTCATTGAAATAATTATGCTTGTGTGCATCGACGTAAAATCAAAAATTGCAATATCTTCATAAAGCCCTGCTTCAGGAGAAAAAACATACGCTCCTTCAACTCCCCCGCTCTGCCGACGGGAACTTATCTCAGAATGAATCGGTCGCTTCTCAGGAATCTCATTATGCTTTTCCAGATTATGCAAAATATAATTTTCAACTTGCTTTGACAAACCATTTCTTGAAACATCAAACACAGGTTCACCAACTACTTTTGAGAATTCTAATAAATCAGGCCAGAACTTCATAAATAATCCATAAGTTAAAACAGAATCCTGCAAATTATATTCATAATACTCTCTAAAATCTTTTTCACCTAATTTTGACGAATGCTTAATTTCAAACTTTTTTTTCTTATCCTGCAAAAATTCCTTTGCAACTTCATTAAGAGTCAAAGTTTCAGATTGCATATATTGCGCATAAGCAGTTCTAATAAAACGCAAAATATCGACGTGAACAATACCGTCAACTTTTGCTTGTATGTTAACTCCACGCGAAAACTTTGGTTCACTGCCGTCAATTCCAAAATTAATTTTAACTTTATTTTTCATTGCCCGCGCTTTTATATACGGCAAATCAAAACCATCTGAATAATAACCAACTAAAAAATCAGGGGAGATTTCTTTAACATACTCTGAAAATTTCTCAATCAATTCTGCTTCATCCTCGACATACTCAACATAATCAGGCTTTTTGTCTTCAACTTTTTTCCATGTTATAACTTTTTTAAAATTCTCCCCCCCCAAAGAAACCATTAAAATCTCTCCCTCGCCAATTTTCAATTCATCAGTTTCAATGTCATAAGCCAAAACTTTAGGCAAAAAATTTTTCTCTTCAATTTTTTTATATCCTTCCAACTTAATGCAAATGTCAACATCTAAGCTCGTATCAATTTGATTAAACTCCAAGGAATTGTGTAAAACTTCCCCAGTAATTTCATACCAATTTAATGGATTAATTTTTCTCTCAATTATATAATGAGTTACAAAACCTAAGTCATATCCTCGGCGAAAATCAATTTCTTCTAAGTCTAACTTGTCTGCAATGTCATGCAAGTCTTTATAATTCGTTGCAAAAATTTTCAGAGCTTTTACTTTTTTCCCTGAAAAATTTTTTTCACAAAGTTCGACTTTTTCAACTTTTGTTTCTCTTCCTTTAACATCAAGTTTTATTTTTTTTATCTTTTCAATTAATTTATCAATTTTTTCTTTTGATAAATTATTTTTTAAAATCGCCCATAAGTAAACAGGACATGAATCAATCACGCAAACTCTTTTTCCGGAATCACTTCTTCCGACTATCTTTGCATAGTTTCTTCCTTTAAAATCAAAATATGAATAATCAATTGGAATAAAGTTTAATTTCATCTAAAAATCAGGAATCTGAATTATTTAAAATTTGGGATTACGACTCGAGCAGGAATCTACTCCCAACCTCGCACGAAGTTTTTAATTTAGACACTGAATTTTTTGAGCTTCTACCACGAAGTTGCTCGCCTGCGCAAATAAATCTCTCTTGAGTTTAAGCAGGATTTAATTCTAAACGCCTCGAGCAGGAATTGAACCTGCGCGTCCCGAAGGACCTCGGTTAGCAACCGAGTGCAATAACCACTATGCGATCGAGGCTTGAACTTATTAAAAATATCTGGCTTAAAAAGATTGTTATTTCAATTAATCTCGATTTATCCATTATCTTTTTAAATTATTTTTTATTCTTAATCATATGAAAAAAGAGGTTGAATTAAAAGAGGCTTATGAAAAATCAATTCAAATTTTAAAATCATGCTCAACTCCTTTTGGATTTCGCGCCGCCCAAATAAGCGAAGGACCTTATTCAAGAATATGGGGAAGAGACAGCATGATTTGTTCAATTGCTGCATTAACAACTAATGATAAATCTTTAATCAAACAAGTAAAAAAATCCTTAAAGACACTTTTAAAATTTCAGCACAAACAGGGCCAGATTCCAAGCAACGTTGATATGAAAACAAAAAGAGTAAGTTACGGCTGGTCTGCAGGAAGAATCGACGCTCTTCTTTGGTTTTTAATTGGCTTTTCTCAATACGTCAAGCGAACTCATGACAGAAGATTTTTAAAAAAACATTATGAAGCTTATAAAAAAGCATTCAGGCTCGCTCAGGTTTATGAATTTAATAATAGGGGATTTATTTATGTCCCAAAAGGGGGCGACTGGGCAGACGAATTCATCCAGGAAGGTTATGTTCTCTACGACGAACTTCTTTATTATCGCGCGTTTGAGGAATTTATTTCATTAAGAAAAAAAATATACAAGAAAAATGATTTCTATGAAAAAAAGAAATCAGAAATCAGAAAAAAAATACTAACAAATTTTTTGCCCAATAAATCCAAAAAAAATTCAGAATCTGTTTATAATAAAATCTTATTTGAAAAAACATTGCAAAAAAAGAAATATCACACACCTTATCTTTTGCCGTTTTTTTCTCCGTCCTCATATGGCTTTAGATTTGATGGTTTTGCAAACACTCTTGCGATTTTATTTGGGATATTAGATAAAAAAAATGAAAAAAAATTATTAAAATATGTCTTCAACAATTTTGGAAAAAAAACAAATTACCTTCTTCCTGCATTTTCTCCTCCGATTACAAAAAAGGATCCTGAATGGCAGCACTTGATTGAAAACTACTCAATCAAATTTAAAAATAAACCTCATGAATATCACAACGGAGGACTGTGGCCGGTTGTAACAGGTTTTTTTGCTGCAGCAATTTCAAAGAAAAATCCTAAAGAAGCAAGAAATTATCTTTTGGGAATCAACAAGGCAAATTCGCAAAACGGAAAATCTTCATGGGACTTTTATGAATATTTAAACAGCAAAAACTTCAAAGCAAAGGGAACAAAAAAACAAGCATGGAGTGCAGCAGCAGGAATAATCGCCTACAACTCTGTAATAAAAAAGGAAGCTTGTTTTATATGAAAAAAATTCTTATTGCTACAGATCTCGACAGAACACTTCTCCCAAATGGAAATCATAAATTAAGCAAGGGCGCAATAAATTCATTTAAAATATTAATAAAAAAAACAAATAAAAAAATAATTTTAATCTATATTACAGGAAGAAATAAAACTTTAATTTTGCAGGCGATAAAAAAATACAATTTGCCAAAACCTGAATTTTGCATTTCAATGGTCGGAAGTGTGATTTACAAATATGAAAAAAATTCTCTTATCGAGGACAAAAACTGGGAAAACCATTTAAAAAAATCTTCTAAAAATTTTAATTCTGAAAAAATAATTTCTTCTTTAAAAGATATAAAACAATTAAAATTGCAGCCAAAAAAATATCTCAATGATTTCAAAGTTAGTTATTATCTAAAAAATAAATCATTATTAAAAAGCACTTTAAAAAAAATAAAATTAGAATTAAAGAAAAATAAAATTAATGCAAAGGTGATTTATAGTTTTGATGTTAATAGAAAAATTGGCTTAATTGATGTCATGCACAAAAATGCAAATAAATTGTCAGCACTTTATTTCTTGCTTGATAAATTAAAAATCAAAAAACAAAACATTGTTTATTGCGGAGACTCTGGAAATGATTTGGAAATTTTTAAATCAGGAATTAAATCTATTTTAGTAAAAAATGCGTCATATGATTTTAAAGAAAAATTAAAAAAAGAAATTAAGAAAAACAAAAAAATGAAAATTTATTTTGCAAGGGGGAATTTCAAAAATCTAAACGGAAATTATGTTTCAGGAATTCTTGAAGGAATTAACCACTACAAATTTGTTTAGTCGGCCAAACATATTCCAAATTATCTGGAACTTCTTTTGAAAACTTAAAATAAAACTCTTTATCTTTTCTTAACAAATTACTTTTGTGTGAATCATGAAATTTTTTATCCCCCATCCATTTAGGTAAAATTATTTTTCCTTCTATAATTTCTAATTTCATTGTGTTTTTGTAACCTTTTGAAATCCATAATTTAACTGCTTTATTAAAATAAAGTTTAAGTGCATTTTCATAACCAGCCCACATTTTAACAGCAGGATGATTTTTCCAGCCTTGCTTTTTTGTTCGTTTTAGTAAAATATTCAGAATTTGAAATGCTTCAACACGTTGTTTTCCAAGTCTTCGACTATCAAGAACTTTTAGTGACTTTTTCAGATTTGGATATGGCATGAATGTTTGCATAAAAATATCTTTGGATAATCTGATTAAAAAGTTTTTGATTGCTTAGAAAATTATTCTAAATAAAATCCAATTATGAGAATTAATATGTTTACTATGACAATTAAGATATAAATTAAATTTCTTACAAATTCTCTGCCACTAATTTTATTTTCTAATTCTTTTTTTTCACCAATCAATTTATTATGTGCCTCAATAAATTCTTTTTCTTTTCTCTCTCGTTCTTCAAGGAGTTCTTTATCACTTAGCGAATTCAAATAGGTTAGATTAATGTCTCCTTTTGAGAGGGCATTAATATTTGCTAAGACTATTTCTCTTGAGAGAGTTTCAAAGAATGTAGTGTCTGCTGAATCATTTAAGGCAATTACAGAATTTTTTGTTATATCTGCAATAGCTAATTTTATTTTTTGGTTTGAAGTTAATAAGAGGTTCACTTCATCATAACCTTTTCTTTCATCAATATTATTTAATTGTTCATTGATCTTAGATAAATCCATATCTATAGAATATAGGATGATACAAGAGAGAATTAATAGGATAATTGATAGAGTAATACGTACTTTTTTTAGAGATGATATCTTTTTCATTTGAATAAAAATAGCGAGGGCAGGATTTGAACCATGCGACCTCCGGGTTATGGGCCCGACGAGCACTCCAGACTGCTCCACCTCGCTATGTTAATTGATAATTTATCCAACTTTTAAAACTTTCTAATGCCCCTGCGAAGATTCGAACTCCGATCGCCTCGACCGCAACGAGGTATTCTATCCATTAAACTACAAGGGCATAAACAATTCTTAATTAAAACAATATTTAACTTTTATTATTCACGCCCGCAGCAGGAATTGAACCTGCGAGCCAAAAAGGCCACGATTTCCAGTCGTGTGCAATACCACTATGCGATGCGGGCATAGCAATTTACAACCTGTTAAATTTAAAAATCTTTAAACATCCCCAAATCATTAGCAAGTGAACCAATCTTTTTTCTAATCTCCTTTCTTTGCTTATGTAATCTTGCAAGTTCACTAAGTCTTCTTTCTTCCTCTCTTTGATTTGTCATTTTTTGATTAACTCTCATTAAAAGACCAGATTGCAGTCTTATATCTAATCCATCAGAAGATCTAAAGAAATGGATTGCTTCTCTCCACCTACCATATCTATTAAGATATTCTTCACTATAGATATTCCCTCTGATAAATATCTTCCCTTCAGGAGTTTTAATATCATAAAATTTTTCAAAATCTAAAGGGAGTCCTCCGAGTTTGAGATTAGAATCTATTTGCAATTCCTGATAATTTTTCTGGCTCATGTTCTTTAATAGTTATATCACTATATAAGTTTTTATATAATAATCTTCTCAAAACTAAAACATCCAAATCTTTTTATACTCAAAATTTTTATTTTTTTAATGAAAGAATTTGAACTTGGAATTGACGACGCAGGAAGAGGCCCTGTAATCGGCCCAATGGTTCTCGCAGGATGTTTAATTGACAAAAATACCGCAGCAAATTTTAGAAAACTCGGTGTAAAAGATTCTAAAGACTTAACCCACAAAAGAAGAGAGTTGTTAGTTGGAAAAATAAAAGAGCAAGCTGAAACTTTTGAAATTGTTCTTGCAACACCAAATGAAATCGACGGAAACTTTAATGGCGGCTCAAACCTAAACAAGCTTGAAGCAAAAAAAATGGCAGAAGTAATAAACAAAATAAACAAAGGTTATGCAAAAATAAAAGTCATAATCGACTGCCCCTCTGTCACAATCTCTGTATGGACTGACTACTTAAAAACCCACATAAAAAATTTATCAAACTTGGAAATTATTTGCGAGCATAAAGCAGATAAGAACCACATCTCTGTTTCTGCAGCCTCAATAATCGCAAAGCACATCCGCGAAATTGAAATGACAAAACTCAAAGAAAAATACGGACCTGAAATCGGCTCAGGATATTGCTCAGACCCTTTAACAATAAAATTCCTAGAAAAACACGCAATAAAACATGAACACGATGGAATCTTTAGAAAAACCTGGGCAACATGGAAAACAATTTGCCAGAATATAAATCAGAGAAAGTTGTTTTGAAAATATGTTTGAAATTACACCGCCAAAAACCATAGAAAAAAAATCCGATGGAGGTTATGATTTTTTTCATGAAGAATTTTTCAAATTAATTGACAAGTTAGAGAATCAAATGGCTTCTTTAAGATTTTTTAACGCCCTTTATGATGAATGTTTAGGAGTAATTAATTGTTATGGGATAAAAGTTGATTTTTTAGGAAGAGAAATTGCATTTTCAGTAGAAGACACTAACTTAGGATTGGGATTATATTTAGAACATCAAAAGAAATTTTTTTCTAGAGAAATAATTATAGATTTTAGTAATGAAAGTGATGGTATAGAAAGAATTCTTTGCATGAGTAAAATAAAAGATAATTTCTTTTCTCAATTAAGGCCTTATGGACTCCATTTTCAAAATGCCCGCGGGGATATATTAAAAGAACACAATTATGACAAACTTTTTGAAGAAGATAATTAAATCTCATTTTTTAAAATCTAATATTAATTAAAATTTTAAAAACCCCAACTCCCTTTCTTCTTTATGACCTTTATAAAAAAATTAGTGATGCATGGTTTCAAAAGTTTTGCAAGAAAAACAGAACTCCCATTTACCCCCGGAATCAATGTTATCCTTGGACCAAATGGTTCAGGAAAAAGTAATGTTTCAGATGCTCTGTGTTTTGTCCTCGGTAGATTAAGCATAAAATCAATGCGCGCAGCAAAAGCAAAAAATTTAATTTTCCTTGGAACAAAAGTTGCAGCACCATCAAAAGAAGCTTCTGTTGAAATTGTTTTTGATAATTCTTCAAATAGTTTCACAATAGAAGAAAAAGATGTTTCAATAAAAAGAATTGTAAGGCGCAACGGCCAAAGCATTTACAAAATAAATAATCAAACAAAAACACGCCAGGAAGTTTTAAGTTTATTAGCTCAGGCAGGAATTGACCCAAATGGTTTTAACATAATCCTGCAGGGAGAAATCCAGAACTTTGTAAAAATGATGCCAGAGGAGCGAAGAAAAGTAATTGAAGAAGTCGCAGGAATTTCAATTTATGAATCACGAAAAGAAAAATCATTAAAAGAATTAAATAAAACTGAGGAGAGATTAAAAGAAGTCAATGCGATTCTTAGAGAGAGAACTGCTTATTTAAATAATTTAGAAAAAGAAAGACAGCAGGCATTAAGATTTAAAAAAATTGAAGAAGATATAAAAAAATTCAAGGCAAGTATTATTTTTCAGAATTTAAAATTAAAGAAAAAAGATTTGGAAGTTATCGGGGGAAATATTAATAAAAAAAATAATGAAAAAGAAAAAATAAAAACAGGCATAAAAAATTTAGAAAAGAAAATATTTGAGAACAATTCAAAAGTCGATTCAATCAACCAGACTATAAAAAAGCAAACAGGATATGAACAGGAAAAATTAAATCAGGAAATCGCCAACTTAAGAGCAGAACTTGCAGGCTTAAATGTGAATTTATCAAACCTTGAAAATAAATTATCTTCTATAAAAAAGGAAAGAGAAGAATCAAAAAATTCAATTGAAGAAAATGAAATTTCAATTAGGGAACTAAAAAAAGAATCCCCGACTTTGGCAAAAAAAGAAAAAGAGGTGGAGGCAAAAAAACAAAGACTTGAAGAACTTGAAAAAATCAGAAAAAAGTTTTACATGACAAAGTCTGAATTAAAATCTTTAAGAGACAGAATTAGTGATAAAAAAACTCTTCTTCAAAATTACACAGATGAATCAGATTTTTTAATTAAACAAATTGAAAAAATTTCTCTTGAGTTGTTTGACAAAAAAACAAACAAGGAAAAACTTGAAGACTTAAAATTTTCATTAAAAGAAAAAAAAGAATTATTAGAAGAACTCAGGCGCGAAGAAATTAATTTAGAAAAAACTTCTTCAACAAATGAATATGAAATTGACAAGCAAAAAAAATTAATCGACACTGTTTCAAAAATGGATATTTGTCCCGTGTGCAAAAATAAAATCACAAACCAACATGTTCATTCAATAAATAAAGAAACAAATGAAAAAATTTCCTCATTAAATAATGAAATAAAAAACTCTGATTCAAAACTAAATTTAATCTACCAAAAAAAAGATATTCTCGATAAAGATATTGAAAGTTTAACTTCTGAAATTCAAAAAAGAGAATCTGATCTCATGAACTTATTAAATATTAATGAGAAAAAAAATCAAATTAAATCTTTGCATGAAAAAATTAATATCGCAAAAGAAGAATTAACAGAACTTGAAAAAATCGAGAAAAAATTAAAAACTAATTTTGATGAAAATTCAAATATTGAAACAAAATATGAAACACTTGCAGTTGAAGTCCAGGAAGTCTCTTTGCGGACAAAAGAAAATTTAAATTCAGAAGTTTCATTTAAAGAGCGCGAACTTGAGCGAGCAAAAATTTCTCTAAAAGAACTTGCAAGAAATTATGAGGATTTTTCTGAAGAGTTAAAGGAAGTAAAAAAGAAATTAGAAGAAAAAGAAAAATCATTAAAATCAAAAAAAGAAAAAGAAGAAAAACTTTCCATGGAGTTTCAAAAATTAATTAGTGAGCGGGATTCTTATTCAAAAGAAGCCAGAGAAATTGAATTAAAAATTTCAGGCCAGAATAATTTAATCTATAATATTGAACAGGAAATTAATAACATGAAAATTGAAAATGCAAGAGTCTCAGCAGAAATTGAAAACTTTGAAACTGAAATGCTCGGGTTTCCAAATATTGAAATAATAAAACAAAATAAAAATATTTTATCTGAAAGGTTGGCAAAGGCGCAGGAAATAAGCTCCAGAATTGGTTCAGTAAATATGCGTTCTCTCGAAGTTTATGACTCAGTAAAAAAAGAGTATGACACAATAAGCGAGAAAGTCGAAATAATTGAAAAAGAAAAATTAGGAATTTTAAAAATCATAAATGAAATTAATATTAAGAAAAAGAAAACTTTTTTGAAAACCTTAACAGAACTTGATGAAATTTTTTCAAGAAACTTTTCCCAATTAAATGCAAAAGGAGTTGTGTCTTTAGAACTTGAAAACAGAAAAAGCCCATTCGACGACGGAGTAAACATAATTGTAAAAACAGGACATGGAAAATATTTTGATGTTAAAAGTCTTTCAGGAGGAGAACAAACTTTAGTTGCGCTATCCTTAATTTTTGCAATACAGGAATTAAAACCATATTACTTTTATATTTTAGATGAAATCGACGCAGCACTTGACAAAAGAAACTCAAGTCGCCTTGCAGACTTACTAAAAAAATACATGCAAAAAGGACAATACATTGTAATCAGCCATAACGACGAAGTAATCGGAAATGCAACAAATCTTTATGGAATTAGTATGCATGATGGTGTCTCGAAAACCGTAAGCCTTAAAGTTTAATCATGCTGTGCGATTTTCGGCGGAGGCAATTGAAAAAATCGCTTCGCAGGGACAGGAAGGGAGATTCTAAAGAACCGCTTAGGTTCTTTTGATATGCATGACGGAGTTAGTAAAACTGTTAGTCTTAAGGTTTAATTCAATGTCCAATCCAAAACCATTTCAATCCAATTTAATATATTAGAAAAAATTATTGCAAGCATTTTAGAAATTTATTTTTTTATCTATGTTATCTTTAGGTGCAGCAATTTCCTCAAGACTTCCCTCAGGGATTTTTCTAAATTGTGTCTCTTTTATTTTTGATCCCAAAAGATAAAATATACATGGCGCCATAATCTTTACCCCTAAACTTTCCATGCTTTTGTTTTCTAAATAATCTCCTATTAGAGTAATCACAGCTCCTGATCCTCCAACGCCGTACACAAGAGGCTCTATTAATCTATAAAATCTATTCTTTGTTTTCTTATATGTCTCATTTATCATTTTAGAAATATTGGATTTATCTTCCTGTAACATAACACGCATCATAGGCGCCTGCATTTTTTAGTTCCATTGCTTTTGTTATAAAATCTTCTTGCTGATTGCCAAAATCTCTTCCATCATAATTTTCACGCATTTTTAATAAGATAAATTCAATCCCATATCCTAGTTTGCTACAATCTATTACTGAACTTAATATAGGAGGGAGTCTTCTTTCTTCTCTTTTGAATCTAGCTTCATCTAATATTTCAGACCCCAGATTGATTCTTTTTCTATCCTTCTCAGTTGTTCTAATCTCTGTTTTGTACATTTTTGTTATTATTATATAGTAATGATACTTTATATACTTTTCTATCCAAAAAATATTTCTTATGCACTCCTTCCACCAAAAGAGGGTTTATATCTTTTTCTTAATCTTTTAATTATCCCTTCTCTTAATTCGTTATACATTTTGCTATATTTCTTAAGTTCATTTGCATCTGTAATCACTTTTCTTTCATCTCCGGTAATTTCAACAACTCTTTCAAGAATATCTTTTTTAAAGTCTGTATCTTTTTTTAAACTGATATTTGTCTCATTAAAAATATCTTCTAAAATATATCTTTTGTTTCCCTTTCTTGCAATCATCACATTCTTGTTTAAACTTTTCTTATCTTCAAAAGAAAATGCTCCTTGTTGATAAGTAATCTCATCAAATTCTTTAATATCTTTCATGCAGATCTTTCTATTATTTAAAAAATTATATCCAATAAGAATACTCGCGCAAGAGACTAACGCTGCTGCTATAATCCTGTTTGTTGGTTTTTTTAAAAATTCTATGAGTGTCATCTTAATTTTTTGTTTGTTTAAATTTAAAGTTTATCAATCAACAAAATTTACTTTGTAATCTTCTGGAAAACCCCCCACCACTTTTTTCTCAATTAGATATTTTGCTTTTTTATATTCAGGTTCTGTTAATTGTCTTGAAACTGTTTTAACAACTAAATTTTTAAGAGGTTCATTTTCAGGATCGTATTCTATTTCATCAATTTCAAATTGATTATATAAATCGTTGAATAAACCTGTTTTTTCATTACAGGCAAGATAAGGAAGTGTTCTATAAATATGCGCTGCTGAATCAGGAGATTGAAATGCGCCATAGGTAGTCTCTGCAACTCCAAGTTTCTTGTTGCTCTCAAAATCCTCATATAACCATCTTCAGAACATTTTAAAGTCTCGGGGAGGGTTGCAGTTCCTCTTTGTCTGTTTAGGGTTCTGTTGATTAACTTTGATTGAAGACTATGTCTTTCTGATTTTTCTTCTAATAACTTAGCCAGTTCTTGTTTTGTTTTTTCGTTTGTCATTTTAATAATTTTAATTTTTTAAAATAAAAAGGAGAAAGTAAATAAAATAAAAAAGAAAAAATAAAGGAAAATTAGTAATAACTTTCTCCGAATTCTTCAGTCTTTTCTGGCTTCTTACCTAAAAGAACAATCAACACAACAAGTAAAACCAAGAAGATTATTGCTAAGACAATTGTCAAAACAACAACCGGGTTTGTTGCAGTGTTTGTCATACCTTCAACATCTAAGTTGAATTTAACTGAATCAGCAATTGCTTCTCCAGTGATTACATCAACATTGAAGTCATATTGTCCTTCTTCAGATGCGCTCGCTGTAATTGTAACTGTTTCGCTTGAACTAGCTGGAACTGCTACAACAGACTGAGATACACTAGTTGTAAGAACACCTGTTGATTCAGCCACAATTCTGTAAACTTTTAATTTGTCAGTTGGGTTAACAAGTAACAAATTGTATGTAGCGTCCTCGTTTGTTCCTGCAGTTTTTCTCAACGTTGTGGCGATTGCTGTATTTGAGAAATCATTCTCAATAACAATCTGTCCAACTGCTGTAGAAACTGTGTCGTCGTTAGAAGCTTCAACTGTAACAGTGTAAACTCCTGTTTCAACATCATATGGAACAGCCAAGTAAAGTCTTCCGCTTACAGTGTCTGTGTCATCGTCATCTATTTCTTCTACAACCAAGTCACCGAAATAAGCTGATTTGTGCAAGTTCAATGCATCAATACTTACAGTTACATATAAGTCATCAAGGTCATTGTAACCTCTGTTCTTAATCACAATATCAACAGGGAAAGTTTCTCCTGCAGAAACAGTGCTTGAAACAGAAACTGACTTAATGTCTGCATTGTATGATTCTCTTTGAACTCTCAAAGTTAGGCTATCTTCAGTCTTAAAATCTGCGTTCCAGATTTTAAGAGAAAGGTCAATATCATCACTAACTTCATCTTTCAATTCATAAGGAACTTTTAATGTTAAAGTCTTAACATAAGACTTGTTTTCCTCAATATCAAAAGTTGAAGTTCGCTCAGTTACATCAACTTTTTCACCTTCAAGTTCAGCCTTAATTCTTACATCAGTTGCATCTTCAAGAGCAGTGAAATATACTTTCACTTCAATTGTGTCACCTGCGATAACTGCGACGTCATCACTAACACTATCAGCATAAATTCCATCTACCTTAATTCTTACATCGTCTGCAATATCTGCAGCACTGATAGTTGCAACTAAAGTCAAAACAAGTGCGACTGCCAAAAAAGAAACCAAAGTTTGTTTGGTCTTCATTTTTTTGTTTTCCATTGTTTAATTAATGCAGAAAACCTTTGTTTACTGCTGGAAAAAGGACTCCAATTCCATTTATAAACTTTATGGTGACAACATCTATTCATAATTATAAAGTACTAAATGTAAGTAACACTCAGTATTTTTACTCTGCGAAAATTTTGAATAATTTTATCGACGGAAAAAAGTTAGCATCAGATAATTTTATAACTAATCTTTCTTTTATCATTT
Organism: Candidatus Pacearchaeota archaeon; assembly: GCA_050124795.1. Classification (GTDB taxonomy): domain Archaea; phylum Nanobdellota; class Nanobdellia; order Pacearchaeales; family GW2011-AR1; genus JASFEO01. Next base: position 95,488 of record JASFEO010000002.1, read on the forward strand.
TATGAAAGAGGTAGAAAATTTAGCGAAGTTCTTATCCCAAAAACTAAGACCTTTTTGCAAAAGATTAAGAGTTGCAGGAAGCATAAGACGCCATGAAAAAAATCCAAAAGATATTGACATTGTTTTAATTCCAAGAAATAAAGAAAGATTAGAAGAATTTTTTAAAAATAAATTAAAAGCAAAATTTATTCAGGGTGGTGAATATGAATCAACCTGGAAATTCAAAAAAGTAAAAATTGAACTTTATTACACAAATGAAAAAGAATGGGGAGCAGAACTTCTTGCATACTCAGGGAAAAAAGGCTCAAATATTGGGCTGCGTTTAGTTGCAAAAAGAAAAGGTTTCAAATTAACTAATCACGGATTATTTAATGCAAAAACTAAGAAAAGAATTGCAGGAAAAACTGAGGAAGAAATTTATTCTGCACTTGGCAGGACTTATAAAAATCCTGAGGATAGGTGAAGATTTAAATAATCTTATTTTTGCAAATAATTATGAAATTAAGCGAATTTTTAGTAAAAGCAAAAATTGCAACTTATGCAAGCGAAAGTGGAGCAAACGAAAAAATCTTGGAGGATGGAGCAAAGGAATTAACTTCTGAAAAAGGAGAATTCAAATATCGGGATAGGTATTATGGGTTTAATCCTTTTTCAGGAGAAGAAATTGTTTGGAAGAAGGATAAGATTATTTGGGGGATGAATTATTTCGGAAAAATCTCCTCAGATATTGTTTCAGGGAAAGAAGTTTACAATTTTTTAAAAAAAGCAATGAGGCAAGTTAAACAAGATAGACCTTTCAGAGGCCCAAATAAATTTAATCTAGGAAATTTTAGATATGTAGATGAATCAACAGGGGATGTAAATAGGTTCAGAGGAATTGAGAAGATATTTTTTAATAATCATGAAATTTATTGCTTAGATTATCATGGGGGGATAATGTAAAATGCATTCGGCGTTTCTATAAACCCAACAACTCAATTTCTGTATCAGTTGAAGAAAAATTACTAGCAACAATTACCTTAACACCAACTTCTTCAGAACTTTCTAAAATAGTTTTTGTCACATTTCCATCAATCACAATCACTAAAGGTTTTTCCCTGCCTCTCTTCAGCGAAGCTGCCAAACCTTTTGCAGAAACTTTTTTTATTTCTTCTAAATTAGAATCAAGTAAAATTGCTTTTCCTGTTTTTTTATTTTGATTATTTATTTTTTTTAATTTTTCTTTGTCAATTTCTTCAATCTTAAAATCAGAAAAAGGAGAAGAAGCAGACCTTCTTCTGTCTGCTTCCCGAGAATAGTTTCTTGAATTTCTTTTTTCTCTTCTAAAAAATTCTTCAACAGAAACTTTTTTTCTCAAATTCATTAAAATTTCTTTTCCAGTCAACTCCTCAACTTCCTTTCCGTCAGGAGCTGTTGCTACATACAAAACATCTGCATTATCTGAAACATTCTGAACAATGAGTTTTCCTCCTCTGTCTCCATCCACAAACAAAGTAATTTCTTTTTCCTTGCTTAATTCCTTGATTTCGTCAGGAAGTTTTGTTCCATTCATTGCAATGCAATTGTCAATTCCGTTTCTCATGAGATTCAATACATCTGCTCTTCCTTCAACAACAATTAATTCTTTTTCATCCATATTGCCGTAAGGAAGTTTGGAACTTCCGTATTCCTGAACTTCAGACATTCTTGAAGAATCCTTGATTTCATTTGAAATTTCCCTTGAATCAGTTGAACCCTCAATAGACTTCATTAGTTTCTTGGCTCTCTCAATAATGTAATCTCTTTTGCTTCCTCTGACATCTTCAATTCTCTCAACTTCAAGCTGTGCATCACTCGGACCAACTCTCTCAATAGTTTCAATCGCAGCGGCAATCAAAGTTGTCTCAGACTGATCAAGTGCAGTTGGAATCTTAATCATCCCTGTTGTTCTCTTATCCTTTCTTTCAAGATCAACTTCAATTCTTCCAATCTTTCCTTCTTTTTGAAGTTCTCTCATCTCAAGTTCTGCTCCAAGCAAACCTTCAGTCTGACCGAAAATCGCGCCAATTACATCAGGCTTTTCCAAAGCTCCCTCTGCAGTAAAAATTGCATGTATCATATATTTTATTGATACCGGACTTACTTTCGCCATTTCGTTTTCTCCATTTTAATTTGTAAAGTTCTTATGAACTTCTTAGAAAAATACCTAATTTATCGTCGTGCATTAATTTTAGACTCGCTAAATAAATGTGAATGTGAGTATGAATAATCTATATAGATATTTTCCTAATAACAAAATATAATTTAGTTGGTTTTTAAAGTTTTGGTTCTATTTCCTTCTGTGTTATCAGATTAATTAACTCAATTAATGTCTTTCTTTTCAATTTCATACGCTGATTTACATCAGCGTTGAGAACTAATTTTCGGATAACACAGTTCTATTTCCTTCAAAGCATGAATAATTGCATAGTGGGAATTATCGTGAACATCATAATTAACAACTTGCTCCCTTTCTTTTGTAAACATTGCAAATCCAACACAATTTTCAAGATTCATGCCTGTTTTTCCTAAAGCTTCTTTAGCTTTTCTTAAAACTATTTTTTCCCCGAGTTGGTATATAGGCACAACACTCCTAATTAAACCAGGTCTTCCAAAAGATTCATATCCTGCTTCTTTTATTCTCTCTAAATCAATATTTGTATAATAACCTTTCATCATTGATTTTTAAGGATTCGTTTATTTATAAAAATAATTATCCTCAAAAAATATATATTCCTTAAATATTTTCAATTCCGCTTCTGATAACTTCACTCTCTTTGAATTTTCCCAGTTTTTCATATAAATTAACTAACTTATTTTTTATTTCTCGTTCTTCCTGATGGCTTAATCTCATTTTCAAAAGTCTCTCATAAATTTTAGAAGCCTGATTTCTTTTCATTTCCATTTCATTTTTCTCCGCCTCATGAAGATAAAATCTTTTTATATGAAAAACAATTTCAGACTTCTGAGAAGCATTTGCATCATTCATTGCCTTTTTTATTGCAGCATTGACATTGTCAAAACATCCTGACTTAATATAGCTCTCTGCTTCTTTTAGATGAAATTTTATTTTCTCACTAAATGCAATCGACGCAATAGCAGCATTATCAAACATCTTTGCAGCATTACCCGGCATCTTTAACTTCTCATAAATCCCTGCAAGTTTCAAATAAACAAACTTTTTCATATCAAGACTCAACTCCTCGCGCAAAAACTTTGTCAGCAAATCTATCTTTACAAAATCCCCTTTTGTTGAGAGCTCTTCTTCAACCTGCGATTTCGACATCCCTCGATTTAGCATGAAAAAAATAATACTTCAGACTATATAAGAATTATTGAACTGGAGTTCCAGGAATAATTTTTGTTTTGAGAATCTCCCTATAATAATCATTATTTTTCCCCCCTAATGAATCCAGACTGGGGCAGACTGAAAGTGTGTTTTGGGCCCAATTAATAAATTCCATTCTTACTTTATTTTTTCTCTCAGAATTTTCATAATTAACATCTAGATTATCAAAAACTCTCCCCCATCTTCTCTTGCCTTTATTAGAAATGCCACTACTATGATAATCTCCCCCGTTAATATTAATTATAACCCCTGCTTCAATTTTGTTTTGTAATTGTTTTGTCATAGTTCTTTTCACTAGATAGATATTATTGTTTAAAAATTTTAAGAATTAAAAATAAATTTATTTTTTATCAGTAATTTCAGTGCACATCCCTGCTGCAACAGTTGCGCCTGCATCTCTTACTGCAAATCTACTCATGAAAGGATTGTCCTTTTGAGTTTCAAGGCACAAGTTTCCTGCAGGTCTGATTTTTACTTTAGCAGTATCTCCGTTTTTCAAGAAGTCAGGATTTTGTTTTATAGCTTGTCCTGTCTTTGGGTCAATTTGTTCAATTAATTCAACAAACTGGCAAGGCACCTGCGCAGTATGCACATGGAATACTGGGGTGTATCCTTTTGCTAAAACAGTTGGATGATTAATTACTGTGATTGTTGCGATGAATTCTTTAACAACTGGAATGGGTGCTGCAGCATCGCAAACGACATCTCCTCTTGCAATGTCTTTCTTGCCAACTCCGCGAATATTAATTCCTACATTATCACCTGCATCTGCTTGAGGCAAAGTTTCATGGTGCATTTCAATTGTTTTTAATTCTCCTTCAATACCTTCTCCAGTTCTGCCAGGAAGAACCTTAACTTTCATTCCTTGTTTCATAACACCAGTTTCAACCTTCCCAACAGGAACAGTTCCAATACCAGTAATATCATAAACATCCTGAACAGGCATTCTCATAGGTAAATTAGTTGGAGGCTCTGGAGCAGGGAATAAATCAAATTGTTCCATTATTGTTGGTCCTTTATACCAAGGCATATTTTCAGATTTCTTAAAAATATTATCTCCCTTTAATCCTGAACATGCAATAAATGTAGTTGTCTCCGGGTTGACCCCAACACCCTTTAACAATTTTCCAACATCTTCTTTAACTTTATTATAAGTTTCTTCAGAATATTCAGCTGCATCCATTTTATTCACAAGAACTGCAATATTTTTTACACCCATTGTTCTTAAAAGCCATAAGTGTTCAGTAGTTTGCGGCTGAACTCCACTTGGAGCAGCAATCACTAAAAATGCACAATCAGCTTGTGAAGCACCAGTAATCATATTCTTAACAAAATCTCTGTGACCAGGCGCATCAATAATTGTAATCTGCCATTTATTAGTCATAATCTTCTTATACATAAGGTCAATTGTAACCCCTCTTTCACGCTCTTCCTTAATCTTATCCATAATATAAGCAAATTCAAAACCAGCCTTTCCATGCTTTTCAGCTTCCTCTCGAAGTTTCTTCATTTCCTGTTCAGAAACTGCACCTGACTGGAACATAAGCTGTCCAACACAAGTTGACTTTCCAGCATCAACATGTCCGACAAACACAACATTCATATTTGCTTTTTCTTTTGCCATTGTATTAATATAACTTTTTAAGTGAATCAATAAAAAAAATTGGGTTTATAAACATTTCGCTATCGCGAAATTAGAAATGTTTATAGCAAAAATTTATACCCCTTAATAAAAAATCTTTGAGTTCAAGTGGCTCCTATAAATTTTCCTAAGTGTGTTCAGAAGAGACATATGTCGTAAGGAACCGAAAATTAGTTCGCAGGTGAAATCCTGCGAAATTGATGAAAAAAGAATTAATCCGAAAAGAATTTTTTAAACTAAAAAACAAAGGTCATTCA
>JASFEO010000003.1:0-79621 GCA_050124795.1 Candidatus Pacearchaeota archaeon
CATATTGAACTTGAAGTTTTGCCATAATAATGAGAGATTTGCAGAGATTTAAATAATTATCGTTAACGCACAACAACCTTTTATTTTGGAGAAAAATAATTTTAATTAGACATAACATTAGGTTAAGCGAAGTTTTCCGACGGAGGAGGAAAATTTGGGAGAGCCCCGAGCCGAGGGGCGAACCGCTTAACTTATGTTTCACGACCCGACGACGAAGGAGGAGAGCGCAGCGTGGCACGAGCGGAGCAGCTTCAAATATTGCGACCTCGTGAGTTGGAATTTGCCCCCGACCGATTTCTTAGCGTAGTTGTCGTCATAAACTTTTTTACATAACCCATTTTTCCCGACGACAATTTCGTTTAATCAGCGTGTTATGCGATGTTTTTATTTCACATTGGAGCGTTAAACGAAGCAAGGAATCTGCAAGGTCGGGGGTTTATCGACGGTGATTTCAGTGTTTACTGCCGACAAATTTCAATTTTGAGAAACATTAGGTTAAGCGAAGTTTTCCGACGGAGGAGGAAAATTTGGGAGAGCCCCGAGCCGAGGGGCGAACCGCTTAACTTATGTTTCACGACCCGACGACGAAGGAGGAGAGCGCAGCGTGGCACGAGCGGAGCAGCTTCAAATATTGCGACCTCGTGAGTTGGAATTTGCCCCCGACCGATTTCTTAGCGTAGTTGTCGTCATAAACTTTTTTACATAACCCATTTTTCCCGACGACAATTTCGTTTAATCAGCGTGTTATGCGATGTTTTTATTTCACATTGGAGCGTTAAACGAAGCAAGGAATCTGCAAGGTCGGGGGTTTATCGACGGTGATTTCAGTGTTTACTGCCGACAAATTTCAATTTTGAGAAACTCCTATTACCTAAACTTTCCAATAGAAATCTTTAAATAATATGATTAACAGTAATTTTTATGCAGGAAAAAGAGCAACTTAAAATATTAAAAAAAGAATTAATGCTAAGAAAATATTCTAAAAATACAATCAAAAAATATATTTACTATGTTAACGCTTATCTGCAAAGCAAAAAAACCCCAAAAGAATTTGTAAGCAAATATATCCCAAAAAGTAGAAATACAATCAGAAGTGTTTACTTTGCAATTAATTTTTTCTATAAAAATGTTCTTAAACAAAAATTCAAAGAAGAAATCCCTCTCGCAAAGAAAAAACAAGTACTCCCAAACATATTAAATAAAACACAAGTAAAATTAATAATCGAAAAAACTCAAAACCTGCAGCATAAATTAGTGATAATGTTTCTTTATTACGCAGGATTAAGATTAAATGAAGTCAGAAATCTTAAATGGGAAAATATTGATTTTGAAAGAAAAACAATCCAACTGCAGATCGCAAAAGGAGAACATCAAAGAACAATCTTTCTTCATGAAAAATTAATTGAAACTTTAAATAAATTTAAGGTTCATAGAGAAGGCTTTGTTTTTGAGTCAAACAGAGGTAAAAAATATTCAGAAGAGTCAATTCAGAAGATTGTTAAAAACTCAACAAAAAAAGCAGGAATTAAAAAAAGGGTAACACCACATACATTGAGACATTCATTTGCAACGCATTTACTTGAAGCAGGTTGTGATATAAGAAATATACAAAAGCTTCTTGGCCATTCAAGTGTCCAAACAACGCAGATTTACACGCACGTAGCAAACAAAGATATTAAAAACTTGGCAAATTTATTAGACTAAAATGAAAAAGTCAGTAAGAGTTTATATCAACGGAACAGTTCAGGGAGTTTTTTTTAGAATGTTTGTCAAAGAAAACGCAGAGCGGCATAATGTCAAGGGATTTGTAAGAAATTTAGAAGATGGAAGAGTTGAGGTGTTTTTTGAGGGGGACAGCGAGAATGTGAACAAGATGATTGAACTTTGCAAAAAAGGACCAAGGCATTCAGTTATTCGGCAGGTTGAAGTAAAGCCTGAAAGGTTTCAGGGGTTTAAAGTTTTCAAGGTTTTGCATATATAAGAGATTCCTTCGGAAAAATCAAATCAACAAATTATAAACCCATGCAGTTATTCCGACAATTAACCCCGCATAAATAAATCCTAAAATTAAACCAACAAATGCTCCTTTCCATGTTTTAGAATATCCATAATATTTCCAAACACTCTCTTCAAAGAATTTGTATGCTTTTGATTTTCCATAAATTCCACTTAATGTTGTAAAAAACACAACTAAGCCACCGACAATTCCTGCTGCAACTCCAAGCATTAATGGATTTTCTATCATTAACTTCTAAATAAAGAATAATATTTAAATATTACTATATGTTCTTTTTCACCAAAGGTGAAAATTTAATGATTTATACAAATTCTGATGGAGGCTGTCGAGGTAATCCTGGTGTTGGTGCAATTGGAGTTTTAGTTCGTCGTGATGGAAATATTTTAACAAAACATGCGCAAAAAATTGGGGATTATGTTACAAATAATATTGCTGAATATGAGGCGTTAATTAAGGCATTGGAAATGGCAAGTGAAATTACAAAAGATGAGTTAACGTGTTTTTTGGATTCAGAATTAATAGTCAAGCAGCTCTTGGGTGAGTATAGGGTCAAAAATCCGAGGCTGCTTGAGTTGTTTAGAAAAGTGCAAAAACTGCAGGAGAATTTTAAAACAATAAAATACAAGCATGTTTCGCGCTGGAACAAATATCAGCAAATTGTTGACGGACTTCTTAATGATGAGTTGGATAAGTTGAGGTATTCAAGGTTTAGGAAGAATTAATCAATAATTTTAATTATCCCCTCGCTTCGAGAATTGGAAGATTTGCTTCTGTCGGAACATAAATTACTTCTGTGTTTCCGTCATTAAGCCCCTCGACAAATTTGTATCGAATATATTCTTCTGTTATGCTTCCGGCGATAATTTTGTTGGCTTCTGCGATTCCCTCTGCCCTTAGAATTTCAGCATCTGCTTTTAATTTTGCAGATTCTTTTAATGCCTGGGCTTCCTGAATTGCAATTTGCCGATTCCATTCAGCTTCTCTTAATTCTGCTTTTCCATTTAATTCACGAGAATAAACTTTATATTTTGGCCATGCCCAAAGAATTGCAACCAATAGAATAATAGAAATTATTACTACAATTAAAATTTGCTTTTTATCTTTTTCCATTTTCACTTCTTTTAATTAATAATCTTTAGTTCCGCCCATTTTATCCTCTTGTTCCACTCATTTTGTCTCTCCAAAATTTTATTTAACTGCCTTCATGTCTTTCCATGCAAGTTCAAACATTTGCTCCAAAGCTTGTGCAAAGAATTCTGTATTAATCCAGACTCCAATGTCATAATTTGGGTGGAATTTTTCATCATCTAAGAGCATGAACATTAACTGGTTTGAGTCAATAATAATAAATCTTGCCTTCATTCCATCGAGATTTTTAACCTCAGCAACTTTTTTCAATTCCTTTGCGACTTTTTTATTATTGTTATCAATTGGCGCAGCAATTCTTATTTTAACTCCTCTTTTTTTGCAGGCTTCCAAACTTGGCATTAATGCTTCGAGTTTTCTGTTGATTCCTTCAGCAGTTGTCACAATTGTAATTGTTTTTTCTGCGTCTCTTACCATCATGTCAAGATGATTGTATAAATTCTGTCTTCCTTTCAAACTCCCTGACAAATCAGTGGGCTCAACAAACTTGATTCCTTTAGTAAAGAGTGTGCTAAGTTCTTCTAGAACCTCGTCACCTTTTAATTTTTCTAAACGCTTTGTTTTTTCTTTTGCGTGAACCATTAAATTTTTCTTGACTCTCTCGATAACTTCTTCAGGCTTTAATGCAACAAACTTTATTGGCTTTCCAAGTTTCATTATTATGAATCCTTTTTTCTCTAAACTTTCTAAAATATCATAAGTTCGCGACCTCGGAACATCAGAAATATTGCTTAATTCCCCTGCAGTAGAAGTCCCTCTGGAAAGTAAAGATGTCCAAACTTTTACTTCATAAAGATTAAGGTCGAAAATTTTTCTAAGTCTGCTCAGGAACTCTTCCTTGACAATCATTTTTTAATCCCCCTGCGATTAAGTTTTCTTATTTTCATCATCCTTTATTACATATTTTTTCTTTTTAAAGATTGTTATAGTAAAAGAGTAAACCCAAATGATTACTTATTGGTAGTTATCTTAATCACTATTTCTCCTCTTTTATCTTTAATTTTAAAGTCAACTTTGTTTTTAAATCTTTCCTTGTAAGTTGTAACAATATCCAGTTTTTTTGAGTTAGTTTTTAATTTTACAAAATCTTTTTCTTTGTCGAGGATATTTTTGAATTCCTCGTCGGTGATAATGACTAATTCTATTTTCTGTTTTTTTTCTAGTCCTAATTTTTTTCTAAATGCCTGAACCTTCCTTGACATTTCCCTGGCAAATCCTTCAGCTTCAAGTTCAGATGTTAATTTAGTATCTAATTCTACCGACGGAATATCCAATTTTTCAACATAATCAAAATAAATATTTTTTACATTTAATTGACTTTTAATTAATTCTTTCGTTTCTTCATCTAATTTAAAATTCGCAGTGATATCCGCAGATTTCAGCGGCCACTTCAGACCAATCTTTTCAAAATCTCTTTCTTTTAATCCAATCTCAATTAACTTTAAAACATTATCCATATTTTTTTCAATCTCTTTGTCAATCTTTTTTTCATCTGGTTTTGGCCACGAGGATAAGTGAACAGAATCTTTGCTAAATTCAGAATAAATATTTTCAGAAATATACGGTGCAAAAGGAGCAAGCAATAATGAAACTTTTTCTAAAACTTCTCCGATAATTTCTTTTGTGTCTTCTCTATCCCTTGTCATTTTAATATAGCCTCGCGAGAAATCATTAACTACAAAATTCTGGATTTCCTTAAATGGGATATCAACTTTATAATTTTCCAGACTTTTTGTAACTTTTTTTATTAAGGAATTTAATTTGCTCAAAATCCATTTGTCTTCAATCTGCTTTTTGTTTTTTTTGTTATCTAATTGTTTATAATATTTTTTTGTGTTATATAAAACATTTAAAAAAGGCATGACCAGTTCCATAATTAAATCTTTGGAAAACCTTTTGAAGTTTCCTGCATCAGTTGTGCAAAATTGCAAACGTATTGCATCGACTCCGACTTCATCGATAATTTTTCTTGGAACAATTATGTTTCCTTTTGACTTTGACATTTTTTCTCCTTTTTCATCAACCACATGTCCTGCGCAAATTACATTTTTGTATGCAGGCTTGTCAAATAAAATCGTCGATAAAACATGCATTGTATAAAACCATCCCCGTGTCTGGTCAATTGCTTCAGAAATATAATCATATGGAAATCTTTTTTTAAAATAGTCTTTGTTTTCAAATGGATAATGCAATTGAGCAAAAGGAGCTGAGCCGGAATCATACCAGCAGTCAATCACATCTGAAATTCTTTGCATTTCTTTGCCGCACTCGCAATTTATTTTCACCTTGTCAATCCATGGTTTATGTAAATCAATTTTTCCTGTTAATTTTTTTGCGGATTCTTTTTTTAGTTCTTCAATGCCCCCGATTATTTTTTCTTTGCCGCACTCACATTTCCAAATGGGCAGTGGTGTTCCCCAAAACTTAAAACGAGAAAGTGCCCAGTCTTTTGCTCCTTCAAGCCATTTGCCAAATCTTCCGTCGCGAATATGACTTGGCTCCCAATTAATTTCTTTATTTAATTCAACCATTTTTTTTCGAATTGAACTTGCGCGGATAAACCAGGAATTAATTGCATAATATAAAAGAGGAGTGGAGCATCTCCAGCAAAATGGATAAGAGTGAGTTGTTTTTTCTTTTTTATATAAAAGTCCTTTTTTAATTAAGTCTTCTTTGATTTCTTTTTCTGCGGATTTTACAAATTTGCCTTCATACTCCGGAACTAATGAATTAAACTTTCCGTCTTCTTCAACAGTGTGGACTAAAGGAAGATTGTTTTCCTTGCATAAGTTGTAATCATCTTCACCATACATTCCTGCAGTGTGGACAATGCCTGTTCCGTCTTCAGTTGTTACAAAATCTGCTGCGATAATCTTATGCGAATTTTCATTTTGCGCTTCAGGGATATCAAACAAAGGTTCATATTCTGTTCCAATTAAATCTTTTCCCCTGAACTCCTCGACAATTTCATAATCCCCTCTCAAAACTTCTAATCTTTTTTTTGCCAGAATTATTGTATCATTGTCAGGAAGTTTTACTTTTACATAATCTATTTTTTTTCCAACAGCAAGAGCAACATTTCCCGGAAGTGTCCATGGAGTTGTTGTCCAGGCTAAAATATATTCTCCTTTTTTATTTTTAACTTTAAATGCAATGTAAACTGATTCTTCTGTTACGTCTTTATATCCTTGCGCGACTTCATGACTTGAAAGAGGGGTTCCGCAGCGAGGGCAAAATGGTACAACCTTGTGACCTTCGTAAAGCATTTTCTTTTTGTATAATTCTTTCAGGCCCCACCAAACACTCTCAATATATTCATTCTCCAAAGTTACATAAGGATTTTTTAAGTCAACCCAATAGTTTAATTCTTCAGTTGATAAATTCCAGTCTTTTATATTTGAGAAGACACTCATCCGACATTCATTAATGAATTTGTCTGTTCCGTATTTTATTACGTCTTTTTTTGATGCAAGGTTTAATTTTTTTTCAATTTGCACTTCAACAGGCAGACCATGGCAATCCCATCCGCCTTTTCGGGGGACAGAAAAACCCTGCATGAATTTGAATTTGCAGATTAAATCTTTGTAAGTTCGGGTTTCCAAATGATGCAAACCCGGCGGGGCATTTGCTGTCGGCGGTCCTTCAAGAAATGAGAAAATTTTTCTGTTTGGGATATCATGCACAGCCGCCTTTATTTCTCTTTTATATTTTTTCCAAACCTTTCCTGATTCCTGTTCTACTTTTTTAAAGTCATACATATTAACTCCTATTCACATTATTTTTTAAATATTTAGTATATCTTCTCATTTCCTCAACAGGCAGATGTCCGCCATAAATGCATATTTGCTGAAGAGAGTAAAACTGTCTAAATTGAATAAATGCCCTTTGCAACAAATCATTTTCTTTTATTTCTTCAGGGCCCCGCCCATTATTCATAAATTCCAAGAGAACATTTCTTTTAAGAAGGTCATCCTTTGGAAAAGGGTTTTTTCCTGTTTTATATAATTTAATTTTTAAACTCATTTTAAATCTCTGCGCAGTCCATATTAAGAACTGCAATCAAATAATAATTATAGAAATTATGGCTGCGGCTAAAATAATTTTCTCAAATTTTAAATTATTTTCAGTCATAAAATTCATAGAAGAAGTTTGTTTTTAAAATTATCGAAATCTCTCCAGACTTTCTTTTTCAACAAAATGTAATTTCGACGGCAATATAAAACAAAATGGATAAAATATTTTTTTAGTTTTTAGTTCTTCAATTTTGCCATAATAAATTTTTGAGTGCTTTGTTCCGAGGTTAGAACAAACAATTAATCTGCCAATTTTTATTTTTTTTTCTTTTGCTGCTATAGTTAATTGCTCAATTGCTTTGTTGAATTTTAAGGAAATGTCAATTAAAATTAAACTATGGGCTTCTATTGATTCATTAACTTTTACAACTCCCATGAAACTTGCAGGCGTGAAATTTTTTTCAAGGTCCCATTTTGGCATGCTTGCGATTTTCCCGAATTTATAAATTTGCAGACCTGTTTCAGCAACAGCGTCGAGAACTGAACCTGCCTGAATTATTTTGCATTTAACGCGCGAGTGCTTTGCTTCATTAACTAATGTTATGTGGGTGGTTGCCATTAAGGGAGAACCATAGATAAGGAGTGCAACATCTTTTTTCTTTGCAGAATCTACAATTTCTAAACCTTCGATAAACTCTCTGTTTGCTAAGATAATTTTTTTTCCAAGGACTTCGCTTAACTGAGAAACTGAATAAGGAAAGTTAACTGTATAGTTTTCCAAATAAACAACTTTGCATTTTTTCACTGCTTCTAATCCTTTAAGTGAGATTCCTTTTTTATCTAAGCCTAAGCCGATTAAGTATAACATGAACGAAAGAAGTTAGTTGGTTATTTAAAATGCGCGCTTTCGCAAATGAGAAGAGTAGGAAGAATTTATAAAATATAATTTATTATTTTACCTATGAAAAAAGGGGCAAGAATAAATTTATTATTCCTAATGATTATTTTGTTAATCTTTTTAATAAACGCAGAGATTAATATTTCTAGTCAGGATTCAATTAATATTAAAAATAATCTTGAAGATTTGGGATTTAATGTTGCAAAAATCTATCCAAATGAATTAGCAGTTAATTTGCTATATGATGGAAGAATTTTGATATTATATTTTTGGGAAGATTCTTTTGAGGAGGTTATTTTTAATAAAGATGGATTTGATTATGGGTTTTACTTCAATGAAAAGATGAATATAAAATCATTTTCTGATCCCTCTATGAACAAAGGTGAATTAATTAAAAGGCTGGATTTAGTTACAAAATTTCTTGATTTTATAGATAAAAATGCTTTGGAGGAATATAAATCTTCATTAGACTATATAAAATTTAAGATAGATAATATTGATAGTAAAGTCCTTTACTCAAATCTTTCCAGAGAATATAAACAAGGAGAATCTAAAGATAGTTATATCGGTTATGACGGAAAAAAGACCTATTTTGAGAAAAAACAGATCTCATTAGTGATAGATATTAAAAAAGAGACAATCTTAGAACAAGACCAAAATTATAATATGGATACTCCTCAGGAGGAAATTGACAAATACAAAGAAAGAAAAGCCAAATACTTGGTTGGCTATCTTAAATATAACGTGGTATTTTTTTAATCAGTTTACTTATCTTTCACTATCTAATTATTAAATTAAAAGTTGAAAACAAATCTATTCTTAATAATATTCTTATAATTATTGTAAATTGCTTTATGAGATTTGTTTTATATATAACAATATTTTCCTATACTCATTTATATCTTTTCTTTGTAGCATTATTCGGTTGGCCTTTTGGACTTTTATTTGGGATGTTAATACTTTATGGAGCAATAGAAGTTTTCCTGATAATCGTGACTATGTTTTTAGTTAGATGGCGGTATAAAATTACCTTGATTAAATCATTTATAATTATTTTAATAACAACAGCAGTATCAATGTTTATAGTGAATATCATTAATCCACTTAAATACCTATAAATAATTAGGGGGATTCTTTTTTTATCTAAGCCAAGTCCAATTATGGATAATATAAAAAACTATATTCTCTGATTATTTAAATTAATTGCTTTGGGGATTAATGAGGATTAGATTTTTCATAATTCTTCAGTTACTATTCAAAAGAAGTAAAAAAGAAACATTTAAATACTCCTGATACCTAAATAAATCATGGAAAAAGTGATATACTTAGATGAAAAGAGAAAAGGAAAAGAGTTAGAACCTGCAATAGAAACCAAGAAAGAACCTCCTAAAAGAAATTTTTTCAGGGAAGGATTTTTTGATATTATGAAGATATTGTTTAATTATACGCCTCGTAGCCAAGTAGAAGCAGATTTAGCATATAGAAGGGGGGATTATTAAGATAATTAATTATCTATTATCCAATTCATTATTTACAACTGCAACAACCTGCGACGCAAAATACATTTTTGGACCAATTGAAATGGGTTTAGCAATTTGTTTTAATCTTTTTAATTCTTTTTTTGGAAGTCCTTCGTGGTCTCCTAAAATAAATGCACAATTTTTTTCTAATTTTATTTTTCTTAAATTCTCTCCTCGCTTATCTAAAATAAAAACTTCATTGTCCTCACTTAATTCATCTGCTAATTTAAGTAAACTTTTTTTCTCAACAAGGCAGCCAGAAAAAACTTCATGCTTTTCTCCTTCCCGAAATTTGTAAAGAATTTTCTTGATTAATTTTCCCAAGTCCCTTTTATTTATTGGGGTTCCTTCTTTAACTTGTATTTCAATATGTTTTGGAGGATCAGGCATTCCATAAAGAACTAAATGAAAGACAACATCCCGCCTAAAATCGTGAGATAAAAAAATCCCTTGAATAAGTGAATGGATTGCAATATCAAGTCTTCCGGCTTTTGATAAATTCCCTAAGTCAAACCCTCCTGAAGTTGGTCCGTTTTTTGAAAAGTATATGAAATGGCGCATGAAAAATATCTATATAGACAGGTTAATAAAATTATTCATTTCTCTTTAGATTCCCCTTTGGGTCTTACCCCGCAGCTCTGCTGCGATTGGGTTATTGATTAAATACTCCGTAATAAAAACATTTAATTCTTTTTCAGAAATATCTGTTTTTCTTAAAAAAGAAAATCTCATTTTTCGATGCAGTTGGTTATATATTCTCAATGGAAAAAGGATATTTGTTTGCAACAGGAGATAAAGAGTTTGAAAAATTTAGAGGTGTTGAGTTTAAGAAAAAATAAAAATCAAGTTTTATTCCTTAACTTCCTGCAAAACAAATTTAGCCTTTGCATAAACATGCTCTTCATATTTTATTTCATAAATTCCAACAAACTTGTCTTCACAAAAAACAATTATTGTCTCACCTTTTTTTATCTTTTCTTTTTTTACTAAATCTTTTTCATGAATTGGTTTGCCTGTAAAAATTTGTTTTAAATTTTCTTTCTTAATTTTTATAGCTGGAAAAAGTTCTGAAATAATTTCTCCGGGGATTATTATTTTTCTTAATAATTCTTCATTTCCGTTTTTGTATTCTTCACAAACTTTTTCAAAGTCATATAAATTTGCACTTGGGTAAGTTTTATCATCTTCTGTAAAAATTCCTGCGCGAATTCGACGAAGTTCCAACATGTGCGCTCCGATTCCAAGTTCCCGCCCTAAGTCATCAATTAATTTTCTAATGTAGGTTCCGCCTTGAACATTTGTTTTAAACAAAATATCCTTATCATTAATTTCCAAAATTTTAAATTCTTTAATTTCTCTTTCTCTTAATTCTCTTTTAACTCTTGACTTTAACGGTGGCAATTGTTTTATCTTGCCTGTAAATTTTTCCTTAATCTTTTTTTCAATTTCTTTTTTTGTTACATCCTTATGAATTCTCATAATCCCAATATATTCTTTGTCTTCACCTAAAAAATATCCAGTTAATTTACAAGCCCGATTTAATGCAATTGGCAGAACCCCTGTGACCTTTGGGTCAAGTGTTCCAAAATGCGAAGTCTTTCTTAAGTTCAAAGTTTTTCTTACAAAATCGGAAATATTGAAACTTGTTGGTCCGCTTGGCTTATTAATATTTATTATTCCAAATTCTAAAAGATCTTTAACTGATTTTTTTTGTTTTAGGGTTTTTAAATCCATATCATCTAGAATATAAATTGTTTTAAAGAAGTTTTGCTATATGAATAAATATGGAAAATAAACAACCTTACTTTGTTCAGATTGGGGGATGCACTAATTGTGATAATTTCCCAATTAAAGCAGACATGGACATGGTATTATGTAGTGTCAATGGATGCCGCGAATATGATGATGTCTCAGCAAAGAACCCTTTTATTACAGAAGAGGGATTGGCAGGTCTTCTTGAAGCAGGAAAGATAACCCCACAACAAGCCGGAGCATATAGAGATTGGGTCAAGGAAAAAGGACTTAACAAATATCTGTAAGAAAACCTACTAAATTTTTTCTTATTTTTTTATTTTATCAATTAATACCTTACACTATTTTAATTACATAATCTTTATAAATTTTCATTAAGATTTTTTTTCATGTGCGGCATTGTTGCTTATAAAAATAATAAGAGAGATGTGTTTTCAGTTCTTCTTGAATCATTGAAAAAGCTTGAATATCGAGGGTATGATAGTTTTGGATTTGCAACTAGTTTTGAAAATGAAATTTTAAGGGAGAAAAAAGTTGGAAAGGTGAGTGAGACATTTTGCGAGCCTCTTAGAGGATTTGCAGGGATTGCTCATACTCGTTGGGCAACACATGGAAAAGTAACTGAGATAAACACACACCCGCATTTTAGTTGCAATGGAAAACTCGCAGTTGTTCACAATGGAATAATTGAAAATTTTAATGAATTAAAAAAAAGTTTAATTGAGAAGGGTCACAGATTTTTAAGTGAAACTGATACAGAGGTGATTGCGCATTTAATTGAGGAATTTTTAAGTTTAGGATTTAATCTAAAAGATGCTGTGATGAAAACAGGGAATTTGTTAAAGGGGAGAAATGCTTTTGTTATTCTTGATTCGTTGTCGAAAATTGCGGGGTTTAGAAATGGCTCGCCCATGATTGTGGGGATAAAAAAGGAAAATGGTTTTTCAGAAATTTTTATTGCTTCAGACATCCAAGCATTTATTGACAAGACAAAAGACATCATGTATCTCGACGATAACCAGGTTGTTATGATTGAAAATAATCCAATCTTTTTTAATTCTTTAACAGGAGAAAAAATAGAAAAGAGGATTATAAATGTTGATGTTGATGTTAATATCGCGGAAAAAGGAGACTATGCTCATTTTATGTTAAAGGAAATCATGGAGCAAAAAGAAACTTTGCTTCGCGCAATAAGCCAGGATGATTTTGATTTAATGCATATTGCAAAAGAAATAAATAATTCAAAAGGGGTTTTCTTTATTGGGTGCGGCACAGCTGCGAGAGTATGCCATACTGCAGAATATATTTTTTCCAGCGTCGCTGACAAGCATGTTAATTATATCCCGGCGTCGGAATTTGAAAATTATAAAAACTTTTTAGTTCCTGAAACTCTTGTGATTGCAATTTCACAAAGCGGGGAGACTGCAGATGTTTTAGACGCATTGAAAGTTGCAAAGGAGAGGGGTTCAAAGATAATTTCAATTACCAATGTGGAAAATTCGTCTGTTGCAAATTCATCAGATTATAATTTTTTAATTAATGCAGGTCCTGAAAAAGCAGTTGCTTCAACCAAGGCAACGACCTCGCAATTAGCAGTTGTTTTACTTTTAGCTTATGCAGCCTCGGGAATTTTAAGAGAAGGAGACAGAGTCTTAGTTGACCTGGCAGGAAAAGTTAATGATATGCTTAATCCTCGTTATAGTGAGCACATAAAAAAACTCGCAGAAAAAATTTATCAGACAAAAAACATTTTTATTATCGGCAGGGGAATGAACTACCCAATGGCTTTGGAGTCTGCAATTAAAATTATGGAAGTGAGTTACATTCATGCGCAGGGTTTTGCAGGCGGGGAATTAAAGCACGGGCCAATTGCATTAATTGAAGAAGGAACTCCCGTGATTGCATTAGTTGGAAATGATGAAACAAAGGAAGAAATTATTTCAAATGCAATCGAAGTAAAGTCGCGCGGAGCTTATGTAATCGGGGTTGCGCCGGAAAACAATCCTGCATTTGATTATTGGATAAAAACTCCTAAGGTTGAAAAAACAGTTTCCTCAATTGTTAATTTAATTCCAGTTCAGCTTTTAGCATATTATCTTGGAACACTCAAGGGTTATAATGTTGATTATCCCAGAAGTTTGGCAAAATCTGTTACTGTGAAATAAAATCACTCAATTTCAACAAAGAATTTAATTTTATATTGTGAGGATTTTCTTCTCTGTCTATAACAACAAGGGCGCCCAAAATTTTTGCAGGAGTTTGTTTTAATGAATCCAGTGTTTTATTAATACTTGTGCCTGAAGCAAAAATATCATCGATGATCAAAATTCTATCATCTTCTTTTGGATTGTACCCAACAATTAAATTTTCTATTCCATGGTCTTTAGATTTTTCTCTAACTAAACATAATTTTAAATTTAAATTATTTGCTACTAAAGTTGCAATTGAAATTCCTCCATAACCGGATGCTGCAATTACATTTGGTTTTTCTTTCAAATTATTTATTTTCTCACACAACAATTCAGAAATCATTTTGAGAATTTCAGGCTCACCATAAGCTTTTCTTAAATCAATGTAAAAGTCTGAAACTCTGCCACTTTTTAAAATGAATTTTCCTTTCTTTATTATGCCAAGTTCTTTTAATTTTTTTATTAATTGTTGTTTCATTTTATTTTAACATACTGGAATGCATCCCCCCTGCGAATTCTTTTGATTTAATAAAATTTATTTTCTCAGGTTCTTGTTTTAGTATTGGAATAAATTCAGAGTTTTGATCATATCCAAGGACAATTATATCTGGATTAAAATCTTTTATCATTAGAATATTTTTATTTTTATCATTTGATACTTTAATTATCTTATCTGCTATTTTTAATTCTTCTAAATTTTTTGCTCTTGTTTCCTGAGAATTTTTTGGAAATCTTTTTTTATTTTCATAAACTAAATCATCATGAATAACTATCACTGCCAAATAATCTCCATATGACTTCGCATCTAATAAAAACTCTTTATGTCCTTCATGCAAAAGATCAAATGTTCCAAAGCATAAAATTTTTTTCATCTAAACTCCCCTCGCAAAAACCTCTTCCTTTTATCCTCAGGAAATTTCTCAATTGCATATCTCAAAGTTGTCCTAGGTAAACCTGAATAATTCTTTTTTAAAAATTCTTCTAAAATTTTTTCATTTCTTTTTCCAACTTCTCTTAACATCCAGCCAACTGCCTTGTGAATCAAGTCATGCGAGTCATCTAATAAAATTTCAGAAATTGCCAAAGTATCGTCAAACTTATTTTCCCTGATAAAGGCATAAGTTGAAACAATTGAAATTCTTTTTTCCCATAGGTTTTTTGATTGCGCAAGTTTGTAAAGAATTTCTTTTTTTGAATAATCCTCTAATAAAAATCTTCCAACAATATGCCACGCTGAAATATCAACCAAATCCCAGTTATTTATCTTTGTTGTGTTATTTAAATAAAAATAAAAAATCTTTTTTTTCTCATCCATATCTTTTGCTTTGTTGTATTGGTGAACAAGAATTCTTAATGCACAAGTTCGCTCTGTATGAATTTTGCTTTTTAATAATTCCTGAATATCATTTAATTTTAAATCATGAAACTTCTTTGCAACATTTCTAATTTGCTGTGAACTTAATCCAAGAAAGATATCTCCTTCGCCATATTCTCCTTTACCTGTTTTAAAAAACCTCTGCAAAATTTCTGCCTGTTCTCTGTTAGCCAAACTTCTTAATTCTTTTTTTAATTTCATTAACATAAAATAACTAAAAGAAAAACTTTATAAAAACATTTCTCATAAATTTTTTATGACTTTGTTTGATCACATACCAAAAATGTAATTAAACTAATCGTGAGTTTCTAAAATGGAATTTGTTAAGGATTTTAAGTGGAGTGAAAATATGTCTGTGTCTGAATGTGTCGACGCATTTGGGAATTTAGGTTATCAGGCACTTGAGCTTAATGAAGCTGAGAAAGTTGTTTTGAAGATGAAAAAAAATGGCGCTAAAATTTTTCTTACATTTACTTCAAACATGGTCACTTCTGGCTTAAGAGGTTTTTTTGCGCAGCTTTGCAAATTAAAACTGCCAAATATTTTGGTTACAACTTCAGGAAGTATTGAAGAAGATATTATGAAAGCAATTGGCGAGGATTTTGAAGTTTCAAGTTTTAATGCAGATGATGTCGAAATGCATGAGAAGGGAGAAAACAGAATTGGAAATTTGGCAATTAGAAGTGAAAGTTATATGAAGTTTGAAGATTTAATGAGAGAATATTTAGAAAAAGTATATGAGAAGAAAAAAAGAATTTCTGTTTCAGAATTATTATATGAAATTGGGCTAATGTTAAAAGATGAAAATTCAATTCTTTATCAGGCTGCGAAAAACAACATTCCGATTTATTGCCCTGGAATTGCTGACTCAAGTTTTGGTTTTCAGTTATTTATGTTTCAGCAAAATCACAGTGACTTTGTCGTCGATACAATTCTTGACATGCAGAGAGTTGTGACTGATTTAAGTTTTGATGAAAAAAAGGGTCTGATTTCTTTGGGGGGTAGCACTTCAAAACATTATGCAGTTTTTTCTGCGCTTTTATCAGGGGGTTTTGATTATGCAGTTTACATGACAACTTCGCACGCATCCTCAGGAAGTTTTTCAGGCGCAACAACTCAGGAAGCAAAATCATGGGGAAAAATAAAAGATGATGCAGAAGCAGCAACAGTAAACGGGGATGTGACAATTACTTTTCCTTTAATGATGTGCAGTGTTTTGGATAAGTTAAATGAGGAAGGGATTTTGGAAGATGAATAAAGGAATTATAATTACTTGCCCAGGAAAAGGAATCTACCAGGGACTGTCTGAAAGAAAAATTGCAGAGGTTTATACTAAAATGGCGTCAGATGATTTTGATAAGTTTGTTGGGTTCAGCGAGTCTTATGCAAATTCAGAAGCAACAGAAAATCCGGATTTGGAAAGAGAAATACATGAAAAAGAAGGGAGAAAAATAATTTTAGGAACTTTTGCAAGACAGCCTTTGTTAAATGTCGGGGATGTTGATGCAAGAGGTTTTATTTCTTCAAGTTATATTTTTAACCCATCTTATAATTCCAAAAATTTATGGCTGCCTGATTTAGAAGTTGTTTCGTTTAGAGGAGAAAATAAAAATAAATTAAGAGATATTCTTTATAATATGGTGGAATTTTATTCTGGATACAATTGGAATACAATTATTTGTAATGATTTTAAAAATAAAGAAAAATTTGGATTTCAGATTCAGAATAAAAATAGAGGATTTGCCCACGCCAGAGCTCCAAAGTTAGAAGCTATTGCAAAGAGAGCAGAGAGTATAGGATATGATTTAGAAAAACTTTTTTTTACTCAAGATAAATCTTAAAATGACACAACCTAAATTCATCCTATCAAAAAGTAAATTAATTTCTCAAGTAAAAAAATTAAAAGATTTAGATTTAGAAATTTCTTATTCATATAAAACAAATAAAGAGGTTGGAAAAGTTTTGCAGGATTTAAGTGATGTGGATTTTTCAATTCATGCTAGAGAAGAGTTTGAGGATATTAAGGATAAGAAAAAGATTTGGTTTTTTACTCAGGCCCAAAGTAGAATTGAGTTTTCTGAGATTTTAGATATTGGGATTAAAAATTTTGTAATTGATAATGAAATTGATTTGGAAAACTTATTAAAAGTTTGTGAGGAGAAGAGAGTTAAAATTAATCTTTCTTTAAGAATGAAATTTCGTGAACATAGAATTGGAACAGGTAAATATTTTGTTTATGGAATGAATTCAAAAAGAGTAAATGAAATAATTTTAAGAATTAAGGATAATAAATTTATTGAAAAACTTGGAGTTCACATTCACAGAAAAAGCCAGAATACAAGTGAATGGGAAATTAAAAGGGAGATAATTGATTCTTTAAATAAAGAAAGTTTAGAAGAAATTGATTTTTTAAATTTAGGCGGGGGCCTTCCAACTAAATATAAAAGTTATAATTTAAAGGCAATGGATTATATATTTGAAAAAATAAAAGAAACAAGAGATTTTTTAAAAGAAAATAATATTGAAACTTTTATTGAGCCTGGAAGATTTTTTGCCTCTCCCTCAATAAAACTTGTTACAGAAATTATTCAGATTCAGGAAAAAAATATTATAATTAATACAACAATTTATAATTGTGCTCTTGATACACTTTTGACTGGAACTAAGATGCTTGTTGAAGGAGAATTAGAGGATAATAAAGAGGGAGAATATTTTTTAATTAAAGGAAATTCTCCGACAAGAGATGATATATTTCGTTATAAGGTTAGGTTAAAGAATCCTAAGATTGGAGATAAAATTATTTTTTTAAATGCAGGAGCATATAATTATACAACTGATTTTTTTGGGTATAGGAAAATAAAAATTTTCCTTCAAGAAAGTTTTTAGGGATGTGCGGAATAATTAAAAAACTCCTTCAGAATCATATTATCTCGCAAGCGCCTTCCTTTGAGGAGCAGTTTTGCCTTTTGCTTTGCCTCCGCTCTCGTGCTTCATTTGTTTCGCAGCCTGCTTTTCAATTTTCTTTCCCTCTTCTTTAACTGCCTTCTTTTTTTCCTCAGCTTCTTTTGCTTCTTCACGAGTTTCCTTTTTTTCAGTTTTAGCTTCTTTTGCTTTTTGCATTAAACCTTTTTTCTTTCCTGCAGATTCAACTGCTTTTTGCTCACGCTTTAATTCTCTTCCTCTTCTTAAACTAATTTTCTTTGGAACATCAACAAGTTCAACACGAACAACTTCACCGTCCATAAAAGCTTTCACCTTAACTTTATGCGGGGGATTCTTAATTCCTCTGTGCCAAATAAATTCATTAATTGATTTTTCAAGTTTGATTTTTTTCAGGTCTTTATCATAAATTTTCATATGGCGAACTAAAAATTCTTTTATTGTCTTGATTGCTTTAGGTGATTTTTTATATCGTGGAGCAGGACGAACTTTATCACGAATTGGAATTGTAAATTCCTTATATTCTTTAGGAGTCTCGGTTGCTTTTTTAATTTTGTCTGTAGAAATTTTTTCTTTAATCTCTTTTTCAACTTCTTTTAACTTTTCTTTAGTTTCTTTTTTCTCTTCAACTTTTTCTTCAACTTTTGGTTCTTTGATTTCCTTATTTTCTTTTGGAGTTTCAACTTCTTTTCTTTCTATTTCTTTTTCCATTTTCTTTTCTTCTTTTTTTTGATTAGTCATTTGTTTTTCTTGCGGCATATTCTAATTATCCAAAGTGTGATTTTTTTTGCTTGCGCGGTTTCACATGCAATTTAGTTCTTTTCCATGAACGCCTGTGTTTTGTCATGCTCGACGGATGAATTCTTTTCCCCATTCCATATTTTTTCAAAACAGCCCAAACCGGCGCCCACTTAGTTTGCCTTGCTTTTTTTGCAAGAGTTGCTTTTTTTTGTTGATTTTTAATTCCCATTTGAATCTCCTAAAAGATCATTTAATTGTGAATATGCATCGCTCAGAACAAAGGGATCCCCTGAAACAAGTACTGCAAGTAAATTATCTTTTTCAGAATCATAACCCCCCCAAATATCTTTCACCCCCTCTTCAAATACCCCAAGAATCGCAGCACCCTCATCTGATCCTCGCTTATGAAAGGTAATTCCCTTGGGATGCAATTTATAATGATGTGCCCCCCTATACTTATGGATATAATGAATCTTAGTAGGTTCTTTAAGGTTAGATGATTCTCTATTTAATTTATTTAAATCTTTCTGGGTTAACCTAAGAATCATTTCATTTTTTTCCTCAGTTTTAATTCTCATTTTACTTCCTCCAAAATACTTTTTAACTGTGAATATGCATTTTGTAAAAGAGACTTGTCTCCTGAAGAAAGTATAGCTATCTGATTATTGTATTCAGAATAATCCTCATCTCTATGTGGGTTCCCACAACCAATCCCCCAAATTTCTAATCCTACTTTTTTATTTCCTAAAAACAAATTATAATAATCCTTATTTCTATAAAGATTGAGATATTGAATTGATACCTTTCCTTCTGAACTTTCAGGAGTTAACCCAACTAATTTTTCCAAATCATTCTGGGTTAATCTAAATTTTATTTCACTCTTCTGAATATTTTCAGTTCTCATTTTACTTCCTCCAAAAACTTCTTGCCTTTTTCAGTTAATTGCCTTCCTGGTCTTCGGCTTCTTACATTTTTTATGTCTTTTGCAATTTCAGTAAAACCTGCTTTGTCTGCTTGCTGCAAAATTGTTCTGATTATTTTCCCGCCTGCACGCTGGAATTTTTCAGGTCTGAATCCTCGGTTTTTTCGGCTTCCGTATTTTGTTCTAAGTCTGTTAACTCCGACAATTTTCTTTTTGTAAATTTGCCTTAAAATACTTGCAGCTCTCTTGTGCCAAAAGTCAGGGTCATCAATTGGCCTTTCTTTCGACGGAGAAGATTTAACAAACTTTGCCCATTCAGGTTCCTCAAACTCTGGCAATTTCTTCAAAGCATCAGCTAATTTTAAATTATATTCCTGTGCAGGTAAATCAAATACACTAATCATCTTAGACATTCCTTTCGGAATTAGATTGAAAACTTGTTTCATTTATCTAATAAAACAGGAAATTTATAGTTTATAAAACTTTTTACTTTGCAAAAATTTATGTAATTTTAATAACCATAATATTTAAAAACTGTAGTAATTCTAAAATTACAATGGTAAACAAACACAACCTTAAAAATTCTTTTAGGGCGATTAAGTCTGACATCATGAAGATTGAGGGGGATATCATGAACATCAGAACTCAGCAGGCAGAGATTTTAGTTGAACTTGAAAAACTAACTGCAACAACAAAAAAGCCTGTTAAGAAAAAAACTTCTAAAAAAAAGAAATAATTTTCTAAGAAAAAGTTGAAGAGAAAATTTTTAAGATTTGAAAGTTTGCAATATATTTTAAAACCCCCCTTCCTTTATTTTAGAATGGCAAAACAAATTTTTGTTATAAAAATGAATGGTGATAAAGCGCCTTATGACGAGAACAAATTAAGAAATTCCATGCTTCGCGCAGGTGCAAGTGATGAGGCAATTAATCGTGTTTTAAAAAAAGCAAAAGAATTTGTTTATAATGGGATAAAGACAAAAAAACTTTTCAGATTTGTGTTTAGTGAATTAAAAAAAGAAAAAGGTGTTGCAGGGATAAGGTATAATTTAAAAAATGCAATAATTGATTTGCACATTCGGGGAGCTGGTTATACATTTGAGAAATTTATGAAAAGGGTTTTTGATAAAAAAGGGTATGAAACAGAAATTAACAAAACAGTTAATGGAAAATTTATTACTCATGAAATTGATATATTAGCGAGAAATAAAAATGAGACTTTGATGATTGAGGCAAAGCACCACACAAGACCATGGCTTGGAGTTGACATAAAAATCGCGCTTTATGTTTATGCAAGGTTTCTTGAAGTGAAAAAACATTTTACAAAACCTGAACTTATTACAAATACAAAATTTTCCCCGCAAGTAATTAATTATTCAAAAGGTGTTGGAATGAATTTAATGGGATGGAATTATCCTCGGGGGGATAGCTTGATTGAGAATATTGAAAAATATAAAATTTATCCAATAACAATTCTGCCAATGGAAAAAAAGAAAATTGAATATTATATAAGAAAAGGAATCTTAACACTTGATGAATTAAAAAATGAAAAAGATTTGCCAAATGAGTTAAGAAAAAATATTAATGAAATTTTAAAATAGCCGCGCCCGCCAGAAAGAAAAATTTATAACCAAATAATTTAAAAACTAAAATTTGTAGATAATTCAATGGCATTTAAGATTAATATTGCAACCAAAGATGGAAAGACTTTTCATATTGAGTCAGATGCAGAAAGTTTAATGGGTAAAGAGCTTCATGATAAAGTTGAAGGTAAAGATATCTCCTCAGACCTTGAAGGTTATGAATTTGAAATTAGCGGGGCGAGTGATAAATCCGGTTTTACTGCAATGAAAAATGTCGAAGGTATTGGCTTAAAAAAAGTTCTTTTAACTTATGGCAAGGCAATGAAGACTCGGCCGAAAAAAGAAGGAAAGAAAAAACAGCTTTGCAAAAAACCAAAAGGTTTAAGACTTAGAAAAACTGTTCGCGGGAAAGTTATTAGTGAAGCTATTATTCAGATTAATTTAAAAATTGTTAAAGAGGGAAAAAAGAAACTTTCTGAAATTTTCCAGGAGCAAAATAATAAAGGTGAGGCTGTAAAAGAAGTTAAGGCTGAAGAAAAAGTTGAAGAGAAAAAAGAAAGTGAAACACCTAAGGAAGAGAAGAAAGAATAACAAACTAATTTTTTAATCAACCGATCAATAAATTCATCTTGTCCTGAAATTAATTTTTCTTTTGCTTTTTTAATTTCAAAATAATCTGCTTTGTCAACTTCAGGAATTTTTATTTTTTTGCCTGTAAAATTATCTTTAATTTCTATAAAATTTTGCTTCATTAAAATCCCCTTCCAGAAATTTTCTTTGTCTTCAATTGCCCAAGCAAGAATTTTTTTCCAGGATTTTTGTTTTACTTCTCCTAAAAAAATATACCTCTCTTTTTCTTTTGGCAACTTAATTCCTGTTTCTTCATTAACTTCTTTTATCGCCCTTGACAAATCATTTTCTCCGTCGTTAATTTCTCCCTTGGGGATGCTCCAAACACCAAGATCTTTATTTTTCCAAAATGGTCCGCCCGGATGAACAATAAAAACTTTTAATTTATTCTCAACAAATTTATACATTAAAATTCCTGCTGATTTTTTCATAAATTCATAAGTAATTAAAGGTTATAAAATTATTTGATATAACTCGCAATTCTTCTTAGTCTTCTGTAATTTGTTTCTCCTTCAATTACTTTTTTATCAAGAAAATTGTTTCCTTTTTTCCAGACCATTTAAAACCCTCTGCAAAAACGAATTCCCGGAAATTGAATTCCCCATCTCTAATTTTTTTAGTCAATTGATTTGTTGTTTCTCCATTTGCTATATCAATAAAAACTTTTTCAGGATTGACAAGTTCAATTTCCTGAGGAAAAATTCTTCTATAAAGTTTTTTTAAATATTCATACATAATTAATCAAATAAAAGTAGGTTTATAAAAATTTATATAAAACATTACAAATCTTCTAAAAGTTCCCGGAGTCTTTCATAAGTTATTATTCCTTGTTCGACATTTGCTTTAATATACTAATCATCACAATTTAACTTATAATGAATTTTTATAGCTAATTCTTCACTATTGGGCTTTTTTACTTTGTCATAATTTTCAGGAAATTTGGAATTATCAATTGATTTCATTTTCAAGATTAATGATTTTTCTAGGAACTTTAAATAATCTTTGTATTTTGCTGAAAATTATATTGGGATGGTTTGGGGTGAGGGTTTTATTGTATAAATTTAACATAAGCACAACATCTTCTTCTGCAGCATGATTTGCAAATATGAGGTGAGGAAAATTACTATAATCTGAATAATGAAATATATAAGGATCATTTCTTGCTTTTGGAACTAAACTTAAATGCTGAAAAAGGGCATATTGAAAATTAGAGTGATTTGATCTGGTCGATTTAAAACTTATTTTGCAGAACCATTTTTTTTCACTGAATTTAATTCCATTATTAAACTCTTTGACAATAGGACACAATGAAAACTTTAATGCATCTAATTGAGAATTCATATACAATTCTTTATAAGAATTATGATTAAACTCATCCTTGCCCCATTCTGGCTTATAGAAAAATTCAGCTTTTTTTATTGCCATATTTTTCATTATAAAAAACATTTTTAAAATTATTGTTTTGGAATTCAATAATCAAAAGGATTTCCCCCGCCAAACAATATCTCAGGAGTTTTGTCATTTATGATTTCTTTTGGGACTCCATATTTTTTATTATACAATGTATCAACTGAACAAAACAGAGCATCATTATAATCAAGTCCCAATTTTTCTGCCCCGATTTCTTTTAATTTTTTTCTAATTTCGTCTTTATCTATATTTGTAAATGTCGCTTCATATTCAATTTCCATAAAAAGATTATCTTAATAACTTTTAAAAAGTCTTTGTTCAATCTATTTTTATGAAACAAATACCAGAACTAAATATTGGAGTTGTAGGGCATATTGATCATGGAAAGACAACTTTACTTGGAAGGCTGACTGGAAAATTTACTGACACGCATTCTGAAGAATTAAAACGTGGGATAACAATAAAACTTGGTTATGCAGATATTTTAATTTCAAAAAATAAAGATAATTTTACAACTGAAAAGAAAGGTGAACCAGTTCGATATATTAGTTTTATCGACGCGCCGGGTCATGAGATGTTAATGGCAACAATGCTTTCAGGAGCCGCGATTATTGACGGAGCAATTTTAGTTGTTGCTGCAAATGAGGGAATCAAGCCCCAGACAAAAGAGCACTTCATGGCTTTGCAGGCAAAAAAAATCAAGAATATAATTATTGTTCAAAATAAAATTGATTTAGTTACAAAAGAAGAGGCTTTGGAAAATTATAAAAAAATTAAGGAGTTTGTAAGGGGGAGCGCGGCAGAGAATTCTCCTGTTATCCCGATTTCTGCTCAGCAAGGAATTAATATTGACAAACTTTTAGAAGAATTAACTAAATTTGAAATTCCCAAAAAAGATGTTGATGCAGAACCGGTTTTTTTAGTTGCAAGGAGTTTTGATATAAATAAGCCCGGGGGGGAGATTGAAAAATTAAACGGGGGTGTTCTTGGGGGGATTTTAAAAAAAGGAAAATTAAAAGTAGGTGAGAAAATAGAAATTAAGCCGGGGTTAAGTTCTAAAAAAAATAATCAATTAACTTATGAAACTCTTTACACGAAAATTTTGTCTTTGCATAAGGGAAATAAAAATGTGAAGGAGGTCCTGCCGGGGGCGAGCATTTCAATTGAAACAGAACTTGACTCGTATTTAACAAAAACAGATTCTCTGACTGGCTGCATTGTTGGAAAAAAAGAAACATTGCCCGAGGCGACAAATAAAGTAAAATTAAAAACAGAACTTTTCAAGGAGGCGCTTGGAACAGGGGAAGAAAAAAAGATTGAAGAAATTAAAACAAAGGAAATGCTCATGCTTAGTGTTAACACAACAATTACCGTCGGAACAGTTGAAAAAATCAAAGACGATATTGTTGAACTTTATTTAAACATCCCAATTGTTGCTTTAGAAAAGGACAATGTAGGAATTGCGCGAAATATAAATGGTCACTGGAGATTAATCGGCTGGGGCGAAGTGGTTGGGGAGCGGGCAATTAGATAAATTAAGGGAAATTTCTCATCCAAAAAATTTATAAATGATTTAATTTTAAAAAATCTGTAAGACAAGAGAAACTAAATTAAAGATTATTAAATTCTCTATTTTGAAAATAGCAAATGACAATAAAAAAATTAAATTTGAAAAACTTAGTGAAGGTAATTTAAATGGATATGCCAACAGATATGCAGCACCAGGCAATGGGTTATGACAGAACAGCGACGATGTTTTCCCCTGAGGGAACAATTTTGCAGGTTGAGTATGCGCAAAAAACTGTGAGACTTGGAGCGTCAAGTGTTGGGATGGTTTGTTCTGATGGCGCAATAATTATTGCTGACAAAAGAATTACTGATAAACTTGTTACACTTGAATCAACTTACAGAATTTATGAAATTGATTCTCACATTATTGCGAGCGCTGCAGGAATTGTTTCAGATGCAAGGGTTTTAATTGAAAGAGCGCAGGTCCAGGCACAGCAGCACAGGGTTACTTATGATTCGCCAATTGAACCGGAATTAATTATTAAGGATATTTCAAATGTAAAACAGCAGTTCAGCCAATACGGAGGAGCAAGGCCTTTCGGGGTTTCATTAATGGTTGCAGGAATTAACGGAAGTAAAGCAGAACTTTTCACAAGCGACATTACTGGAAATTATTTGTCCTATCATGCAAATGCAATCGGGGAAAACGACGAGAAGATAAAAGAAAAGTTAAGGGAAAAGTATAAACAAGATTTGACAATGAAGAAAGGTGCTAAGTTAATTATTGATATTTTAAAGGAAATGCAAGGGACAAAGTTTGACTTGAACAGGCTGGAACTTGCATATTTAGAAAAACAAAATGCAAGGTTAAAAAGAATTGAGGGAGAAAAAATTAAGGAGTTTGTAAAGTGAGATTATGGTAAATTTAGATCATGGAATTAGTAGTGAACCAATTGAACCAAAGGAGTATAATTTTAAAAAGAAGATAATTACTTCATTAGTCGTCCTTGGAACTTATGTTGCAATGGCAAGTAATTCTACTTTCTTCTTTACTTTAGACCGTTTGATAAAAGAACATTCAAGAGAGGAGATAAATATAGAGGTTAATTCTGAGGATTCTGTTTTAAGGGGTTTTGCAAAGTATTCGATGTTTATCCCGGGAAAATTAGGGAAAAATCTAGCATATTATGTTTTTGACAAGGAGGACAGAAATTAAAATGAAATTTTTAGGATTAGATTTTTATTGGGATAATTTTGGAATTGAAACTCCCAGTGGAGAAGCAATGATATTTTTTCCTTTTCCAAATATGCGAAGATATGAAGAGATTGTTATTACTTCGACTAAAAAAGAAAGTGGAAAAATTAAACATAAATCCAAACTAAAATATAGGTTTAAATCTCACAGAGACCCTTTATCAGTTGGTTTAGCAAGAGAGGTTTCTGCAAAACAATTATGTGAAAATAATTGGGGATTTTTACAAGACAAAAATATAGGAGAAAAAGTAACTTCGCAAGAATACTTATTTAGTAAATATTAAAATGACATCAACTATTGCAAGAATAAGAAAATCAGGATTGAATTTTGAAATCAGGGTTGACTTGGATGATGCATTAAAACTAAAAAAAGATGAAGTTTCAGCAATTGATGTTGGGGGGGATAAGGTTTTTTCTGATATAAAAAAAGGTTTTGTTGCAGGAAATTCTGATTTGGAACTTGCATTCGGGACAACTGATATTCATGAGATTGCAAAGAGGATAATTAAGGAAGGTGAAGTGCAGACGACTCAGGAACATAGAGACGAGGAAAGAGAAAAAAAGGTAAGGCAGGTTGTGAATTTTTTGGCTGCCAATGCAATCGACCCTCAGACGAAAAATCCTGTTTCACAGTCGAGAATTGAAAGCGCATTAAAGGACGCGCATGTTAATATTAAGAATGTTCCAGTTGAAAATCAGATTAAGGAAATTGTCGAAGCAGTCTCAAAGGTTATCCCAATAAAATTAGAAATGAAAAAGGTGAAAATCACAATTCCTGCAATGCACACTGGTCGGGCTTATGGAGTTGTTTCACAATATAAGGAAAAAGAAAACTGGCTTGACAATGGAAATTTGGAAGTAGTGGTTTCTGTTCCAGCGGGGATAATTATGGATTTTTATGATAAATTAAATAATGTAACACACGGCAGTGCAATTACTGAAGAGGTTAATGATTAAAATGCCAGACTCAAAATATTTTAGACCTGAACCTATCGATGTTCCGCAAAGAGAAGAGGACAATTATGTCGAAAAAGAGACTCCTTCTGATAAACTTTTTTTAGATGAAGATCCTAAAGTAAATGAAGTATTAAGATTTGGAGAATTAAATATAAGGAGAGATTATTAAATGAAACCAGAATATTTTTATAAATTAACTATCTCAAATTTTGATGAAGAAAACAATAGGATAACTTATGAAACAACAGAAGCGATAACTTTTAATGATCCAACTGACGGCGATGTAGGTTTAGAAGAGTTTTTAAGAAATAATCTTATTGATAGAATAAGGGCAGACCCTTCTGTGTTGCCAATCACCGGGAGATTAGGATTTCTCAGGAGGGAGCTAATAAACCAACAAACCCAAAACTTTAAAAGACAAATTTATGATTAATTAAAATGACAAAATATGAAAACACACAAGAATTTTTAGACAATCTTTATAGTTGCGTTTTTGAGAGAACAAGGTCTCATTTTGCAGATTTTGGCTTAGCTGAAAGAGAGGATTTTATCGGAGAGTCAAGCATACATGAAATTTCACTTAAACCATCTATCGGGGATTATTCTGTTGAAGTAATAAGAAGCTTGATAGAAAATTGTGCTAATCAAGAAAACTATTCTGAAAAAGAATTAGACAGCCTATTTTCTGGATTTGATTCAGTGATGTTCACAAATGAGGCAGGTCTTTCTCAAAAACAAGGAAGTCTCATGATATCTTTAGTTAAGAAAACATTACTTGAAGATATGTTAGAAAATCCTGTTGAAATAGATTTTAACAAAAAATCTTATTGTATTGAAAAAACTAATGAAGGATTATCCGTAACTAATCTGGGAGGAAGAAATTAAAATGACAAATGAAAAATACACTTTAGGAAAAAACTCATGCGATTGTCATCCTGAAACATGCCATTGCGCAGATTATGCAATTTACGAGGAAGGGAAAAAATATATCCCAGTTTTTGATAGACCAAAAGGAGAACATATTGTTAATGCTTTAAATCTTCTTGATAAATTGCAAAATCAATCTCAGGCTTCTGAAGAAAGATTAGACTCACTTGGAAATTGTCGGCGAGGATTAGATAATGGAGGCAAATACTAATGACAAATAGAAAAGTAGTTATTCCAGGAGAAGTTATTTCCAGTGGTGATGATTTTTTGCCTGGTGAAGGGACAGAAAAAAAAGACAATGATATTGTTGCATTAAGATTTGGTCTTGCTGAGGAATCAGGAAAACTTGTAAAAGTAATCCCCTTGTCAGGAGTTTATCAGGCTCGCAGAGGAAATGTTGTAATAGGAAATGTTGAAAATGTGACCTTCAATGGCTGGATAATTGATATCGGAGTTCCTGAAACAGCTTTTTTATCTTTAACTGAAGTGCCAATGTATGTTAATAAAAACGGGCTGGATGAAGTCATGGATATCGGCGACATGGTTGTTGCAAAAATCTGGAGCATGAATAAAAGAGGAGTTGACTTAAGTATAAAATCAAGAGGGCTTGGAAAAATCGACGAGGGAATAATTGTAAAAGTAAATCCAAACAAAGTTCCGAGGATAATCGGCAAGGAAGGAAGCATGATAAGTTTAATTAAAGACAAAACAAACTGCAATATCACAGTGGGGCAAAATGGATTTATCTGGATAAAGGGCGAGAAAGTTGATGAAGAGTTATTTGCAAAAAGAGCGATTAATTTTGTTGCTGAAAAATCTTTTATACAAGGTTTAACAGAAGAAGTTGAAAAATGGTTTAGTGAAAATGGAGGTAAAAAATAAAATGACAAATGAAACTGAACTTTTTAAGAGAATAAATGAAGCTTATCCTCGCGGGAAAATGCTTTCACCAACACCCGCCTATTATGAGATTGTTCTTTCTTCAGGAGAATATAAAATTTTAGCAACTTATGAAAATCTAGATGGAACTAATGAAGAAGATTGGACCAAAGATGAGATTAGGATAAATAATGTTCCCGAAAGGTTTAAAGAACATTTTATTTTTAGAGATTTTGTAGATAAAAATAAAGAGAAGTTTCCAGAATTAAAAAAGATATTAATAAATTAAAATGACAAAAGAATTCAAAAGAAAATCAGGAAGAAAGCCAGACGAGTTTAGAACTCCGATTTCAGCAAAAGTTGGGGTTGTGAAAAGCGCAGATGGCAGTGCTATTTGGCAGCAGGGAAAAACAATTGCAATTGCTTCTGTTTTCGGGCCAAAAAAAATGCACCCGCAGCATTTGCAGGATCCTGAAAAAGGGACTCTAAGATGTACTTATAATATGATTAGTTTCTCAGTTACTGACAGAATAAGACCCGGAATTAACAGAAGGTCTACTGAAATTTCAAAAATAATGGAGTGGGCGCTTGAGCCGGTTTTGTTAATTGACAAATACGCAAACATGGTTATTGATGTTCATGTGAATATTATTCAGGCAGATGCAGGAACGCGGTGTGCAGCAATTAATGCAGCAGCAATGGCTTTGGCTCATGCAGGAATTCCAATGAAAAATATTGTTTCAAGTATTGCAGCAGGAAAACTTGACAAGACAGTTGTTTTAGATTTAGATAAATACGAAGATTCAGAATTTGAAGAGGGCGAGGGTTCAACTGATATCCCAATGACTTTTACTCCTGACGGAAAACTTACACACATTCAGGTTGACGGCAAAATTGATAAAGGGCAATTACTCGAAGCAATTGAAATGGCAAAAGAAGCTGCGAAGGAAATTTATGAAGTTCAAAAACAGGCTTTAAAAGATTCAGTTAAAAATTCAGATGAAGAAGGAGGAGAAAAATAAAATGGATAAAGTGCAAACAACATCAGACATAACAGCAGAAAGAATTGTTAAGTATATGGAAGAAGGCAAACGTTTTGACGGCAGG
The DNA here is from genome assembly GCA_050124795.1 of Candidatus Pacearchaeota archaeon. GTDB lineage: Archaea > Nanobdellota > Nanobdellia > Pacearchaeales > GW2011-AR1 > JASFEO01. The sequence continues at coordinate 29,769 of JASFEO010000003.1, forward strand.
GGGCTTGATGAATTTAGAGAAATAGAAGTCGAGACAGGTGTTTCAAAAAATGCAGAGGGCTCAGCAAGGGTTAAAATTGGAAAGACTGAAGTTATTGTTGGTGTTAAAATGGATGTTGCTACGCCTTATCCTGATTCGCCTGATAAAGGGAACATGATGGTGACTGCTGAACTTTTGCCTTTGAGTTCGCCGAGGTTTGAATATGGTCCTCCGAAATTTCCTGCAATTGAATTGGGGAGAGTTATTGACAGAGGAATTCGTGAATCGCATTTTATTGATTTGGAAAAACTTTGCATTAAGGAAGGGGAGAAAGTCTGGACAGTTTTCATAGATATTTATACAATTAATGACGACGGAAATTTGTTTGATGCTGCAGGCTTGGGCGCAATAATTGCTTTGAAAAATGCTCGCGTTCCAAAGTATGATGAAGAAAATGAAAGAGTTTTATATGGAGAATTAACTGATGAAAATGTTCCTTTAAGCAAGACAACTCCGATTTCAATTACTACTCACAAAATCGACGGCAAATTCATAGTTGACCCGACTCGCGAGGAAGAAGACATAAGCGAAACACGGATAACAATCGGAAGCACTGACGGCGTTATTTCATCAATGCAAAAAGGAGAAAAAAGCGCATTAACAATTGAGGAATTTTCAGAAGCACTTGACTTAGTCAATAAAGTGTATAAAGAAATTTTTAAAAAGTTAGAAAAACATTTAAAATAAATGAAAGCTGAAAATTTTACAAAATATGAGCAGGCGAGAATTCTTGGAGCGCGGGCTTTGCAAATTGCAATGAATGCGCCTTTGTTAATTAAGATTGAAAAAGATGATTTAGAGAAAGTAAAGTTTGATGCTTTGAAAATTGCAGAAATTGAGTTGAGGTCAAATATTCTGCCGATTTCAATTAAGAAACCTTTTCCCGGAAAAAAACAAGGAGCATTAAAAAGAATTCCGGAAGTTAAGTTAACTGAAAAGAAAAAGAAAGCTTTAGAAGAAGAGGAAGAAAAGGATATTTCCTCAGAAGGAGAAATCATGGCTTTGGCAAATCCTGAGGACGAGCGTGAAGATTCTGATGAAGGAAATAGTGAAGAGTGAAAAATTATTTAAATAAATTTAAATGATTCAATCTTCATCTTCAAAAAAACTATCTAAAGTTGGAATTTTCGGCTCCACTATATCATAAATTTCAATCCCTTTACCATTAATTCTTAATTTTCCCCATTGCTGGACTTGCCCTCCATTTTCTACATATTGAAAAAATTCATTATGAAGTCTTTTGTAAAAATCTTTTTTTGACTTTGGAACTTCTAAAGATTCCTCTAACCAGTTTAATAAAATCTGATTAAATTCTCCGCGTTTAGAAACTTCTGTTAAATATCTTGAAGAATAATTATGTATCACATCCTCTAAACTTTCTGAAAGGTCTTTTCTATAACCATTTTTTGAAAGACTTGAAAATGATTTCCAAAATCTGCCATGAGATAACTCATGAAAACCATCTGAAATGAACGAATTAAAAAGTCCTCTCCAACTATCCTGAACTAATCGATATTTAAAATATTCTCTTCGGTATTCCCCAGCCAACTTCCTGCTTGGGGTAAATTGGTTTTCCATAAAAATAATTTTTAATTGAACTTAATAAATATTATTATACTTTAGACTACATTGCGAAGCATACAAAATCTATATAAACCAGATTTCATTTTGTTCTTTATGGTTGTGATAAAAGGAGTTGATGCCAAGGCAATTCGTGATTCCCGTCGTGAAAAAACTATTTTTGTTGCAATAAAGACAAATGTTGGGAAATTTTCTGCATCAGCGCCAAATGGAAAGTCAACTGGCAAGAGAGAAGCGAAAAGTTACAGAAAAGATTTAGAGGGCGACATAAAAACAATAAAAGATTTTAGTGATTATTTTTCAAATGAGCAAATTGAAAAGTTTGATGACCTGAGAAGAATTGAAGATATTGTCGACAGGCACATTGGAGCAAACACTTTACTGGCGCTTGAATATGCAGTTCTAAAGGCAATTGCAAAAGAACAAAAAAAAGAAGTCTGGCAACTTATTAATGAAAAGGCAAAAAAATTCCCAAGACCAGTCGGCAACTGCATTGGGGGAGGAGCGCATTCAAACACAGACAAGAAACCTGATTTTCAGGAATTTTTATTAATTCCAAATTTAAAAACTTTTAAGGAAAATTATGAATTAAATAAAAAAATAAAATCCAGTGTTGAGACAACTTTGAAGAGGCTTGACAAAAATTTTAAATCTAAAAAAAATGACGAGAATGCCTGGGTAACGCACTTAAATGAAAAGCAGGTTTTTGAAATCTTAAAGGAGGCAGAAATTCCAATTGGAACAGATGTTGCGTCTTCAAACTTTTTTAAGAGAAAAAAATATTCATATTTTAATCCGCCTTTGAAGAGAACAGAGGAAGAGCAGTTTGGGTATGTTTCTAATTTAATTAAAAATTTTAATTTGTTTTATATTGAAGATGCATTTGGGGAAGAGGATTTTACAGGTTTTGCAAAACTCCTTAAAAAATTTCCTGAATCATTAATTGTCGGGGATGATTTGACTGTTACAAATTCAAAGAGACTGAAAAAAGCAATTGATGAAAAGGCGATTAATGCAATTATTGTTAAACCAAATCAGTGCGGCTCACTTTTGGAAGTTGCAAGAGTTTGCGAAATGGCAAAAGAAAATAATATTAAAACTATTTTCTCGCACAGAAGCGGAGAAACTGACGAGAGTATTTTAGCTGATTTGGCTTTTGGATTCCAAGCTGATTTTTTTAAATGCGGAATTGACGGCAAAGTTCGTGAAGCAAAACTGAAACGATTGATTGAGATTGAGAAGAGTTTGGGAAAATGAAAAAGTGGGAAAGATTATATTTAGAGGGGAAATTTAAGATAGATAGTTTTGCCCCAAGCAAATTAGTTAAGGGAATATTAAAATACCAAGATAAGTTCGATAATGTTCTGGATATCAGGTGCGGGAACGGAAGAAATTCTGTTTATCTCTCTAAATTCTCAGTGAAGATTGATTCAATCGATAAAGTTGATTTGGATTTCTTAAAACAATCTCCAAAAAGTGCAAAAGATAAAATTAGGTTTTATAAGAAAGATATAGAAAAATTTAATTTTGAGAAAAAGGAATATGATTTAATCCTGATGATAAGAATTATACAGTATATCCCGAAATATAAATTAAAAAAAATTTTTCATAATCTATCAAAAGTATTGAAGAAGAATGGATTAATCATAATTAGTTATACTCAATCTGGGGGGATTTTTAGCCAGAACCTAAATATAAAAAAGTATAAACATTCAATTGAATTTTTAAAAAAATTATTTAGTGAAAATGGATTAAAAACTAAAATGATTAGAAAAGGTTGTGAAAATACTACTCATGTTCCTTATAAATGCAAAGTAAAAACATATGAATTAATTTTGATAAAAAAATAATTAATTGAAAATTCTCAATCCAAATCTTTTTAAACTAAATTTCTTGTTAAGTTACATGACAAAAGCTAAGGAAGAAAAAGTTTCAGAAGAATTAAAAAAAGAAGCTGAAAGTGTTGACACTAAAAAAACTGATGAGTTAAAGGAAAAGGAAGAATCTAAATCTTTGGAAGAAAGGAAAAAAGAATTACTTGAGAAAGTTGCGAAGTTAAAAGAGAAAGTTGCTTCAGAAGGGCCGAGCACAGACGAATTAAAAGAGCAGGTTAAAATTAAGAAGCGAACTGATATGCTGATTCCCCTTGAGGAATATGTTAAGGCAGGAATTTATCTTGGGACAAAAGTTGTAACTCCTGCAATGAAAAAATATGTTTACCGTAGACGTGCAGATGGTTTGGCAATCTTCAATACAAATATAATTGATGAAAAATTAAAAGAAGGAATTGAATACTTGTCAAAATTTAATTCTGAAGATATAATCTTAGTTTGCAAAAGACCTGCTGGTTGGAAAGCTGCAAAAATGTTTTCTGAACTTACAGGAATAAGAGTTTTCACAAAAAAGTATCCTGCAGGAGTTTTGACAAATACCAATTTGCCTGATTTTTTTGAAAATGAATTAACAATTGTAACTGATTCATGGCTTGATAAAAATGCTTTGAATGATACAATGAAAGTTCATAAAAATATTTTAATGATTTGCGACACAAACAATTTTGCAAAAGGTGCAGACCAGATTATTATTGGAAATAACAAAAGCGCGAAATCTCTTGGTGTAATTTTTTATCTTTTAACGCGCGGTTATCTGAAAGCAAAAGACATGGATACTTCAAAATTGCCTGACCTTGAATGGTGGACAGGTGAAGAGTAAAAATCATGAAATGATTTTTAATTATATTTTTTAGGGAATAACTTTCACATAATTTTAAAAAGCATTAAGATAAATAATTTTATGGCAAAGCTTGAAAGAATAAAATTTAAATCTTTAGGACCTGAGCAAGAGTGTGTTGGGAAATCCTTAATTCATTGGTGCCATGGAAAGAGAATGGAGATTGTAAAAAATGATTATCTCCCGGGGAATGCCCAAGAATTTTATATCTGCAGAATATGTTATTCAATTGAAATCCCTTATTTTGCTCAGTTATCGGGAAGGAATCCGGAAAACTTTTTTAAAAATTCTAATATCAGTGTTGTGAAAACATAATATTATTTTATCACAACCAAAGTATCAAGACTTTTAATACAGTTTCCGCAATCAGGATTTAGTTTTCCTTTGTCTTTTGAAAAAAATTTTCTATGATACTCGCATCTTGCGCCAAAACTTTTTGGATAAGGAGCATAACCTTTATCAAAATCCCCGCCAAAATTATAATACAGACATCTTGTATTTGTTTTATTCTTTTTCATGATATCTCCAAAGATATTTATCAACCCATATTGTTTGGCCATTCCAAAAATTCTCAACTAAATAATCAATTATTTCATCAGGAGTTCTGTTCTCAAACAAAGAATGATAATACTGATGTTTATTTTTAGGAACATATGCAAGATTTTCTTCGAGGTTTTTTCCCTTGCGTGAAGTCGGGATGATGTGGTGTTTTGTTTTTCTTTTATTCTTTTTTGTCATTTGAATTTTTCTTTAATGTTTCCCAATAAACTGAATAATATTTTCTTTGTTCAGGATAATCCCCAATACAAAGATAAACATAGAGGTCGTAAAAATCACGATTGGATAAATCTTTTTTCCATAACTGAAAAGTGTCATAAATTTCTTCCTGAAGTGTTTTCATTTCACAAGTATTTTAGAAAATTTTTAATTGGCTGAAAATAACCCGCCCCCCAGAAACGCAAACCCATAATTCCCACTAATTTTTTGTCTGACATTGAAATCACCGGGGTTCCTGAGTCTCCAGGGATTACCCCTATATCAGTTCCAATTGAATTTTCATATCCTTCTCCGCCAGGAATTTTAATTCCATCTAAGTCACTAATTTTTCCCATTCGATAATTAAAACCGAGCAATTGAGGATTTCCTATGTCTGCAATTCTCTCTCCAAGATATATGTCCTTCCTTGGTTCTAATGGAAATCTCGGAACATCTAAATTTTTTGGTAATTTAAAAATTGCTACATCATTTTCATCAAAAATTAATTTTTCAAGTTTAACTCCGTTAATCTTTGTCTCAAATTTAAGTTTTTCCGGGACTCTATTAATTAATCCAAAAGGGGTGTTTACCGGAACTCCCTTGCTAAAATCAACAATGTGGCCAAGTGTGAAATAAAAATCCTTATATACAATCCCCATCCCGTATTGTGTAAGATTCCTATCATAATTATCCATAAAATAATCTACTTTTGTTTCCGACTTAATGACATATTTTTTTAAACTTAATAATAATTTGCCTTCATCTAAATCAATTTCGTTTAATAAATTACTTAAATAATTTTTACAACCAATTAATCCTGCAGCCAAGCCTGTGACTAGAAAATGCCTTCTGTCCATGGTTAATTAAGGGATTAAAAATTTATATGCCCTTGCTGAGTACAATAATAAGCAAAAAATAAATTATATACTTTTTGGAAAAATAAATAAATTATATAGTTAGTTTTTCTGGAAGAATTTTTCATTTAAGTTAATTGAAGAAATATCCCTGTAAATGTCTTTTATTAAACTTGCAAGTGGAATAAAAATTCTCTTCATTTCTTTATTATTTGTTTTGAAAAATTCTTCATTAAATTTTAAACTCTGTTTTTTATAAAGGCATGCATAAATATTGTCAATAATTTTTCTTAATTTTTCAAAATCTTTTTTTGAATAATTAATTTTCTGATTGCGAAATAAGATATCTCCAAATGCCTCGAACTTTTTTACCATGTCCAGATAAAAGAAAACATCCTCAATAGAATTTATATGCTCGTTGTTTCTCAAAAAAGGATCTTTTGCACAGGAAAATAAAATTCTTCTTGAAAGAAAATAAAGGCTATCAATTTTGTCTTCTATTTTTTTTAATCCAAAAGAATCTTTTTCTTCAATTAAATCAACCATTAACTCCAGAAGGTAGATTATTCTTTTAATCATTTTGCGGATGTTTACATTAAGCCCCTCAAATAAAAAAGTGATTTCAATTTTTTCTTTTGTTTCATTTGTTATTTCGTATCCTTCAAGATATTTTAATATTTTATTAATTTCAAAAATTTCTTTTTTCATTTTATCAAATTTAATTATGATTTTTTGAATATTTTTCATATAACAAAAAACAATGAATTCAGAAATATTTTTTATGTCCTTAAGATAAATTGTTATTTTTTCTTTTTGTTTTATCCCTGATTCAGAAGTTTTAATTAATAATTCATTGTCTTTAAAATCTTCAATAAATAAGATATTTCCTTCTTTTAAATTATTTTGAATTACCCATTTTTTAGGTAAAGAAATTGCATAGGTTCTTTTTCCAACAAGCTGTATTTTTCTTGATTCCATAATTATATATTTTGTAAGAAGGATTATATAATTTATATATTTTTCTAAAACTAAAAATATTAATTTAAATTTTTAATTCTGCAGTTTAAAATCTGAAGAAGTTTTGAAATAAATCTTTTTCTCAAAATATTCTCAATTCTTTTTTCAGGTCCGATGGCAGATTGATTTTTTTCTGTCATAAAAATATTTTTCAGTTTAACAGAATTATATCCCAAGCCATAATTTGTTGAAGCAGATAATTTCCTATAGTTGCAAAATCCGCGAAATGCAATCAAATCTGCCGTCATTAAAATCACTGTCTTTTAAATATTCATTATATTTTTAATGATTCTTTCATCATGGCGAGACAAAGTTTCACTTTCTAAAAGTTCTGTGTTTTCGCAGGCCGCTCTATAAATTTCAATTCTATCAGAATCCTTTAATCCTTTTTTCATTTTATATTTTCATAAACAGCCAACTTTTCTCAGGCTTATTCCCATAATGAGTTTTTACTAAAACATATTTTCCTTTTAGTTTTTTACCAGTTAGTTTTATTTTGATTTCTTTTTTTGTCTTTTTAATTAGTTCATAAGTTCCTTTGTCCCATATTCCAACTTTGCCTGCGCCGTAATTTCCCTCGGGGATTGTTCCATGAAATTTTGCATATTCAACTGGATGGTCTTCAACTTTTATTGCTAATCTTTTTATTCCTTTAACTTTTGGGGGAATTTTTGGAATTGCCCATGATTTTAAAACTCCGTCGTATTCCAATCTTAAGTCATAATGCAAATGTGAGGCTGAATGTTTTTGAATTACATAGATTAATTTCTTTTTTGTTGATTTTATTTTTGGTTTTGGTTCGCCTGATTTTTTTAAGTTTCTTTTTTGTTTGTAGGTTGTTAGTGTCATTTTAATTCATTAATTAATTTAATAAACTCTAGAATATCCGGGATTAATTCTTCCGACAGAGAATGAAAAACTTGCGCATCATCTAATTTGCCGTATTGATGAGAAATTATATTTCTCATGCCTTTTGCTTCTTGCAGCCTTTCAGAAAGTTCTTTTGAGATTATTCTTTCGTTTGCAAGAATTTCAAAAACCTGTTTTTCATATTCAGGCTGTTTTAATTTTTTCTCTTTAATTATAAAAAATGCAACATCAACAACTGCTTCAATTATTTTCTCAAAATATCTCTCGCCGATTGCTTTTATTTTATAATCATTTCTGTAATCTTCAAAATCTGAAGGCAAAACCGGTTCTAATTCTTCAATAAATTTTTCTATCTCAATAATTTTATCTTTTATTCTATCTTCTTTGTTTTTCATTATTAAATAAGACTTTATGATTTTTTAAAATTGACTTTTTTACTTTTTCGGGGAGAAAATTAAAAACCTGTATGTCGAGTTTGTCAGGGAGTTTTGCCATCACGCTTCTTCTGAAATTAAAAGCACCTTTTTTTGTAATTTTATTAAACATAACTGCGATATCAATATCTGATTTTATAGTAATTTCATTTTTCACAACAGAACCAAATAAGAATATTTTTTTTATTTTTGGTTTTAATGGATGATCCAAGATAACTTCAAGAGCAAGATTGATTAATTTTTTGTTTTCAATTCCTTTTTTCAGGTTAAAATCATCTTCAAATTTTGAAAGCTCTTTAATGAATTCTAATTTTTTTCTTATGTCCCTTGACAGCCTGTTTTTTTCAGACTGAGTAAGATTAATTCCATTAACCTGTTTTTCAATTATTTTTAATTCCCCTGCCCCGAATATTTTTCTACTCTCCGGGGTTTTTTTAAGAAATTCAATCATTTTCATTGTGGGATAATTAATAAAATAATCTATATAAAGGTTATTGTAACCATAATTATGGTTATAGGTTGATAGTTTGCATTAAGCTTGAAATATATTTTCTAAAACAGTAATAATTATAAAGGCTTGAATATTTAGTAAGCCATGGCTAACAAAGGGGTGCCGGGAGTTCTTGAAGAACTGGTGCATCATGCTGTTTCTTTGATTAAGCCAAATTCAATTTATTTTGCTTATAAAAGGAGGGTTTATCCTGCGATTTAAAATGGTAAGGGAGAAAAGAGACCTTATTTATTTAAACCCAAACGAATTAAAATTATTTAAATTCTTAAGATTAAATTCTGCTGAAATCTCGAATTGGCCTTCCTTGAAAGATATAACAAAAAAATTTAAGATTCCTGAAAAAAAAGCAAAAAGTTTAATATCCTCGTTAAGAAGAACAGATGGAATTACATTATCTTCTGAAACAAAAAAATTAGGAGATGAAATAATAACAAGATATGGTTTAACACCTGAAACTATCGGGGTCTTAGTTAAATCAGGGGAATCAAATAGTCAAAAGGAATTTAATTATTGCTCATTATATCTTGGAAAACCTTCTTTTGGAACTAAAGCATTTGATGAAAGATATACAATGAAAGGGCTTGCTTTAGCATTAGAGGTTAATGGATTAGCAAAAGAGATTCAGGAAGTAATTATTCAGGGGGGGATAATCCCGACTGTACCTCCTTTTTCTTCTGTAAGTTATTTAACTGCTTTAAAATTTTTAAGCCAAATAGATAGAACCTCCGACAGAAAAAGTATCTCCGAAGAAATGCTTGAAGAAGAAATAACTACTGAATTTGAAAGAGACTTTTACAATAAATTTGTTAACAATGATAAAAAGAAAAAAATCACCTCCCTTACAGAAGCTTTTAGTGCTGCAGAAGAACAAATTTCTACGTTAATGAATGCACTCCCCGAAGAGACTGTTTTAAGAATGCAATTAGGTCATGAAGAAAGAGAGAATATCCGTTTTTTAGAACAGGCGCAAATTCAAGGATTTGCTAAGAAAAAAACAAAGAGAATTAAAGCAATGAAAGAGGATTTAATTCAGGATAGTGAAATTGCCTACGCAAAGTCATATGGGCTGGCAGCTAAACAATTTATTTTAGAAAAAATTTCTTCTTCAGAAGCATTAAAGAGTAAAATTGGGGAGAAAAAAAGAGATTATATTAAAAGAATTGAGAAAAAATTCTTAGACGCTAAAAAGATAGGGGGAAAATTAGATTTAATATGGGGGGGCTATCCTCTTGCAAGAACAAGCGAAGTATCTTTAGAAACAATCTGGGAAAAAGCAAAGGAAGAAGCTTTTAGGTATAGCTATCACTGGAGTAAGAGGGATCAAAAAAGGATAGGGATGCAGGCAAAAGAATTAGAAGACGAACTGGAAAAAATTCCTAAACAAAAAAGGGATTTAGAATCAAGAGTCGAAGATATAGAGGAGACTGAAAGCTGGACAAAACAACTTCTTGGGGGGGATAGGGCAGCCATAACCTGGTTCACCAGACAATATCCTGTTGATGCAGATTACGCAGAATTCGGATGGAAAAAAGTAAAAGATAAGTTTACTAAACATTTTTTTAACTGGCACATTTCAAATCCAACAGTTATTCATGTATCCCCCAGAAAAAAAGTTACTCTCGATACAGGGATTGTAACGAATGTAAAAACAAAAGAAAAAGATACAGCAGAAGTAGAATACCGAATTCATTCAGATGGAAAAAAGAAAGTAATGATGATTGAAAATATAAATCATATTTCTTCAAATGATATTCCTGCAAAAGCCATTAATGCTGCAAAACAACTTATGAATTATGAAACTACTGTTTTAAAGAAACTTTATGAAAAAGAGATCAAGATGGTTCAACCAGATATTGTTCTTTTGGGGGCTCATTTAAGTGGGGGTTTTAGAGCAATGCCTTGGTTTAAAGAATCAGAGCAATTAATTGAAGGAGAGTTTGTTGGTGCACAGGATATTAGTTGGTTAATTAACCTTCCAACACTCCAATCTATCCCCCATCTGGAATGGCTCACAGCCCATCAATTTAGAAATTGGGATGTTAAAAGATATTTAAAAGGCCCCTATGCTTCTGCAGCAATTGCCCATATAGAAGATAACGAAGGAGTTAATAAATTTTCCATAATGGATAATGGGTTTTTAGTTGAGGCAGGCAAATTAGCCGAGCAAATTGAAACATACAGAGATGAATTAAGAGATAAATCCCTTGATAAAGAAACGCGCTCAAAAATTTTTGGATTAATAAAAGAAGCTAAACAAAAAGTTAAAGCAAATTTCAAAAAAATAGAGGCTGCCGGGGATTTTCACTTAGGTTCTCCGGATCAATGGGAAAGATATAGTAAAGATCAATTAATTAAAGCCGCCCAATCATATCAAAAAAGAAAAGGTCTTCCAAATATTGTTTGTTATGATGAAATATTAAATGGTGTTGAAGAAAGAATTTTTAAATCTTCTACAAGATACCTTGGCGGGATTCCCCAAAAGTTTGAAAGGCAAGTTATTACGCCAATCTTAGAATCTGAAAATCTTTCTAATGAAGAAAAAGCAAGATTGATCGCAAAAGAGAGCATGGCTAATCTTAGGTCGATACCTATTCATAATATGTCTGATCAAAAAGATGCATTTAGATGGCTGTGCAAACCTTATTTGGATAGAATTCTTGAAAATAATGGACTTTTAGTTCTTACAAGTGGGAATCATGCAAATCAATCACAGAGATTAGCTGACGAAGCTCAGGAACTTGCAAATCAGTTTGACAAGGAATTAATATATGACCGATTCAATAAGCAAGGAAAGATTCATGTTCATTCAGGAAAAGGCAATCCTGTTGGAGTCGGGACAATAAGATTAGGTGGAAATGCTCAGCAAAAGTTATTCACAATTCATAAAATGCCAGAAAGAATGGATGAAGGTTATGGGGGGGCATTGCATTTAAGAAAAGGGAAAAATGATGCAGATATAATTGTATACGGAGATAGACATCATCCTATAGCGTGGTATGCGGATGGACATCTTGGAACTCTTCATCCAGGAATGGAGCCTATTAATACATATGTTCCCTTGATAGGAAAGCCTGCAGGAATTCATGGAATTAATAATATTTTTTATGACCCTGATAAAAGAGGGATATACCAAGTAGATTTTATTTTAGATGATGCCCTTGAAAAGATTATTGAAGCTGAGAATATAATTTAAATGAAAAAACAAATCTACTTAATTTGTCCTGTAAGAGAGATTACTCCTGAGCAAAGAGAATATCTTGATAATTATGTAGGGAGCGTATTCTTTTAAAACACGTGTCCAAAATAAGGCGAAATGTTTTTGGGCCCATCCTTTTGCGAAAAATCTCTCAGGTTCAATAATTAGATAAAAACCCCTTTTGTGCATCCTTTTTCTTATCATGCTCCTTTCACCTAAATTTTTTTTTCTTAGGCTTTTTATAATATCCGGGTTAATAGCATTTTTCATCAACACTTGAAACATTGTATTCTTTTAGGGCTCGATAGTATCTTTCCCCTTTTGTAACAAAATGAGTTAGGAATACAACATCGTTTTCTGGGGCGATAATAGAATCATAAACAGAAAGGCAATTTTATATTTCCAGGATTATTCTTCTTTCTGTCATAAGTTTTGGTTTGTTTTTTCATTTAAAAATATTGTCGGGGGTTTTGCAATTAATTTTTAAACTAATTTTTCTTTAGAAAAGTGAGGAGGTGAAAATGAAAAAGAGATTAAGAAAGAAAAAAATGCAGAAATGTTTTAATATGAATTCCAGATGCGGATGTTGCGGCGGAGGAATTTACGGGCTTGGATTTTTAGGTTCAGTAATTTATTACATCTCAACTGCTCAAGGTTTTTGGGTTGGAGTTTTAGGAATTTTAAAATCAATTGTCTGGCCTGCATTTTTAGTATTTGAAATCATGAAATACTTAGGGATGTAGAAGAAAAGACTTTGAATTTTTTTGTCCTATCATCGAAAAAGCTTGTTATGTACTTTGGCGTTTTTGATTTTATTACTTTTTCTAGAATATATTTTGTTTCCGGAAAAATATTAATTTTTTTCAGTTCATTTGGGCTAACCCATTCTCCGTCCTCAGGCGTATCTTTTGTTGTTGCCCTAAAGAAAAACATTAAAAAATGATTTGTTTGGGAAATAAAATTATTAATGCAAAACAGTTTGGGATTTTGGATATCAATTCCTGTTAATTCTTTTGCTCTCTTTTTTGCAGCTTCATAAATATCTTCGAATCTTTTTAATTTCCCGCTTAAACCGATATAATATTCTTTGAACGGCTCCCATTTCCTTTTCAACAATAAAACTTTATCTCCTTTTTTTACAAATACCGCAACGGATACCATCGGGAGCAGGTCAAATTCGCTGGCATAACGAAGATAGGGCATTAATGTCTTGCTTTTTTGCGTTAAAGAATAGCCTTTTGTACTTTTAGATAAAAATTTATTTTTCACAAGATTTTTAATATGATAAGCCAGCTGATTTGATTCTATTCTTAATTTTTTCTTAATTTCACTAAAAGAAGTTAATCCGCCCTCTACTAATGCGAGTATTTTTCTTTTGTATTCTTCATTTATCATAAAATCAATTTAATTTGACTAGATATAAACTTTGCGTTATATATTTTAGAGAACAGTAATATTTATAAGTCAAATCATTTTGACTCAGATTAAGATGACTTAAGGAGATGAAATATGGATCTAAAAAAACAACTTAAAAAAGAAGAAACTGCTGAATTAAATAGAAGAAGGAAAAAAGAGAAAGATATCCTAAGAAAAGAAAGAAATAGATGTATCGAAAATTGGATAGAGGACATAAAAGAATATTCTTTTGACCCATTTAAAGATAACGATCAAACTATCATCAAGTCAATATATAAAAATAAAATATCTAGTGGCGATGATAATGAACTGCAAATCCGATTTACTAATACAACAAATTGTTACCAGAGAGATATGGATAACTGGGAATATTTTTTTCCAAGGGTAAAACATATGTTTCCTGCGAAAGGCGAGGGCATTGCAACTAATAAAATAAATCCAAAAAGGTTAAGAGAATTTCTCTCAAAAATTGAAGATCGGTTGGAGATTGATATAGAATGGGCAATCGGGCATGATTCATATACGAGTTATACCCTCCAGACAATTATAACTGAAGGACTTTACGGACATTGCACATATAATAAGAAAATAGGTAAGAGGTAAATTTATATAAAAATATTTTTAAATAATTTTTTTATTTTTTATTTACCAACCTTTCTATGAAGAGTCCGCTGATTATTGAAAAAATAAAGATATAAGAAGCAGCAACTATTGTAAATGAAACCCCAAAGTAATATGTCATCGCCGGAATGAAAGCTACCTGGATATTTCTGTTATATAAAAAATAAACAATTAATGAATTTTTCATTCCTGCTTTTTTTAGTTCCCCGAGAAGGGGGAAAATTACATAGGGCGGCGCGGGAATTAAAAGGCAGGGAAAGAGCGTATAAACCCAGGCTTTGATTCCTGATTTTTCTCCCAAATATTTGCTGATTTTTTCAGGTCTTAAAAAAATATTTATAAAAAACATAAACCCAAAAACAATTAAAATTAATGGAAAAAGTTTTAGAAACGCTTTGAGAAAATTATCAAATGCAATTTTTGTATAGTCAGGGTTTACAAAAAAAGAAATTAGATATACAACAACCATCGCAAGAAAGAATAAAGTTGCAAAGCCGATTTTTCTTTTTTTCATTTTAATTTAGAAGATGCAAAGTTAGGATTGTTAATGTTGAGATGATTATCGCTAAAACAAAGTTAACAGTATTTCTTAGGATTGCAAATTTTTTCCCTAAGAATTTTATTTCAAGAGGAAGCATCGCAATTCCAACAGTTGTCCATGCGATTACAAAAGCTGCAACAGCGAGAAGACTGACTCCGCTTTTTAATAATTCTCCCCCGGTGATATATGCAGTAAAGGGTATCCCGAATGCAATGCTCCCTCCAAGGGCTCCGATTAAAGGATCAAGAAAATAATTTCCCGTAAAAATAAGCGGATAATACTTCTGGAAAAGAGGATTTAAAATATTCAGAAGCAAAAGAATCCCAAGAATTATCGGGGTTGCCATTTTCAAAACTCTAAAAGTTTTTTTAGCAGATTCTTTTATCATCTAATTTCAAAAGGTCAGGAGTATAAAACTCTTTAGGCAATTTAGGAATATTTTTAATTATCTATTTTATTCTTTATTTATGCACTTCCATATAATTTTAACAGAAAAATGCAACTCGCGTTGCAAATATTGTTTTGAAAAATCAATGAATGAATTTGAAAATGGTCTTGATAAAAAATGGGAATTTGATTTAGACGCTCCTATTGAATCAGTTGTGGAAATTGAAAAATTAAAAAGTTTTTTAGAAAAAGATGAAAATCCAACTTTAATTTTTTATGGAGGTGAGCCGCTTTTAAAAATTGAAAAAATAAAAGATATAATTGATAATGTAAATGCAAGATTTTGTTTGCAGACAAATGGAAAATTACTTGATAAAATTCCTGAAAAATATTTAAAAAAACTTTCAAAGATTTTAGTTTCTATTGACGGAGATGAAAAAATAACTGATTTTAATAAAGGTGAGGGGGCTTACAAAAAAGTAATTGAAAATATAAAAAAAATTCGCAGGAAAGGTTTTAATGGAGAGATTGTTGCGAGGATGACAATTGCGCAAGACTTTCCTGATATTGAAAAGCAAGTAAAACATTTAATTGAATTAGGAATTTTTGATTCAATGCATTGGCAGATCGACGCTGGTTTTTATAAAAATGATTTTAATGAAAAAGAATTTTCAAAGTTTGTTGAAAGTTATAATAAATCAGTTTCAAAACTAATTGATTATTGGATTAATGAAATGGAAAAAGGAAATGTAATAAAACTTTATCCGTTTTTAGGACTATATGACAATCTTTATTATGAGAAAAAATCAAAACTTATGTGCGGGGCAGGTTATACAAATTACACAATAACAACAAATGGAAATCTAGTTGCCTGCCCGATTATGGGATGCATAAAAGATTTTTATTGCGGGAACTTAGATTCTAAAATTAAAGATTTGAAAAAAATTTATGTGGGTGTTCCCTGCACAGATTGTGAGTATCTGGATAATTGCGGAGGAAGATGTTTGTATTCAAACTATGCAAAACTCTGGCCAAGAGCCGGAGAAAAATTAATTTGCAAAACAGTAATTCATTTAATTGAAGAGATAAAGGGAGTTTTACCAGAAATAAAAAAATTAATTAAAGAAGGAAAAATTAAAGAAAGTGATTTTGAATATGAAAAATATTTTGGACCTGAGATAATTCCATAATTAATTTTTTAAACTCCAAACTCTTTTATTCATAAAATTAAAAGGAGGTTAAAATGAATTTAAAGAGAGGAATTTTGTTTGGAAGTTTGCTTTGGGTTTTGATTTTTGTCTGGTGGTCAGTGTTAATATTTATCCCGGGATTAAATGAGACTCTTCAATATGTGATCCACTATTGTTTATTGATAGTCGCAGCAAGTTTTATAGCAAATCTTTATTACAGAAAAAAAGACAAGGTTAATGGATTTTTGCTTGGTTTGGTTTTCCTTGGCGCCGGGCTCATTCTTGATACAATTATTACTGTGCCTTTGTTTACAATGCCGCAGGGTGTTGGGTATTTGGATTTTTTCTTTGCCCCATTAATGCTTGTAGGTTATGCAATTTCAGTTTTGACAGTTGGAATATATGACAAAATAATGAATAAGTGAGCACAATTAATTTTTTAAATTCTTTTTTTGTTTGTTTTACAGGCGTGGTTAGTTTATTGGTAGAATATTTCGTTGCCAACGAAGTGAGCCGGGTTCGATTCCCGGACCGCGCATAAATAATCGAAGCCTTGGGTTTTGTTTAAAACTGAAATTTCAGACGACGGAGAGTTCTTTGAACGGCCCGCGATCCCTGGCAGTGCATTTTATTTCATTTCCCGCCAGAGGCAACATTTATAAAACTAAATTTTCTTTTGTATCTATGACTAAAAATAATCCTGAGCAGGATAATGATATTCCTGAAATGAATCTTGACAGAAAGTATGATGAGAAGTCGAAGATTATTAATGAAAATCCTGAAGAGATGCAAAAGGAGATGGACAAGACTAAGAAGGAACTTGAGAAATTAAAAAATTTTATTGTAAAAAAATATCCATTTACAAAATCGCTTTCTGTTCTGCCTCCGCAGGCAATTCCGCGTTTTATCGAAGAGGAAGAAGTTCCAAAAGAGACTGAAAAATATATGCAGCTTTATATGATTGTTCCTGAAGAAAAATTAAAAGAGATCCCAAAAATGAAAACTGAAATTGTTAAAGAAATTGAAAAATTAAAACAAAAGATTTGGCTTCAGATTAAAACTCCTGTTGATATTTGGGAAATGTGCCTGGATTCAAAGTTTGATTTGTCAAGCGCAATTGGGATGAGTTACCCCCTTTATGATAAGGCATTTTTAGGAGCATTGAGATTAGCTGAAATTCACAAGTCGCTTGTAATGCAAAAGTTTGAGAAATATGTTGTAAGTTATGTAATTGCAGGAAGTTTCCTAAGAGGAGATGCGACTAAGACTTCTGATGTTGATGTGTTTGTTGTGATTAATGATACTGATGTAAAAAGAATGCCAAGACTTGAATTAAAGGAAAGATTAAGAGGGATTATTGCAGGTGCTCATCTGCAGGAAGCAATTGCTTTGGCAGGGGTGAAAAATACTCTGCATATTCAGACTTATTTATTAACTGATTTTTGGGAAAGTGTTAAAGACGCAAACCCAGTTATTTTTACTTTTATCAGAGACGGAGTTCCGATTTATGACAGGGGAACTTTTTTGCCGTGGAAGACTTTGTTAAAGATGGGAAAACTAAAACCTTCGCCGGAATCAATTGATATGTTTATGAAGGCTGCGGACAGAACAAAGGAAATGATTGAGAGAAGACTTATGGATGCGATGGTGGATGTTTATTATGGAGTCTTGACTCCGTCGCAGGCTTTAATCATGCTTTATGGCGCGCCTCCACCGACACACAAAGAAACTTTGAAACTCATGAAAGAAATTTTTGTTGATAAAGAAAAAATGCTTGAAAAAAGATATCTTAACATTTTGGAAAAAGTAATAAAACTTTACAAAGATTATGAACATGAAAGATTAAAAAAGATTTCAGGAACAGAGATTGATAAATTAGTAAAGGAGTCTGAAGATTATGTTAAGAGGTTAAAGGAACTTCGCGAGCAAATTGACAAGCGAACTCAGGAAAAAACAATTGAGCAGATTTACAAAGATGTTTTTGAATTGTTAAAAATAATTGTCGGCAAAAAATCACAAGAAAAAACAATTGAAGAGTTTAATAAAAATTTTGTTAAAAATGGCCAGTTTGCTCCGCAGGATTTAAGAATTATAAAAGATTTAGTTAGTGCGCGAAAAGATTTCAAAAAAGGAAAACTTGATTTGCATAAAGTTGACAATGCGCGAAAAAATGCAAGTATTTTAATTAATGATTTAATTGAATATAATCAACGTTGTGAATTAAATACTAAGAAAAAATAATTTTAATTTTGTTTTTCACTTAAAAGAAATCTTCTTCTTTATTCAAATCTTTTATTTACACTTTCTCTTGTAAAATAAATTCTTGGTTTTATTCCTTTTTTAGGGTTCCCGGCATAATACCCCGGAAAAAAATCTTCAAAAGGATTTATTTCGTCGCATTCTGATTTTGCGTTTTTTAATTTTTTAATTATTTCATAACTTCCATTCATAGCTAAACCCTGCTCGCATCCACAGGCATGCAATACTTCGTGTTTTGCAACTCCGACAGGTCCGCGGGAAAACCCCTGGTCTGCAGAAAGATACATTAAAGAATGAGTCATAGTATCGACTGCCCCTGAAATTTCCGGCAATAAGGATAAACCCCATAAATAATCCCCCAGATTTTTTTCAACAAGATATAAATTTCTATCACATGGTTTTTCAATTTTCGCCCCGCCCATGATAATTGAATCAAAAATGCTTTTGAAAAAAAATCCCCCTCTTTTAAAATCTCTTATCCATGCTACTTCAGGTTTTATGGCATAAGCTTCTAATTCTTCTTTCATTCCATTAAAAATCTTTTCTACTTTTTTATCTGAGACACCTTTTGTTTTATAGACTCCGAATCTCAAATGCATTTCAGGACCAAAGTCAATTGAGTCTTTTAATTTGTGATTTTCAAAACCCATTGTGGAACATCCTGTAATTAATGCGCTAGTTAGCAATAAACCTGGTTTCAAAAAATCTCTTCTTATATTTTATTTTCAATATTTTCTTTCATTTTTTAATAAACATTTTCATTAATGGAAATTTATAAACTTTTCCTTTTTGTTACTACTATAATGTTATTATTTTATTGCTCTCCAAAACTTATTTAATCTATTTTAATCTTTAAATTAAATGGCAAAATACTTATTCATCTTGGGAAGAAATATTGAATTGTCTTTAGCAGAACTAAAATCTGTTTTAGGAGAATTTGAATTTGTAAAAAACAAAAACGCAATACTAACTGAACTTGAAAGTTTAGATGAAAACATAATTGACCGGCTTGGGGGGGTAATTGCAATTGGCAAAGTTATTTGTAATATAAATGAATTAGAAAATAAAGAAATTTATTTCGGTGCAAAAAACAATTTTACATATTGTATTTGGGATTTTTCTACAGATAGTGATTTGGTTTCAGAAACATTAAAGAAAAAATTCAAACAAAATAAATTAAAAGCAAGTGAAAAAAGGATTCATGAAGAGATGCATTTGCAGGGGGAAGGCAAGGTAAAAGTTTTGAATTCAAAAAGATTGGTTGATGAAGAATATTTTGTGTTTGAAGAATCTTTTGGCAAAGTGATTAAGAAAACTAATTACAAAAGTATTGAAGAGCGGGACATGAAGAAGCCTCATCGTCGGGAATCACTTTCAATTTCTCCCCGCTTAGCAAAAATAATAATTAATTTGCCAGGTGCAAAAAAAGGTGAAACTTTGTTGGATGGGTTTTGCGGAGTTGGTGTTGTTTTGCAGGAAGCACTTTTGCAAAATATAAAAGTTGTTGGAATTGATAAGGACAAAGATGCAATCAGTTCTGCGAGGGAGAATTTAGAATGGTTTAAATTTGAAAAACAAAATTATAAATTAATTTGCGATGATTCAGCAAAAGTTAAGATTGGGAAAGTTGGCGTGATGGTGAGTGAACCTGATTTTGGGAAAATTTTAAGAAAAGCTCCAACAACTGAATACGTCGCAAAAGCATTAAAAGATTTTGAGAATTTAATGATAAGAGTAATTAATAATTTAAAAGCAAATATTAAAGGGAGAATTGTTTTCACTTGTCCTAATATTAAAACTATGAAAGGAAGAAAGAGTTGCGATTTTGAAAAGATTGTTAAAAAAACCGGTCTTGAGGTTATGGAAGGTTTTCCAATTTCTGAATTTAGAAAGAATAAAATTGTTGGGAGAGATGTTTTGGTTTTGGAAAGGAGATGATAATTTTAAAACTTATTTTTTATCACAATAATTCTTAAAAAGATTATAAAATAAAAAGATTTATGTACAATCCGGATAAAGACATTTTGGAAAAAGACCCTGTTAATGCCATAATCCAAAAAGTTCGGGGGATTATGACTAATAAAAGAATGGAGATTTTTACAGAAGATGATTACAAAAGATATGGGGCGATTTCTGAAGAGATTCTTTATTCAATGGAAAAAGTTCTTGATAATATTATTCTCGATCTGGGGGACGGAAATGTATCTGAAAGGTTTTATAATGAATTAAATAGTTTATCTAAAGAAGAATTTTATCCCATATAAAAACAAAAACTCTTGAAAAACTTTCTCAAGACCAACAATGTTATGATTTCGGAAATTTACTTACGAGAGGAAAGCCTCGTTTGTTAGTTTTTAAGTAAATCTCATTAGAAAATTTTTTAATTAGTAATCTTTTTAAACCACTTTTATTCATAATATTTATGGCAAGAGTAAATCCTAAAAGGATTTTCACTCATTCAATTATAGGAGTAATCAAATGAAAGGAAAAGTTATTCAATTCAGGCGAGGACGAAAGACTGTTCACGAAAGGCATTTTTTAATAGAAGTGGCTGATAGTAAAACTAAAGAAGACGCTGAAAAGTTTGTTGGCAAAAATGTTGAATGGGAAAGTCCGGCTGGAAAAATTATCAAGGGAAAAATTAAATCTGCTCACGGCAACAAAGGTGTATTAAGAGCAATTTTTGAAAAAGGTCTGCCGGGGCAAGCAATTACGACGGAGGTAGAAATAAAATAAAATGGCAGATTTATTAAAAGAAGATTCAATATTAGGATTAATTGATATGATAAGACAAAGGGGGGCTTATGAGGAAGCGAATTTACTTGAAGGGCTTTATCTTTTTACTAAGGATCAAAAAACGCGCGAATATAATCCGGAGGCAAATAAATAAATGGCAACACTTAGAAAAGCAAATGCATATTCAAAGAGAAAGGTTACGCCTTTTACGCGGGTGAGTAAGAGGAGGCAAAAGTCGTATATTAAAGTTGTTCCTGCACAAAAGATTGTTAAGTTTGAAATGGGAAAAAATAATTTATTGAAATCAGGAAAACTCCCTTTTGTATTAACCTTAGTTACAGACGAGAAAGTTCAGATTCGGCACAATGCGCTTGAAGCATGCAGGCAGTATATTAATAAAAAACTTGACAAGGAATTAAATGGGCAGTATTTTTTTAAAGTTATTCCTTTTCCACATCACATTCAAAGGGAGAATAAAATGCTTACAGGCGCAGGGGCTGATCGTATGCAGACAGGAATGCAATTAGCTTTTGGAAAGTCAATGGGCAAATCAGCAATTATGAAAAAAGGCGGGAAAATATTTTTTGCTGCGCTTCCAAATCAAAAGGCAGTAACTTTCGCAAGACGAGTTTTCAAGCAGGTTAATTCTAAACTTCCCTGCAAGACAAAAATAATTTCTGAAGAAATAAAAAATAATTAAACTTTTAATTGATAATTCTCGTCATAAAATTGCCGACGATAGATCCTTGCTTCTTCTTTAGTTAAATAACCAAAATTTTCAAAACGAAAAACAGCTGCTCGAAAAATATTTTCTTTTTTTAATCTTTTAAAGTAAGGAAGTTCTCTGATTCTTTGCATTTCCGTATAATCACAAATATTTTTCTCGCTCCATTCATTTAAATTTCCCGCAAATATTTTTTTCATTTTTGTTAATCCTTTAGTAGTAACAGAATAGAAAGGTTTATAAAGTTTGTGTTTTGATAAATTTCATGAATTTGTATGATTATATTACAATCGGGGCAGGAGCAGTTGCAAGTGGAGTTGCGATTTATCAATATGCTACAGGTGGTTGGCCATTTGAAGAATTTCCAGAATATGGCTGGTATATTGTAGAGTCCTGGAGAGAAAGAATCGCTACCCCAAAAGAAGGTCCGGATACTCACACCCTTATTCGTCCATTTTATAGAAAAAAATTAGATAAAGATGGAAATCCAATAGTTGTTCCTAAGGGAGTTCAGGAAGAAGAAATCCCTAATTTAAAATTTCTTTCAGCAAAAAATTATCAGGGAACTTTAACTCTTGAATATCGTTGGTTTGTTGACACTCCTGAAGGGGCAAATGATTTTTATTTTCGTTCAAATGCAGAACCAGATCAGATTGATAATTTCATTAAAAGAAGAACCTCTCAGCTATTAGCAGGAGTAGACCCTAAGATTTTAGGATCAAAACAAGAAGAACTTTCACAATCTCTTTATTTATATTTTGATGGGGGAGAAGGAGAAAAAGGACTTCTTTACGAAAAAACAGGGGTGCATCTTGATTCCCTGAGCATTTCAGAAGTTCAGTGGGATCCTAAATCATGGGAGGTATTGATGATGGAAGAAAAAGCAAATAAAGAAGTTGCACAGCAGGCAACTCAATCAGAAGGACCTGTAAGGAGTTGGGATGCAATCTATGCCAGACTAAAAAAATCATCTGAAGAAAAAGGTTATAATTTCTCTGATGAAGAATTAATTCAAAGAACAGATAAGATGTATGATGATCAAAGAATCTTTGAATATACTCAAAATAGTGCAGGAGTTATTTTAGATACACGAAGAGGAGATTATCATGATAGAATTACTCCAATACCCCCAAGAAGTTCACCTCAATCACCGTCGCCAAATTCACAAAATAGTTCACAAAATGATTCAACAGAAAGTCCTCAAGAACCAAGACCTCAAAACCTCGACGATATTATAAGAAATAGTGATAATAAGGCAAGAGTAAATTTTATATTAAAGGATAGTGAGTAATTACTTAGTAGTAACAAACCAAAAGATTTAAATACTTGAACAACTTAAATAAATCATGGCAGAAGTAATACCAATGAAAAAGAAAGAAGAATTAACTGAAAGAGATATTGCTAAAAAGACTCTTGAGTCTAAATTTTGGCAGAATATTTATGGAGCTAATAGTTATGAACTTGGTGTAAAAAATGGAGAGATAGCAGGAGACCCTGGGTTAACAGGGGCATATGATGCAGTTTTAGGAAGTGAAGAAGCTTCAAAATTAAGAGAACAAACATATGTTGCCAGAAAGAAAGCTTACGAAGAAGCAGGAATTGCAGGAGAACCGGCAATGCCTTCAAATGCAGATGTTGTTTATGGAGGGATGGGGGATATTCGAAATAGTCTTCAACTTGTTGGATTAGAGGACTTATATGAGATTATGACAAAAATAGATCCCACTATAAAAAAATATTCTCTTCCTGAAAAAGGGCTTGAATTATCTTTAGCAGATATTTATGTGAAAGCAGAGAAGGATGGAGCACTTGTTAGGGAAGAAGGAAAGGAACCAAAATTGGATTTTGAAAAATTAAGCCCGGAATATCAGGAGGCACTAATTTCATTAAATGAATTGCAAACAAGGTATCAAGAAAGCTGCCAGGAATCATTAAGAAGAGAAAGAAAAGAATCTACTCTTGAGGCATTGAGCAGGCAAAGACATGAACAGTTTCATCCTAAAGAAGAAAAACAGGCTGCTTAATTAAAATGACAAAAAATAGAAATTTAAAACTTGAAAAAATCGCAAAATGCGCAGGAGCTTTGTTAGTCAATGGGATTATGTATTCACTTTATTCTCTTACAACTATTTTTAATTCTTCTTTTAGAGATACTCAGGATTTAGAAAGAGGAATGGATGAAAGTTATCAGGCAATATCCGAAAAGTTTGAGAATATTCGTGGAAGATCTTATTGAGGCGAAGTTCCGCTAACTAAGTCATCAACAATTTTTATCATTGTTTCTAAGAAGTCTTTTGTTCTTGCCTGCCATTCGTCGATTTCAACACCTTTTAAGTCGCTTATTTCTCCATGAACAATTTTTTTATGCAATGCTAATAAATCCCTGTACCAGACAACATATTTCATTTTTAGTCGTCCTGTGTCAACAAAAGTTTCTTTTAATTCTTTTGGAATGAATTCCGGCGACGGCGGCAAGACATTTGCTGAGATTAATGCAGCATGCGCAGAATCAACCATCGCCCAATAAAGTCCTTCAATGCTTCCAAGTTCTGCTGCTTTGCTTCTTGCATAATGTATTGGCGCTCTTTGAAGGCAGTCATGAATTGCTTCCGGTGTTGCCCTGATTTTTCCTTTTATTAATAAATATTTAAGTGGCTCAAAAAATCCTGCAAAGTCAATCATTGCTTCGCCATATCTTAAAACATTAATTACCGTTGGGTCCCCCTTCATTAGGTCCCCCCACCACGTTGACAATTTAACTGTGTTAATATGCAGGTCTTTTGAATATGGATTTGCTCTTAGAATCTTGTCCAGTTCTGTTCTGTACCATGCAATGAGTTCTTCATCCCAGTTTATTGCAATATCGTCGATAACAATTATTATGTCAATATCTGAACCTGCTTGATTCATCTGCTTTGCAACTGAACCAAATAAAACAATTGACTTAATTAACTTGTTGAATTTTTGATAAACTTTTGTTGCAAAGTCCATTGCAATTTCCTGTTCACTTTTAAACTGCAAGCTTGGAGAATTTTTTTCTATTGGTTTTTTTTGAGAAGTTTTTTTATGAATAGTTTTTTTCACTGGCTTTTTTTCACTGGCCCTTTTTTCTGCCATGGCTTTTTTAGCTTTTTTGTAAACTTGCCAGCCTTTTTTAAAACCCATTTTTGCATATTTTTTAGGCAAGCCTTTTTTTGCTGAATGTTTTTTATGAACAATTTTTTTGTCAGGGTTTTTTTTAGCAACTTCCTTTTTATGAAAAGTTTTTTTCTTAGAATTTTTTCTAGTCTTTTTTTTCACCATCTTTTCTCAATAACAAAACGCATTACTTGTTTTTAAATTTATTGAAATCACTAATGTGATTTTTTATTCCATCCCCCGCCCGCTCATTCGAGAACCTCCGCCGCCCTGCATTTGACCTCCAAGTTCAGTTGGCAAACTTGCCATTGAAAATCCCCCGCCATACATTTGAAAATGTGTGTTTGGCAAAATCTGTCCGTACCCTGAAAAATATCCTTGCTGAAGACCTGCTGTCTGATTCCAATAAGGCCCCATTTGCATTGAATAAATTCCTGAGCCAAAAGCTTCAAGTGATGCCTGAACAGGGGCAGTCTGAAAATGCTGCCACCAATTACCAGCCTCAATAACTTTCTTTGCTTCAAACCCTTCCTTGCCAAGTTTCTCCATAATTTCTTTAATAGGAACATTCCCCATCCCCATTGGCAGTTCAGTGTGTTCAAGACCGAAATTATCAGACAAGTGAACATGCTTGACAAAGGGTTTTATTGCTTCGCTCTCTTGTATAACATTTTCTTTTGTTGCGCCAAATTTTCTGATCATGTTTATATGCCCCACGTCCCATGTTGCGCCAATTAATTTCTCAGCCTCTTTTCTTGCTTCTCTTTCAGAAATTCCTTCTGCCTTTGCTTTTTCAATAAACTTTGCATGGGATTTTTCAATTAACATTTTTAATTCCTTGCCTGTACTCAATGCCCCGCCTGCAGGAGGATTCTCAATTGCAATAATTGGCGCAGCTTTCCATTCTCCTTTTCTTACTTTTTCATATCCTGCAAAAGCAGTGTTGGCGAAAGTCTCAGCAGATTTATCACTTGCAAACTTCTCCATTGACTCATACATTTTTGGTGCAAGACGACGGTTTTTTAAATTATGAAGCAAATTCTGCATTGCATTTGACTGCCCGACAATTGACTGCCCGCTATTTTTTAATTCCTCGCCGTATTGTTTTGATATTATTTTTAATGCTTCTCTTTGATTTTCATCTCCATATTCATAAGCCTTGCTAAATAATGCCTGAAGCTGCTGGTCTGTATCATGAAGATATGTTTCTGCATTTTTGTAATGGTCATATGCTGCCTTTTGCTCTGGGAATTGACTTAGCAGTTGAGGATTAAGTTTCCCTTCTTGGCGAGCTTTTTCAAGATGCGCAATCTTAGGAGCATTCCTCTGTAAAATTTCATCTGCTCTTTCTTTATTAAATAAAATCTGGTTAAGAGAATTATCCCATTCTGAATGATTCAACATATTAATTCTGTCTTCAGGGGCCAGAAATTTTCCATCGCCTTCCAAGGGGATTTCTTTAAAAACTTTTTCAGGGGAGATTTCACCTGCTTTATATCTTTTAATGTCTGCTTCTGTAACGCCCTCTTTTATTTCCCCTTCTGTCATTCCTCCATAAATTCCTCCTGGATAAAACTTTTTTTCAGGTTTTAATTGTCCGGGTTTACCAGTCTCGCGATTTACAATAATTAATTCCTTTGTTTTTCCTTTTCCTTCTTTTCCCCATTCATATTGAGAACCAGGGATTCCCGCAGAAGAATGAAAAACAACAGGTGAACTTCCGTCAGGGTTTACGTCGTGGGCTCTATCCATGACATTTTGCATTTGCCTCTCAACTGCTTCTCTTTGCAATTCACTAAAGCCCTGATTTGTCATCCCTGAAGCTTCAAATTGAGGTGAGCCGTGAACAGTCACAGTAGCTCCGACTAATTTTGCCTGTCTTGCAACCTCCTTGAAATGCTCTTTTGGGATTGATTCAAAAACACTGGGCTCAACAGGAGAAATCTCAATATGCTTAACCCCGCTTGATAATTTGTCAGTAACTTCTTTTAAGATATTCGCAGATCGAAAATCAGTTGTCAAACCAAACTGGCCAGCAGTTACAGGATAATTAGAAGGCGATAAACTGTTTTTATTTGGGTCCAGGCTTGAATAACCCCCCTGATAAATATTTTTAATTTCGTAAGCCATTTTCACCTCGATTAATTTAAGTATAAGAAGTTTATAAAATTATTTATCCTGATTGCTTTATACTTTCTTTTTGGTTCGAGGAAAATTTGTCTTTGCGAAAGACTTAAATAATTGCAATTATTCAGTATTTTAAGGTAACAGGGATTGCCTTAAGTCATCATGACATCCCGCTATGTATCCCGGCTGTGTCTAACACTGGGATTTTTAAAAGGGTAAAGAGAGTTTCTGTTTATATTGATGGGGCTAATTTTTATGGCGGTCTAACATCTATAAATAAAAATTTTAGTGATTTGAATTTTTATTAGATATTTTATTTTTGATTTTTCCTGCAAAAAGTTTAAATACTTATAGATATCTATTAGTACCATGGAAACAAAACAGATAAACATGAAAATTCCCCTGAATCTTCTTAGTGCTGCCGAGAGTTATGCAAAAAATTTCGGGTTTAGAAATATTCAGGAACTTGCAACAGAGAGCATGAGAGAAAAGATTTTTGAAAAAAATGAATTTGATGAAAATTTTAGTGAAAGGGAAATTGATTTAATTGATAATTTAATTTCAAAAACATTAAAGAGTAAAAAATTTATTTCTGAAGATGAATTATTTGGTTCATTAAAATGAACTATTATGTAATTTCATCAAAAGAATTCAAAAAACAATTTGATAAGTTAGATGAAAAATCAAAAAAAATTATTTATGAAAAAGTCCAGTTAGTTAAGGCAAACCCATTCAGATATAAAAAGATTCACTCAAAACTTTTTTCAAGAGTTTTTAGAATAAGATTTTCAATTACAAGAAAAGAAACCCGTCTTATTTATGTATTATTGCATCAAAAAATAATTTTAATTTGTCTTCTCAACAGAAAAAATGATTATAAAAATTTAGAAAAATATTTGAAAAAAATTAAATGATTTTTCAAACTTTCACAAAAATTAAATTTTTGAGTATCCTTAATTATCCAATGCAGAATTAAAAAATTTCTTTAGAAATTTTTTACTTAACTTCATACTTTCTTTCAAATTTTCCTATTTCTTCAAATCCGCTTTTTCTTTTTTTTCCTGCGCTTTCAAAATCTGTTCTTTCAACAGAATAAGTTTCTCCTGATGAAGAATTATTTTCCATGGTGCCTTCAGACGGCATAAATGCAACTTCATCTGGTGAAGAAGATTGCCTTGTTCTTCCTGCCTGAGAAAAGTCAACTTGCCCCGGGGCATTATAAGTTTCTGAAGACTGAGCATATTTTCTCTCTTCTTCATTTTCTGAATCTACCCTGTAACTAAATGGTTCTTTGTCTTTTGTTTTTGGAGCAGATTTCATTCCTGCCTCGAGATTTAACCCTCCTTCTTTTGGAGCTTCTGCCATTTGCGTTAAAACAGGCGCGCGAAAACCAATTTCCTGCAATCCTGAATCAGAAGAAAAATCCTCCTCAATTAAAATTTCCTCCAAGTCATCATCCTTCGGCTTTTCTTTTTTCTCAATTAAAATTTTTTTCTTAGTTTCCTTAATTTCTTTTTTATCTTTAGAATTTTCTTTTAATTCTTTTTTATCTTTTTTTTCCTCTTTCTTTTTCATAAGTTGTTAAAGAAATTTTAATTTTTAATTTTTTCTAATTGGTTAAATTTATAATGTTTGTTTTCTTTTTGTTTTTATGAAAAGAGGTATTGGGATTTTATTTTTTGCATTTGGGATTTTGCTAATTTTAAATTCATTCCATGGATTAACCGGATTTGCAATTTATGAGAAAATTAGAGAAGCACAGAGTTCTGTATTTGGGCTTATGTTTATTCTTGTTGGGGTATTTTTGATTTCTCTTGGAAAACTTGAAAAAGGATTAATGAAATTGAAAACCGGAGTTATAACTGATCCAAATCAATTAAAGAAGATTGCAAGAAAATTGGGCTATGAAGGAAAAATGGTAAAAGAAGGTTGGCAGGTTCTGGATGAAAAAGGAAAACCAGTAACAGTAATCCCAAGGCGTGTTTCACGAGGAGTTTTTTATAATATCCGAGATGCATTGAGAAAAGGAGAATCAAATTTCAGAAGATATAGTTATGGAGGTTAATCTTCTTCATTAATTAATCCATCATACTCAGCAATTTCTTCTTTTATAGTCGGTCTTTTTTTGCCATAGGGTGAATCAGAAAAATGCTTTTCTTCAAAAATTTCTTCTTTATTCATCTTAATTAAAAAAATTAAAGTTTTTAAAATTAATGAAGGGAAAATCTGCATGAGAAAAATTTTTAAATGGTGTTTTTGTAAAGGTTTTATGACAAGAAATGAATATAAGTTAACAAAAGAATTTGTTAGGCTTAGCTATGCTTGTCATCTTTCTTCGTAAACTTATTTCCCTTTAGAGGAGAAGTATGCAAAATTTCTAAATTTTCTAACGAGACTATGATTTCTATGCAAACTTTTTTTGACATTGAAAGAGAAAACTATTCTAAATTAAAATTAATTTGGAGGAAATTCTAATGGGGATGCCAATCGATGTTTTAAAGCAGTCAATTAAAGAGCGGCTTTTGGGAAAAGAAGGAAAGGCAAGAATTGAAGAAGTTAAAAAAATCTTGTCAGAAATTCCAAATATTCATCCAAGTCCTTATGGCAGGATAAAGAAGTTGTTAAGAAAAGAAATTGATACAAGAGTGAATGCTTCTTACAAAACTTTCAAAAAAGCAGTTGTAATAGATGAATCTAAATGGGCGTTTGCAAATATTGCGATAACTGCAATGGCGGTCCTTGTCCTAATCTATAAGACTTATACAGACTTTCATACAACAGGCGTTATCTTAATTGGAACACTTTATATTTTATATGGTTATCTAAATAAAGTTGGAGAATCTTTTTTCCAATTTGGAAGATTTTATGGAAGATGCACAAGATTAAATGCAAGAATTGAAGGAGCTTATTCAATTGATGAGGAATTTGAAAAATTGAATTTTTCAAAAAAGAATAAAATTCAAAATGATTGGAAAAATATTGAAATTAAAAATTTAAATTTTAGTTATAATGAAAATTCTGAAAACAGCCATCTTGATAAAGTAAATTTTAAGTTTAAGCGAGGAGAAAAAATTGCATTAGTCGGAGAGAGCGGCTCAGGAAAGTCAACAATTTTAGCAATCTTGCGAGGACTTTATTTGCCTCAAAAAGGAGAAGTTTATGTTAATCGCGAGAAAATAAAAAGGGGATTTGAAAAATTAAAACAAAATATAACTTTAATACCGCAGGACCCTGAAATTTTTAATGACACAATCGGCAACAACATTACAATGAATCTGCCGACAAAAAAAGAAGATTTAAATAAGATGATTGACATGGCGCAGTTTACAAAAGTTGTTGATAGATTGGAAAAAGGTCTTAATACAAATGTTTTGGAAAAAGGAGTTTCACTTTCAGGAGGAGAAAAACAAAGATTAGCCTTAGCCAGAGGACTTTTAGCTGCGAAAAATAGCGACATAGTTTTATTAGATGAATCAACTTCAAGTGTTGACAGTTTAAATGAAATGAAGATTCATGAAAATATATTTAAGGAGTTTAAAGACAAAACAATTATTTCCTCAATTCACAGATTGCATCTTTTAGATAAATTTGACAGAATTTATTTGTTTGACAAAGGACGAGTTATTGCAGAAGGAACTTATGCTGAATTAAAGAAAAATTACAAGTTCAGATTTTTACTTAAGAAGTATGGATTGAAGCGAGAGATGAAATAATTATATATTTTCAAGAACAATAATTCTTAAAAAAGATTCAATTAAAGAATTTTTATGAAGAGATTAATTTTAATTTTATTTTTGATATTATTTTTTTCAGTTATAACTGCAGAAGAAGTTTCTATTTCAAGGGATTTATCTAATCTCAAAGTTAATGAAACATTTGAAGTTGTTTTGGAAATAAATGTTTCCGGAAATTTGCTTGCTGTTGGAATTGAAGAATATGCTCCGGAAAATGCAACAATAATAAACTCATCTGCTGAAAATTTTAGGATTAATAAAAGCAAAATTGAGTTTTTGTTATTTGATTTTAACGATTCTGTTCAAAGTCAAAATATAAGTTACTTTGTTTTGTTAAATTCTTCAAATACTAATTTTACAGAGAATCATGAAGTTATGATTATTGGAGAACCAACAGATAATCCTTCCGAGGAGGATAATCTGGAACCTTCGGGAGGTTCTTCATCAGGCAGTGGAGGTTCTACTTCAACAAACTCCGGAGAAAATCAAACCCAAAATGATTCATTAGCAAACAATATAACTATTTTAAATAATATTAATAATCTTGGTTTAGAAGAGGGGCAAATTGAAGAGACTGTAAAGGAAGTTTCTAAAAAGATGTTTAATAAAAATAATTTTGTTTATATCGGAGTTCTACTTTTTATAGGGGTTTTCTTTTTTATAAGCAATCTAAAGAAGAGTTAATTATAACTCGGCATGCCATGAGCTTTTTTGTAAATATTAAAAAGTAAAAATGCTTTTTTTTCTGCGTCTTCAATTGCTTTTTTCCGAATGTAATTTTTTTCTTCCCATGTTTCAGGCGCTATTTTTTTATCTTTTTTCTCTTTCTCTTTTTTTGGTTTATCACTTTTTTCATAATGCCCAATTAAAGCTAAAAAAGGGTTAGCGCCACTATCAGATTTCTTTTTTTCTTTTTTCTTTTTTTCCTTTTCCTCTAAAAAATCATTAATTTCTTTTTGCAAAACATCCAGGCTTTCTGTTGTTGTGCCCTCAATTAATTTCAGTGCATCTCCGACATCAGACTTGCCCAACTCTTCATTAAGTTTATCTAATTCATCAGAATTTAATGCATAAGCGCTGAATGTTATTTCTGCTCTGCCTCCAAATGCATAATGCTGCTGCTGAGCAACTCTCTGCGGGATCCCCCTGAAACGAAAATCAACCAAAACACATGAAAAATAATCTCTTTTTAATTTTAATTTTGCAAAATGCGCAGGAAAATTTCCAGCTAAAGCCTCTTCATCAACTTTAATTTTATTTTTTCCAAAGATACTTAATTCTAAAATTATTGTATTAAAAGTTTTCACAAGCGCCGCCTCTCTTCCCCCTTCCTTCATTTCCAAACTTTGCGCAGCTTTCAAATACGGCTTTGCCCAACGCGAATAAAGTTTCAAACTATTCACCTGACTTTTCAAATAAGTTTTTTCCAAATTATATCTTTTTTTTAATTCTCCTTCTGAATGTTCCAGCCAGGTATTAAATTCCAAAATCCTTGCTCTCAAAATTCTTTTAACTCTGTCGTTCAAATCAATTTCATTTCCTTTTGAGTCTTTTAATTTTTCATCTCTAACTGCTAAGAACGCATCCCGCAAAGTTTGAAAACCTAACTGACCTGTTGCCATTGCATGAATACTTCCCTGTCCTCTGCCAATATCAACTTTGTCAAGCCAGATTTGTTTTAAACTTAACCTCGCTGCCTCGCTTGTTGCTTTATCCTTGGAATGAAAATCATTATAAATTGCAAGCCTTGTTCTGAAATCCTTTAAGTCATAAATAATATTCAAAACACTTCTTAAAATTGTGTTAATATCCCCCATAACCTTGAAACCCTGCTGCTGCATAACTGCTGATCTTTGACCGAGTTCAGAAAAATGACCTGAACCTGGCGACGACGTAAAATTATCAAGAAGTTTTTCTGTGCCCATTCCAAAATCATTCATTAAATCCAAAATAAAAAAATAAACCGGCTCCAACTGCTCTGTTGCAGAATCATAAACCAACTTATGCTCAACCAAAGGTTTTGCTTTTATTTTCTCAGGAGGGATTTTTTCATATGAACCATATTCCTCAAGCAGGTCCTTTCCATTTTCAGAATAAGAAAAATTAACTTTCCCAATCATTTGCTGAATTGTCGCCACCATTTTTATAATAAACTAAAGTAAAGAGTCTTTAAAAAATGTTTTGTGGATTTTAATAATAGAAACCTTGGGCTTATCCTTTTTGAGTAGAAAAATGAATTTGTTGAAGATGAATTTTTGTGGGATTATTTTACTTTAATCATTTCAGGGATAAAACTCCTAATTTCATAGGAAGTTTCCCATATTGTTTTTGAACCAAATTCTTGTGAGACCTC
This sequence comes from Candidatus Pacearchaeota archaeon, assembly GCA_050124795.1. Lineage (GTDB taxonomy): Archaea > Nanobdellota > Nanobdellia > Pacearchaeales > GW2011-AR1 > JASFEO01. The sequence goes on from JASFEO010000003.1 coordinate 62,983, forward strand.
TTCTTTAGTGATGCATCCAAGGTCTGTTCCTTTTTCCTTATAATAATCATAAATAACTCTTAAAGAGTTGATAGTTCCTTCGGGTAGAATATATCTTCCAAGAACTTCACTTGACCTATCACCGGGATTAGACCCATGAATTCTTAGAACTTCATACACTTCACATCTTTTAGTTTCTTTTCCTAAAAATTCTTCTCTTGTCTTTAATCTTTCTTGGTAATTTTTCTCTATATATAAATTTTATTGTGATTGAATTTTTAATCATAAAATATCTAAGAACTAATCATAAACTCTTTCGCGTTTGTCAATCTTTACTACAACAATCAAATTATTTTCATAATTGATTCTGTAAAGGATTCTATATTTTCCAATCCTTATTCTAAAAGTCGGCTCCTTATGGCCTTTCATTCTTTTGGCATTGGATGGAACAGGATTTTCTTTTAATCTCTCAAGGCAATTGAAGATTCTTAACAATAAATTTTTGTCTAATCTTTTAAGAAATTTTTCAGGTTGATTCTCATAATCTATATTGAGTTTCATAATCCTAACTCTTTCTTTAATTCCTCGTGAGAAATTAGTTTTCCTTCTTTTTCATTAACTAAACTTTCATCAATCATCCGGATTTCTTCATCTGTTAAAACATCATCGTCTTCATCAACCATATTTCTCTTGATAAAATCAACATCTGCCTGAAGTTTCGCCAACCTTGCGAGAATTTCATTATTGCCAATTTGCATTTCCATGGATTTATTTAATTTCCCAATTTTATAAAACTTTTGCATTTTATTTAGAATTTATTTATTTGCTTTTTTAACCCTCATCTTGAAACAACAAATTATAAAAAGAAAAATTCATTCTGATTTTATGGCATTGTTTAAGTCAAAGAGAAATAATGTTCTCGATTTAACTGAGCGTTACAAAAGGCAGCAGGAAAAACTTGCTGAACTCAAGGCTGAAAGAGAAGAAGCAATTGCAGAACAAGGTTCTCAGGAAAGTTTGCCTTCCCAAAGTTCAGGAGGATTTTTTAGTTTTTTTGATAGTTCTTCAAATGCAGTAACTTCCTCTTCAACTGCGCAAACAGAATCAAATGAACCTGTTGATTTAGAAAGTGCAGAAGATAGAAAAAAGAAACTCGCAAAAAGACTTCTTGATATTACAAATAAGTTAGAAGAAATAAGCAATCAAATTTATCATCTGCAGCAAAGACTTGAAGTTGTTGAAAGAAAAGCCGGTGTTAATAATTTTTAATTTTAAATAAGTTTATTAATAAGGGGTTCTTTAGAGAGTAAAATGAAATTCTCACACATTTCAATAATGCCAAATGAAGTTCTTGAAGCTTTTTCAGATTTAAAAAAAGAAAGTATAATCGTCGATGGAACTCTTGGAAAGGGAGGGCATTCAAAACTTCTTCTTGAAAGGGGATTTCATATTATTGGGACGGATAGAGATAAAGATGCAATTGAAGAAGTTAAAAAAAACTTGAAAAATAAAAATATAAAAATCTTCCATGACAATTTTTCAGATATCAAAAAAGTTTTAAAAAAAACAAAAGTGAATTTAGTCTCTGGAATTTTGCTTGATCTTGGAGTCTCAACTTATCAACTGGAAAACAAGGAAAGGGGATTTGGATTTGCTGGAAAACTTGACATGAGAATGAATCAACAACAAAAAACAACTGCAGAAGAAATTGTGAATGATTATGATGAAAAAACTCTTTCCAGGATTTTTAAAAAATACGGCGAGAAAGTTTACTATAAAGAAATAGCAAAGAATATTATCAAAAAAAGAAAAGAAAAAAGAATAACTTCTGGTGAGGAATTAGTTGAAGTAATAAAGATGAGCATGCCCCATAGATATAGAAAAACAAGAAAACATCATTGGGCAACTCCGGTTTTTCGGGCCTTGCGAATTGAAGTAAATCGCGATTTTGAAAATCTTGAAAAATTTCTTAATGATTTTAAAGACTGCTTAGAATCGGGGGGGATTTTGTGCATTATAACTTTTCATTCACTTGAAGAAAGAATAATTAAAACAAAGATAAAATTATTAAAGAAGCAAGGAGTAAGATTAGTAACTAAAAAAGGAATTATCGCAACTGAACAGGAAATTAGAAAAAATCCTAAGGCTAAGAGAGCTAAGTTGTGGATAGCAATCAAAAAATGAAAAACTTAAATAAAAAAGCTCGTGCATATGCACTAAAAAATGCAATTAGTTATGGCGGCAAAGCAAATCAAGGAGCAGTAGTTTCAGGATTGTTTAATGAAGGAATGAAAAAAGACGAAGTTAAAAAATACATTAGAGAAATTTCTGAAGTTGTAAAAAAAGTTAATTCATTATCAGTTGATAAACAAAAAAAAGAATTTGAAAAATTAAAAAACTTGGTTGGAAAAAGACCTGAGCGAGAGGGTTTGCCAGAACTACCAAATGTAAAAAAGTCGGGGGTTGTAATGCGTTTTAGTCCTGCACCGTCAGGAAGACTTCATATCGGAGGAGTGAGAACAGCTGCGCTTTCTTATTTATATGTAAAAAAATATGGAGGGAAATTCTACATAAGGATGGATGACAGCGACCCTGCAAAAGTGAATCAGGAATCTTATGATTATATAAAAGAAGAATTAAAATGGCTTTTTGGCAATTCTTTTGAAATAATTATTATCTCCGACAGATTAAAACTCTATTATAAATATGCAGAAAAATTAATTAAAAAAAATTCAGCTTATGTCTGCACCTGCTCAGGCGAGGATTTTAGAGAACTTGCAAAAGAAAAAAAAGAATGCCCCTGCAGAAATAATAGTGTGGGAGAAAATCTCAAAAGATGGAAAAAGATGCTTGACAAAAAAGGATACAAAGAAGGGGGGGCAGTGCTACGTTTTAAATCAGACATGAAACATAAAAATCCCGCGATGAGAGATTTTCCCTTGGCGAGAATTAATCTGACTTCTCACCCGATTCAAAAAAATAAATTTAGGGTTTGGCCTTTGATGAATCTTATTGTCAGTGTTGATGATATTGAATTAAAAATGACGCACATTATAAGGGGGAAAGATCACAAAGATAATGCAGAACGACAAAAAATGATATTTGAAGTCTTGGGCAGAAAATTTCCCTGGACGAGTTTTATTGGCAGATATAAATTTAAAGGTGTTGATTTATCAAAAAGAAAAATAACTCAGGGGATTAAAGAAGGAAAATATTCAGGCTGGGATGATGAAAAACTTTTAACTGTTGCCTCATTAAAAAAGAAATATTCGCCAGAAGTTTTTTTAAAATTCACAGAACATATGGGGATAAGTGAAGTCGATAGAATTTTTGACAGAAAAGAATTTCTTAGATTGCTGGATACATTTAAAGAATAAAGAAAGTTTTTGATTCTTAATAAATATAATAAATAACCTCTGAACAAAAAAGTTTTTAAAGAAGTTTTGTTTAATTAAATTATAACATTCAAAAGGAGGTTAAGATGATAAAAAATAAGAAGGCATTGTCGACTGTTGTGACAACTTTGATAATTATTCTTTTGGTGCTCGTCGCTATCGGGATAATCTGGGTGGTTATTAGTAATGTTGTAACAGAGGGTTCTCAAAATGTTGATTATGCAACAAAATGTTTTAGTATAGATGTAAAGGCTACTACAGTTGCATGCTCCGGGCCGACTTTATGCAATGTAACCTTAAAAAGAGGAGCAGAAGGAGATGATATTGCAGGTATAAAATTTGTATTTAGCAATTCTACAACTGGTTCAAGTGATGTTATTGATTATCCAAATAATGTGGCTCCATTGCAGACAATTACAGTGCCAATAACAATAACGGGTTTAACAAGCAATCCTGACAAGGTTGAAGTAACTGCTTACTTCGCAGATGACATGGGAGAAGAAAGACCCTGCACAACATATCCATTTAGTTTTTAATTAATTTTTATTTTTCTATTTCTTTAATTTTTATTTTTAAGAATTATTTTTTATAATATAGACTTCGTCATTTTTTCTTAGTCTTGAAATTTTTATTCCAACTTCATCTCCTTTTTTCCCTGAGTTGACTTTTTTATTTTTTATTTCTATTGAATTAATTTTTGAATTTTTAATTCCTGTTGTTTTTCCTATCACAATTATTTTATCTTTTATTTTTAGGGGGGAAACAAGTTTTATTGTTGCGACTTTTGCTTTTGGATAATAATGAGTTACTTTTCCTACAAAGTGTTTTTTTTCTTTTGTTGCACTGTGCTCTACTCGTGAGAAATCGTCTGATGTCGGAAGACCAAAATAAAATCCAGATGAGAAACCCCGATGATAAACTTTTTTTAATTCTTCAATTGATTTTTTGATTTCTTTTTTTGAAAGTTTTTTGTCAAGTGCCATTCTATAAATTTTTACAACTGTATCAACATATCTTGCATCGCGATTTCTTCCTTCAATTTTAAATCCTTTTATCCCGGATGATTTTAATTTTTCAATAAATGGCAAGGTGCATAAATCTTTTGCAGACATAACTTTGTCATTATTTATTTTAAGTTCATATCCTTCCTGCTTGTCTTTTACAATGTAACTTCTTCTGCACGGCTGGATACATTTTCCTCTGTTAGCAGAATGGTTAAATAAAAATTGTGAAGTGAAACAACGTCCCGAAATAGCAACGCACATCGCGCCGTGGGCAAAAACTTCCACATCAATTATTTTTGAAATTTTTTTTATTTGCAATAAACTCAATTCTCTTGCAAGAACAATTCTTTTTGCCCCGAGGTTTTTGTAAAATTTTGCAGTTTCAATATTTGCAACTGAGGCCTGGGTAGAAATAAAAAAAGGAATTTTATATTTTTTGCATAAATTAACTATTGAGAAGTCCCAGCAGATTATTGCGTCTATTTTTTCTTTTACTTTTTTAATTATATTTTCAATCTTCTTTATTTCGTCGTCATAAATTATTGTATTAAGTGTTAAATATTTTTTTACTTTTTTCTTTTTACAAATTTTATTGATTTTATCTAAGTCTTTGATTGTGAAATTTTTTGCGTTTTTGCGCATTGAAAATTCTTTTAATCCAAAATAAACTGCATCTGCATCTGCGTTAACTGCTGCAACTAAGGTGGGGAAACTTCCTGCAGGGGCTAATAATTCAAATTTATTTTTCATTTTAAAATTTTAAAAGATTTGTAACAGATGATTCTCATAAAAAGAAATATGAATTTTGGTTTTTAAGTTTTTATTAGTAATTTTTTATCGCGGAAATAAGGCCTGCTGCTGAAAATCCTGCTGAAGCAAGATACATAAGCACATTTTCTGTTATGTTATATCCCGCCACATTAATATAATCCGGCAGGGGGGTGTCAATGTTTATTCCTGATATAATGCCAAGAACTCCAATTGCAGTAAGTGTAAACCATGATGTTGAATAAAACGGAATCTGAGAATTATCATTAAGGGTAGGTTGGTTTCTTGAAGTTTGTTCAAGTAAATTTATTTTCCTTGGCATTTTATGACTACCCGGGGGGTATTATGTTTAAAAGTCTTTGCATTGCTAATGAATTCTGAATAAAATGAAGTTAGTTAAAAAGATTTATAAGTTAATTTTTTGGAATAAATTTATGGATAAAGAAGAATATTATGAAATAGTTAAAGATTTGAGATACAATTATAGTGGAGGGTCCCAATCTGCAGGTGAAGTGGGCGGACTGAAGATGAAAATTAGAAAAGCATTGTTTCAGGCAGTAGAAGGAGTTTTGGTTAAGGGAGTGGATAATGGATTTTTGCCAGAGGAAAAATATTCAGGAGAACTTCATAAGTTTAATAACCGGGTTAGGGAAACAAAGTTTTATCGTGGAAACCCGACAAGAGAAGATATTTATTATGGCAATAAAATTTTAGATGGGATTCTTGCTGAGTTAGAGTTAGGGGAGGTGACTACAAAGACTCCCCCCAGAGATAGAGGATATTATTTTTCTATATGATTATTTTCTGATATGAATATCTGTTTGCGGGAAAGGGATTTCTATTTTGTTTTTGTTTAGTGTGTTATAAATTTTTGTGTTGGCTTCGTCAATTGAGGAGATTCTGTTTTCAAAAGAGTCCACGTAAAAGTAGGCTTTGAAGTTTAGGCTTGAGTCTGCCATTTCTAAAAATCTTACTTTGATGTCATCGTCTTTTACAATGTGCTTTAGTTTTTTTATTTCTGTTAGGATTAATTTTTTTACTTTTTCAATGTTTGAACCATAGGCAACTCCGAATGGAACAACGACTCTTGTTTTTGGTTCAGGCAATGCGACATTTTGTATTGTGCTGTCTGCGAGTTTATTGTTTGGGACAATTATTAGTTCGTTATCAAAGGTTTTTATTCTTGTGCTTCTTAAACCAATCTTGTCAATTTTTCCTTTTGTTTGGGCATCAAGATAAACTAAATCTCCGACTCTGACAGAATGGTCGAGGATAATTGCAGCTCCTGAAAAAATATTACTCAATATTGGCTGTAATGCGAGTGCAACTGCAAGACCTGCAATTCCAAGTCCTGCCAAAAGAGGGGTTATTTCAATTCCCCATAAATTAAGAATATAAAGAAATGTTATTAGGATTAATGCAATTTGCAAAACACTTTCGAAGAGGGAAATTAAACTGTCGTCGATTCTTGACTTTGTTTTTCGGGCTGCTTTTTTTATTGCTGTTATGACGATTATATTTACAAATGCGTAGATAAGGTATGCAAGAACAATTATTATCGCAGAGTGTATTATGTTGAGTGCAACTAAATTATAATTTTCTCTTAATGCAAGTTCAATGATTGAAATTCTAAGTGCAATTAAAAGCGCAAGGATTGTCAGGGGTTTTGAGGCTTTTTGAATTAATTTGTCGTCGAGGTTTGTTTTTGTTTTGCTTGTAAGTTTGAGAAAAATTTTTTCAATAAAATAAAGGGCGACTCTTATTGCAAATAATAATACAATTAATGTGGCAAGCGCTCTTAGGTAATCATTTGGTATATATTGTTCAATCATAATTTATCAAAAGAAAAAGAATTTATAAATTTTCTTAAATCTTATAAAATAAAATCTGTATCTCCATATCTTTGCATATCAAAACTTATTTTGGTATCTTTTGGAAGTTTCAATAATCGAAGAACTTTTTCAGGATTTTCTCTGTGCTCTTTATTCCCGCAGAGTATTTCATCTTTTGAAATATTTATCAGTCCTTTTTTTGAATTAAATAAATTATATAGGCCGAATGTTAGTGCTCCGACTTTCATTCCTCTTATATATTCGCCGCTTGATACGCTTATAGAATCTTCTTTTGTAGCCGAGATAACAACAAAATTATTTATGATCTTTTTTTTAAATGTTAATTTTGATCGCCCGAGATGTTCTTTTATCCAATAGGGGAATATCCCGCTAAAGCATGAATCTATTATAATAGCTTTTTTCCCTTTTATTTTTCCAATTTCTCTAAAAATTTCTTTTGGTGTTATCCTGCTTTTGTTAATATCGGGGGGAACGCCATTAATATAATCTATATTGATAATAAAAGAATTTTTTATCCTCCCCCCATGCCCTGTATAATAAAAAATAGTTTTATTATTTTTTTCATTGCTTGCGATTCTATTAATTTTTTTAAAAATATTATCTTCTGTAGCATGGTTTGGCGGGATATAATCAATAGAATAACCAAATTTTTTAAAATAATAATTAGCAATTTTTATGTCATCTCCGCGTGTTGGATCTTGTTGAACTAAGATTGCTTTTTTGCCAGGGATGGGGGTATAATCTATTTTCTGCAATAGTCTTTCCAGAGTTAATATTGTTTTTTTAGTTTTGAAAATAGATTCTTCTAAACAATAGCCAAACGTGGCTGCTGCGAGAGATTTTCCAATTAATCCCAAAAATTCTCTTCTTGGACTTTGTTTTTTCATAATAACTTTTTTATATAATGATCTATAAATCTTTTTAGGTTAGTCTGTTGGGAGGAATGATATTTTCAATCTTAAGAAAATTTTAAAAACCTTGTCTTTTTTGTTTTTTCATGGCACTTAAATTTTGTAATTGTCGGCATCATTAGAAAGGCAAATTTTCCTAGCTGTGCAAAGGTTTTTAATTCTTTTTTGGATAAATTAAATTATGGTGGATGTAGTACATTGGTAGTACAGATGGTTGTGGTCCGTCAGAAGAGAGTTCGATCCTCTCCTTCCACCCTTCAAGTTTGAGAATCAAACTGGGATAAAAATAGAATGGTGAAAATAAAAAACAAATATAGTTTATTAGATATTTTTGAAGATTATTTTTGGATAATTGGACTAAGTTTAGTTATTGTTGGAGGAACTAAATTTTTTGAAAGAGACCCATTAGGAATATTTATATCTGGTGTAATTCTATTATTAGTAGGAGTATTTTTAAAAAGTATAAATAAAAAATGACAAAAAAATTTTCAGAACCAGTAAAAGGCTTCAAAGACTACACCGAAGCTGAAGCAATCAAGCGAAGCGAGATTCGTAAAATCTTAGTGGAAACTTTTGAAAAATATGGATATGAGCCTGCTGAAACCCCAATTATTGAAGATGAAAAATTTGTAAGAGGAGAAAATCCAAATGACGAGGCAGTTAGTGACATTTATAGACTTCGTGACAAAGGAAAAAGAAAATTAGCACTTCGTTATGAATTTACTTTTCAATTGAAAAGATTAATGCAAAATAAAAAATTGCCATTTAAGCGTTACCAGATTGGAGAAGTTTTTCGTGATGAACCGACTTCACAAAATCGTTTTAGACAATTCACTCAATGTGATGTTGATGTTGTGGGCTCAACAATAAAAGATGAAGCAGAATTACTTTCAATTGCAAAAGAAGTTTTAGAAAAGTTAGGTTTAGAATTTGCAATTTTAATTAATAATAGAAAACTGCTTAATGAAATTTTAGATGATTTGAAAATCAAAAAAAAGCGTGAAGAGATTTTAAGAGAACTTGATAAACTTGATAAACAAGGTTTGCAAAAAACACAAAACAATCTTTATGAATTCGGTGCAGGAGACTTACTCGAAGCAATAACTCAGGGTGAAGAATATTTTTCAAAGTTTGAGTCTTACAAAGAAATAATTAGTTTAATGGAATACTGCAAATTATATAATGTAAAAATTAAATTTTCACCGACAATTATTCGTGGTTTAAGTTATTATAACGGAACAGTCTTTGAAATAAAATCTAAAGATGTAAAAGAAACAATTACTGCAGGAGGAAGCTATCAATTTAATCAAAAACAATGTTCAGGAATTTCATTTGGCCTTGATAGATTAGCAATTATTTCAAAACTAAAAAATTCACAAGAAAAATATTTAGTAGTTTCATTAGAAGAAGACAAGGCTGCAATTAACTTAGCTCAAAAATTAAGAAAGAAAAACAAGAACACAACCTTGTTTTATGGAAAACCTTCAAAAGCACTTGAGTTTGCAAATTCAAAAAATATTAATAATGTAATTTTTGTCGGGGGGAAAGAAGTTAAAGAAAAAAAATTTAAGGTTAAAGATATGAAAAGCGGGAAGGAGAGTAGGTTAATTATTTAATTAATCACAACAATCTTTAAAAAGTTGTAAAGAATTATCCTGACATGGCAAAAAGAAATTATATTGTAGCTAACCAGTTAAGAAAATATCCTGTTTCAAACGACGTAGATGAATTATTAGACACATTATCTTTTAAGAAATTTTCATCTTCGCAAGTTCCTGATTGGGAATTATTTACAAGAACAGACAGGGATAATTTTGACTTTGCAGCAATCTATGGAGATAAAGAATTTTTTGTTCATGGCGATTTTTCTTCAATTGAAACTCCTCAAAGAGATTTAGAAAATATTTCAAGAATTTTCAATGAAAATTGGGCTTCAAGAAAAATCCGCGGGAGAACAATAGCCCCTATTTTTGCGCCTTTATTAGGGGGACTTGGGGTGGTGTCTTATGATGTATATAATGAAAATATTGATATCCTCGGGGGGATCACTGATTTCTTAGGAAATATTTTTCCATCAATATCCCGGGATGAGGCAGGATTATCCGCGGGTCTTGGGATTCTTGGGCTTGCTCTTCTTGGAGAGATAGGAGGTCTAGTTGCAAATAACTTATTAAATAGACATTATGGTTCTAGATTATCAAAAGAAGCAGAAGAATATAATTATGGGGGGGATGGCGAGAATAGATTAAGAACAGAACTTGTTTTTAATAAGATCAAATCAGGCGAGATGAATAGCTTAGACTTTTTGAAATTGCAGGGTTACAAATTATGATTTATATTTATTAATTTCACTCTTTCACTTTCTTTTCCTTAGACATTAAAGCGAACTTTTTTGAATAATCTTTTATATCCCAAAAATATAAATCCTTTTAAACTATCGATTTCTTAATTTAATTATGTCAATAGTTGAGGAAAATGATATTGGTTCAAAGTATTCTGCTGTCGCGATTATTATAAGTAGTTGGTTTGACGATTCAATTAATGGGAAGGCCCCTGAAATTCAAAAAGGAATTTTAAACTCAGGAAAAAAAATTTTGGAAAATGCTCTTGGGATTTTTGATTTAGAAAACCCGAATACAAAAAATGGGGCTTATTTTTTATTTGTCATGGATGCTTTGCAAAATGCAACAGGGAAAATTTATGATGATTTTAAAGAATCAGAACAAGATATAAGAACTTGCAGGGAATTACTTGATTTTCCTTTGATAAATCAACAAAACAAAAAAAATTATAAATTGTCAAGAGACATGTGGGAGGAATTACACAGAATATCTTGTGAGAATAGAGTTAATCAATATTTTACTGGCGAAAAAAGTTCTTATGCTTATGTTAATTAATTTCCCTTCTTAACTTTCTTTTCCTTAGAAACCCAACGAACTTTTCTTCGCTTCATTTTCATGTTCTTCCTGCACTTTGCTGAACACAAATGATTAATTGTTCCGTCTATCATTACAAGTGTAAGCCCTTTTGGGATATCATAGTCTTTTCCGCAATAAACACATCTAGGCATATTCAATTTCCCCCTGAAGGCTATTTATTTTCTGCGCCAGCATTTTCTTATGTATAAGCCCCTTTTGTTACTTTTGATTTGATTCTTCTTGCTTCAATTTCTGTTTCTCTTAACATTAAAGTATCTCCGACTCTGATAGGTCCTTTAACATTTCTTCTCATGACTCGCCCTTTGTCCCGACCTTCCTGCACTGCGCACTTAACCTGGATAACTTCTCCACGAAAGCCGGTTCTGCCAATAATTTCTTCAACTATTGCAGGCACAACTTCACCTAAAAGTTTCTCACTGCCCTTTGTTGCTCCTTGCTTTTTTTCTTGTTTTTTTTGAGTCTTTGCCATTTTTAATCAAAATAATTTAAATTTATTCTTGTTATTTGTATGCAATCAGAAGGGGAATCGGCGCACGGACCAAAACGAGTTGAACCCTCATGAAAAATTTGCTCATCTTTTGCTCCATCACAACCTTCATAAGCATTCCAGCAAATAGCCCCCCAACCTGTAGCTAATCTTCCTAACCTTTCAATAGCCCCATCAAATCCCACAAATACCTCTAAGTCTATAAAATCTTCTTCAGTAATTGGTTCTAATACTTCGTTACTCATTTTATTTGAAAATTTATTTTAACTGTGAAATATCCTTTTCTGCGTCGCCAGCTTCAATTACAACTGCTGAAGATGTGCTCACAGGCAGGCCAACTGCAATTCCAAGTTTCTGCTTTGAGTCTGCTTCAATGCATGGAATTTTTTTCTCCTTGCAAAGAACCGGCAAATGCTGGACAATTTCTTTTGGCTCAACATCTGCAGCATACGCAACTAACTTTGCAGTTCCCCTCTCAATAGCCTTAGTAACTTCATTAGTTCCTCTCTCGAGTTTTCCTGACTTTCTTGCTTTTTCCAATATTTGATACACGTCTGCCATTTTATTTATAGAACTTAGAAAAATCCTCCCCTAAGCTCATCGGATAAAATTTAATGAGAAACTTGGTTTATAAAACTTTTCTTTATAAAAAATTATAGAAATTAATTTAAAGTCTTATTTTATTTTAGGGATATGATTGAAGATTATTTATTAGGAGACGGAAGTGTTGATTGGAAAAAAGTAAACAGAAGTGCAATTGAATTCAGGCAAAATCCCAAATTACGATTGGATGAAATTCTTGATTATTTAAAAGAAAAAGACAAAGTAACTGATTATTTAAGAGAAGATGCCCTAATACTTTTTAGGCCCGATGATGGGATCAAAATTCTCTTCATTCTAAAGATGAATGCCATTGGTATTTCACACAAAAGGGAATTAATGAAGCAAAAAGTTATGCAAAAGATTTTCTTGAAAAGAGTGTAAGAATTTGTAAACCAATCGGGATTGCTTAATTAAATTTACCGAGTAATTATCTCAAGCGCATCACGATTTTTCAATTCATAATCTTTTCCTAAAACCATTTTTGTTTTTGCATTAATTGCCTTGATAAAATTTTTCCCAAAATCAGTATGCAAAAAATATGCAAAATCTAAGGCTGTGCTTTTCGGCGGAAGTAAAAAACAATCTGGCAAAATATTTCCTTTTGAGTCTCCGAGTTTATTTGCGCTTGCAGGAAAAATCGCTAAATACCCCAACAAATCAAAAACAGCATAATTCAAAACTTCCTGAACACCTGTCCCAAAATCCTGTTTTTCCAAAACATTTTGTTTTATTTTTTCAAGAGCTTGTTTTTGCTTTTCATTTAATTCTTTTAAAATTTCAAAATCTTTTTCTCCTGGAATGTATTTGATAATTTCAGCTTTTGCAGCTTGTCTAAGTGCAAGTTCTGAATCAGCTGAACAAGGAATAATCTTAATTTCGGGAAATTCTTTTTTTAAGTTCTCATAATTCTCTTGTCCTTTTTCTTTGTCAACCTTATTTGCTGCAATTACAACTGGCTTTGTTAAATGCCTAAGTTCGTGTGAGAATTTTTTTAAGTCTTCCTCGCTCCAAGTCGTAGGCTTAGTTGAATCAAAATTTAATTTTCTTACAACAACTTTAACATCATCTTCTTTTACTTTTAATCCTGAAAATTGTTTTGCAACTGCTTTTGAAAAATCTGATTTAGTGTTTTGAATTGTTCTTGCAAAACCTGCCCAGACCTTTTTTAAGATTCCAAGATACCACAAATCAAGTTCTTCTTCCAACATTCTAACGTCGTTAACAGGGTTATAATTTTTTGTTTCCCGTCCTTCTTCATTTGTCTCACCCGAAGCATCAACAATCTGAATAAAAACATCTGCCTGACGAAGATCGTCGAGAAATTGGTTTCCTAATCCTTTTCCCTCGCTTGCTCCTTTTACTAAACCTGCAACATCCATTAATTCAACTGGCACAAATCTTTTATGGTCAAGACAAAATCCATGATTTGGATTGCACTGTGTGTTAAATTCAGAATCAATGCAGTCAACTTTTACATAGGCGATTCCTCTGTTTGCTTTTATTGTTGTGAATGGGTATGATGCAATATCAACTTCTGCCAGAGTCGCTGCTTTGAAAAATGTTGATTTTCCTACTGAAGGTTTTCCGACTAATCCGATTAACATAAATTTTTATTTGATTGGTTATATTTAAAATTTATCATATTGTTTTTTAAAATTTTTAGTTAATCAATTCTTGTCAGATGAAAAGTTCCTATTTGTTTCTTTTTTAATTGCTCATTAAAGTATTTTTCATTTCTTTTTTGATGTCTTAGAAATTGAAAAAGTCCATTCCAAGGTCTGTTTGCTTTATATTTTATCTCAGTTAAATAATTCAATAAATCTATTTTGGAATTCAAGAGTCTTTTTTGGGAAAACACGTCAATTAAATTTACAAATCTCCATGGACCTTTTAGACAATAGTCAGTGCCTTCTTCTGGAGGAGTTAAAGAAAGAGAATAGATTACTTGGTTAAAGTAAGAATTTTCAGGTGAAGCTGGAATTTTTGCAAGAACTATTCTTGAGATTTTCGGAAGAATTTTTCCGAGAATAATTTTTTCAAGGTCTTCTTTAGGTTTTTCTGAATCTGTTAAAGAACCAATTATTCTTTTTCCTTTACAGACTATTATTTCTCCTGAATGAGATCCTCTTTTTTGGTCTTTAGATTTACTACTCCAATAATTTCCTTCAACTTTGTGTCTTCCAATTGAAATCATATAAAGATAATCAAAGATTTGTTTTTAATTATTTGTATATGTTGAAATAGTTAATGAGCCTGCACAGATTTGAACTGTGGACCCCCAGCTCTCTTAGACGAATCTAAATTGAGCTATAACCCTAATGGATTATCGTCTTATAAGACTGGTGCTCTAACCAGGCTGAGCTACAGGCTCATTTATCTTTGAAGAGAAATGGTTATTTATAAGTTTTGTTGGAAGAAATAAAAAGATTAATAATCCTTTTTTTAAATTAAATATGAAAAGATGGTTGATTCAGAGAAATATATTTTCGCGCAAACAGTGAGGTTCTTAAAAGAGTAGAATTAAAGAGATAAACTTTTATAGTCAGTTGTTTAAAGAATTTTAAAGCCCCGTAGTACAGTGGTCAAGTATACTAGACTCTGGTCGAGCGATTACGTGGTAGAGAGCATCTTTACCTGCACAATAACTCGTGCGTAATCGGGAGATATCTGGTGACCCAGGTTCGAATCCTGGTGGGGCTATAAAATTATTTCACTTTCTGAAAGCAGTTAATTTTAAAAATAATAGTTTGAATATAATTTCATGAAAAATTTGTCTTTAGATAACTTTGTGGTTGATAACTATGTTCAGAGATTAATCAATTGTCTTAAAGATACAAGTGTTGAAACTGATGAAAAATTTGCAAATGTTGTGAGAGAATATTATAAATATTATGAATTTTTTTTGCATGAGCTTGATGTTTATTGATACTATAATTTAATTAAAAAGAAATAAAAACTTATTTTTCTTTGGGATTTTATGAGGGTTAAAAAAGTATTGTTGATAATTGTTTATATTGGGGTCTTTTTTTCGTTTTCGTATTTTTTGTTTTCAATGATAAATTTTGAAAGTGTGCTTGAGCAAATTGGAATTTACAGGTTTGTTTTGATACCTATTCTTTCTGTTTTTGGATGCAATATGCTGACGTCGTCTTTTCTTTATCCTGTGCTTTTTTTCATGCATCAAAACGGGATGAATCTTTTTCTTTTGTCGGGCCTTACTACAATTGGCGCAACAACAGGGGATCTTTTGTTTTTGTTTTTTGGTAAAAAGATAAATGAGAATTCAGGAAGAACTAATCATCGTGTTACAAAATTTTTCAGGAGAAACAGGGATTCGCGTTATATAAAGTTTTTTATATTTTTTTATGCTGCATTTTTTCCGACGTCAAATGAATTTATGACTCTTGGTTTTGGGTATATAGATTATCCTTTTAGAAAAACATTTTTGCCGCTTTTGCTTGGGAATATTTTTTATTTTACTATTATGATCTGGCTTGGAGGAATTTTTCTTGGGAAGATATTTTAGTTGTTTTTTTAGTTTTTGAGAGTGCGGCAATTCTAAAGATTTATAAAAAAGAATTTTTTATTAGAATAATGCCCCTGTAGTACAGAGGCCAAGTATGCCACCCTCTCAAAGAAGAAATTTCGAATTTCTATAAAGAGGTGATCTGGTCTCGATGAGAGAAAAGGTCTATGCATCTCAATGTAACCTTTTTGGCTGCCTATATGGGCAGTTTGGAGAACGGTGGTGACCCGAGTTCGAATCTCGGCTGGGGCGTAAAAGGGATTTTTCAAATCCCTTATTTTTTCCTGAGATTCTTGCACGTTAAATTCAAAATGATTTTTTGAAAATTTTATTTTCAACCCGAGATTTCGAATCCGAGCAACTTCGTGGTAGAAGTCCAAAAAATTCAGGTTAGAAAATTAAAAACTTCGCGCGAGGTTGGGAGTCGGCTGGGGCATTTAAGAATTTGCCTGTGATCCCCTAAATATTTCATCAACTATTTTTTGATCTTTGAAATTTTGAAAATTCTTCACTTTGTAAAATCTGCTTATATTTTTTCATGATCTCTCTATCGATTGGATTAAAAACTTTTGCTAAAAGCTCTTTTGTTATTTGCCTATTTTGAGGTAAAACAAAATTAAGAAAAGAAGTGCGATAATACCTCTGACTATAGCCAGTCATATTCCATCCAAGTTGTGTATCGTAATCTGTTAACTCTTCACCAAAAATAAATGATTCTCTGTTCTGGCTTTCTTTTCTCGTGGATTTAATTGACCACTTTTTGAAAAATCCATGAAATGGCGAATTAATGCTTTTAATCTTTTGAGATAAACTTCTTTTTTCTGCTGCTTTATCATATCTTGTTAGAATAGCAGTTCCGTCAACAAATTCATAATGATCAAATTCAAATACTAAATTAGTTGCTCTTCCCAAGTAAATTGTATTCTCATTAGGCTGATATTTATTAGAAAAATATCCCAAATTCACTTCTTGCCCGCATTGGATTTCTAAATCATTTGCATTCATGTTTTTAGGGATTAATCTTTGTTTATAAAGATTATTGTGTTTTATGTTATGTTGAAAAAGTCTTCAGGGAAAAATAGATAATCCCTGAAAACATAGATATCATGAGGTGATATCTATGAAAAAACAAGAAAAACTAACTAGAAAAATTAAACGGTTTTTGAAAAGAATC
>JASFEO010000004.1:0-72942 GCA_050124795.1 Candidatus Pacearchaeota archaeon
GATAAGATTTTTCTATCATCTGCTTGGAATGCTATTGATAATTTTGTGGAGGCTTCAAAACAAAGCAAGGTATTATGTGTTCAAGAGATTTTTAAAAAGATTAGAATATGAATTTTATTCTGATGAGATAAAAGAATTAATGGCTCCGCCTTAATTCTTTATAAGTATCGGAGATACTGACTAAATCGAAAACTTTAAATAACCTTTTTTTGTAAATAAATTATAAATTCTAAAGAGTTATTCTTTATTAAAATGGATAGTGAATTAAAAAATTCAATTTTGAAGACTGGAACAACAATACTCGGAATAGTGTGCAAAGACGGAGTTGTCATGGCTGCAGATCGGCAGATGACTCTGGGGCAGAGTATAGCATATATTAAAGATGATTCAAAAGTTTTTCCTATTGATGATTATTTAATTTTCGCAGGATGTGGTTCTGCTACAGAATTTCAAAAAGTCTCTAAATTATTATCTGCAGAATTAAGATTAAAAAAATTGAGATCAAAATCAAGACCTTCTGTAAAACAAGCTGCTTCATTACTTTCAAACATAAATGTTCAGGCAAGTGCATTTATCCTTGGGGGATTTGATGAAGATAAAAGTGTTTCTTTGTATGACATAACTGCAGGATACTTAAGAAAAGTAAATGATTATTCAACTAGTGTGGGTTCAGGAATGCCGTATGTCCTGGGACTTTTAGAAAGACAATATAAAAAAGAAATAACTGTAAAAGAAGGAATTGAACTTGCAAAAGAAGCATTAAAATCCTCAACTCAAAGAGATGTTTATTCTGGTTATGGAATTGATATTTTCACAATCACTAAAGATGGAATTAAAAAAGTTGTTAGCCAGGAAATTTTGCCAGACTACAAAGACGAAAAATAAATCTTAAATTAAATAATTTTAAAGGGGATATAAAAATAAGAAAGTGGAAATTTTAAAAACAATAACAGAACAATTACACGGAAGTGTGACTGAGGCTAATTTTGAAGGCGCGAATATTGTTCTTTATACTGACAATGAAAAGTTTTTCAAAACCGGCGAAGGAAAAATTAAAGAAATAGTTGAACAAATAAAAAAAAGAATTGAACTTCGGGCTGATACAAAAATTTTGCCGGAAGCTGAGATTGTTAAAGACAAAATAAAAAAAATTGTTCCTGATGATGCAGAAATAACCGATATTATTTTTGATGTCCAGAGAAGTATTGTTGTAATTAAAGCAAAAAAACCAGGACTTGTCATTGGCAAACAAGGTTCAATACTGGACGAAATCAGAAGAGAAACTTTGTGGACTCCGCAGGTTCAAAGAAGCCCGGCAATAAAATCACAAATTACTGAAAACATTCGGGAAGTTCTTTATGCAAATAATAATTATCGTAGAAAATTCCTAAATGAAATCGGGGAAAAAATTTATACTGACTGGAATCCTGACAAAATGAACACATGGGTTCGCCTCACTTTCTTGGGCGGAGGAAGACAAGTCGGAAGAAGCTGCTTACTTTTGCAAACTCCAAATTCAAAAATATTATTAGATTGCGGAATTGATGTTTCATCATCTGGTTCAGACAGATTTCCTTATTTTAATGTGCCTGAATTTGACATCTCACAGCTTGACGCAGTTGTAATCAGCCACGCTCACTTGGACCATACAGGTCTGCTTCCTTATTTATATAAAATGGGTTACAAAGGCCCGGTTTACATGACTGCGCCGACAAGAGACATTGCAGCGCTTTTGGCATTGGACTTTATCGGTGTTGCCTACAAACAAGCTGCAACTCCGCTCTTTAGTTCAACTGATGTTAAAGAAATGCTAAAACATAGTGTCTGCTTAAATTTCAATGAGGTCACAGACATTACGCCGGACATTAGAATCACAATGTACAACGCAGGCCATGTTCTTGGAAGCGCAATGGTTCATTTCAATATTGGTAATGGCGCGCATAACTTGCTTTACACAGGTGACTACAAATATGCAAAAACAAGATTACTTGACCCGGCGGTTTCAACTTTCCCAAGAGTGGAGTCTGTTATTACTGAATCAACTTATGGCTCAAAAAATGATGTCCTGCCCCCAAGAAAAGTTACAGAAGAAAGATTCTTTGAATTAGTTAAAGAGACAATTAAAAAAGGCGGGAAAGTTCTCATCCCAGAATTAGGACTTGGTCATGCACAGGAAGCCTTGCTCAGAGTTGAAGAAGCAGTAAGAAAAGGAATTCTGCCAAAAGTTCCAATGTATATCGACGGCATGATTTGGGACATTAATGCAATTCACACAGCTTATCCTGATTTTTTGAGCAACAGAATAAAGTCAGAAATTTTCCAGGACAAAAACCCTTTTGTGTCAGAAATTTTCTCAAGAGTTGGTTCAGCACAGGAAAGAAAAAAAGTAATTGAAGGCGGACCCTGCATTGTTATTGCAACATCAGGAATGCTCGTCGGAGGAGCCTCAGTTGAGTACCTGAAAAACTTTGCAGAAAACCCCGACAACCTAATGATTCTTAGTTGTTATCAGGGACCGGGTTCAATTGGCCGGCAGATTCAGGACGGAGAAAAAACAATAACTATTGAAGATGAAGGTCAAAAAAGAGCTTTGAATATAAATTTAAAAGTTGAATTATTGCATGGTTTGTCGCCTCATGCCGGACGCGGAGAACTTGTTTCATATTTTAATAACATACGACCAAAACCAAAAAGAATAATCATTAATCATGGAGAAGTTTCAAAATCTCTCGACTTAGCTTCAGCACTTTACAAACTTAACAGGGTTGAGACAAATGTTCCAAGAACTCTTGAAACTTTGAGATTGAAATAATTAAAAATTTAAAAACCCAACTTACCTATTTATTTAACGAGGTGAAAAAAATAAAGTGAAACACAACCTAAAAATAACAATTATCCTTTTTAGTATGTTTATCCTAACGCAGTTTATAGGACTTTATGTAGTTGACCATTATTCCGGAACTAAGGTTGTTGACGGACAAATCACAGACGTGAATAATCCTGACCTGCCCTTTGGATTAAAGTCCCCTGAAATAAAACAGCAAACTGATTATCGTGATTTTTTCTATGGAATAGTTTTTGCATTTGTAATTGCAATATCAATTTTATTTCTCTTAACAAAATTCAATGCAGAATTTATTTTAAAACTCTGGTTTTTTGTCGTCGTTATAATCGCCCTTGGGATTTCACTTGTTGCAATTTTGCCCCCGATTCAATATGCTTCAATCATGGCAATAATCATTGCATTACCTTTGGCATTTGTAAAAATATACAAAAGAGAATTCTTAATCCACAACCTAACTGAACTTTTTATTTACCCCGGAATCGCAGCAGTCTTTGTTCCAATCCTGAATATTTACACAATTGTAATTTTATTAATTTTAATTTCAGCTTACGACATGTGGGCAGTCTGGCATTCAGGCATCATGCAAAAAATGGCAAAATACCAAATCAATAAATTAAATATCTTCGGAGGATTTTTCATTCCATATGCAGACAAGAAAACAAAAGAAAAAATAAAAATCTTAAAACAAAAAAACAAAGACAAAAAGAAACTTGAAGCAGAATTCAAAAAAAAGAAATTTAAAATTAATGTTGCAATTCTCGGCGGAGGAGATGTCATCTTCCCAATAATTGCTTCAGGAGTAGTCATGAAAACTCTTGGTTTCTTGCCAGCAATTTTTGTAATCTTTGGCGCAACACTCGGAGTCGGCTACTTATTTTTATTTTCCCAAAAAAAGAAATTCTATCCCGCAATGCCATTTATTTCAGCAGGAATTTTTATTGCTATGATTCTGAGTTATCTGATTTTTTAGAATTTATCCTTAGCTTCTTTATACAAATTAATTCCTTCATTGGTTAATTCCAAGAAACATTTTCTCATGTCTTCAAAATATCCCAGCTTATTAACTAATTTCTTTCTTACTAGATTCGGAATTGTAGACCCTGCAGAATCTAAACCAATTTCTTTTGGAACAACCATTGCCCCTCTTTTTTCATTATATTCTGTAGTCAAACCTTCTAAATCAGGGTGTCTTTTCAAAGGAATCCCAAATCCATTATCCCCCATATAAATTAATGCCTTTAACTCAGTAGTCTTTAATGTTAATTGCTTAGCTACACTTTTAACCATTCTTTCTAATCTAAAATATTCTTCAAAGTTAATTCCCATAAATTCTTCAACAAATATTTCATTTAAATAATTTACGATTATGTCCTCACTTCATAAAAGTAACAAACCATAAAGTTTATAAACCCTTTTCAAGTAGTGAATTTTATGACAATAAAAAATTTATTCAGAAAAAAAATTACTGGAAAAGCTCTTGAAGGCTTGACAAAACTCTTTGATTTTGACTGGGGGAATCCCCCCGCAGACTGGAGTCGTTTTAATCATTATGCAAAACTAGAAGTAACCCCAAAAGAAGATGGAATCCTATTAACTGCATATTTTGAAAGTAAATTGTTTCATAGGGAATACAATGCATTTGGTAAAGGGTATGAAGATATTGAAAGGAATACTTCCCCTTCTATACGCTCAATTAAAATACCTTATGATCAAATAAAACAATAAAATGTTAGTTAAACAAGAACTAATAAGTAAGATTAAAGATTTTTTTAGTCTGAATATTTATGAAACAAAAGTTTGGTTAGCTTTGCTTGGAAAAGGAATTGCTTCAGCAGGGGAGATTGCAGAAATTTCAGGTGTTCCGCGTTCGCGAACTTATGATGTTCTCGAAGGACTTGATAAAAAAGGATTTGCAATTGTTAAAATTGGTAAACCTGTTAAGTACATCGGAGTAAAGCCAAAAATAATTTTAGAAAAATTAAAAAACGATGTGAAAAAAGATGCAGAAGACAGAATAAAAAGTTTAGGAAATATAAAATCAACAAATGAATATGAAGAACTTGAAAACTTATACACAAGCGGAATTGATCCTGTAAAAAGAGAGGATGTCTCAGCCTCGCTAAAAGGAAAAACAAACATCTCAAATTACTTAAGAGAAATTTTGCATGAAGCAAAAAAAGAAGTTATTATTTGCACAAATGCAGAGGAACTTTCTTCAAAATTAAAAATCTTCAAGCAGACATTCAATATATTAAAACAGGAAAACATAAAAATAAAAGTCGCGCTTTCAGGAGATGCAGAACTAATAAAAAAATTATCAAAAGACTTAGATGTAAAAATCAAAAAAGTTGACATTGATTCAAAGTTCTTTATAATTGACAAAAAAGAAATTTTATTTTACTTGTCAAAAGATTCAAATGGAGAAGAAATCGCAATCTGGCTAAATAGCGAATTTTTCACAGCTTCATTCACAGCTCTTTTTGAACAGGCTACAAATGGAGGGAAGAAGTAAGATGAAAACAATAACAAAATACATTTTAGGCGCAACAGCAGGATTAGGATTATTAGCAAACTCTGCATTTGCAGATAAAATTTGTGTTGCAGGAAATTTCGACGGAGACAAAGTAAAGGCAGGGATGATTTCAGATTTTTGCAAAGAACAAAATTCAGATGCAATTCTTTTAATGGGAGATTATAGTGTTAGAGGCTTGCCTGGAGAAACAAATTACAGAACAGATTTTGTTTCAACAAAAAGAGTATTGGATAAATTTGCAGATTCAAAAACTCCTGTGTTTGTTTTATCCGGAGGAAATGATAGTTTAAGAGATGTCAGGCAAATTTCAGAAAGTTATGAAAACATGCATGCATTAGAAGACAATGTTAAAACAAAAATTGCAGACTTAGATGTAATCCCATTAAATGGTTATAATAACAAAAGATTCATGTTTGAAGGAGCAAAATTTGTAAGTGAAAAAGATTTAGATAATTATTTGCAAAAACTCTCTGAAAATCCTGATGCAGTTTCTGTTTCACATATTGCCCCTTATGGCGATGTTGATGTTGTTCCAAATATAGGAAGTGCCGGGGAAAGAAAACTGGAAAAAGTTTTGCAGAAAAATAATATTGATTCAATAAGTAATGCAATTAGAGAAAGCCCAAGCAAAAAGAAAATTCATAATAGATGGAAAATAAATCCAAGTGTATTCCCAGTTATAATTAACACAAATGGAAAAGGAAAGATAAAAAAAGTTGATTTTTATAGAGTTAGAAAATGAAAATCCTAACACTTGGAGTTTGGAAACCTGAAAAATCAAAAGAGTATAAGCCTCAGATTAAAAAAACTTGGAAAAATTCTTGCAAAAAGAAATCATACGCTTATTGCATCCCCTAGTTCAGGAGTTCAGGGTTTAGTTGCAAAATATTATAAGGAATTTGGAGGAAGAGAATTTATTGGTTATTATCCTGATTTAGAAGAAATGAAAAGAGTCGGAGAAGAAGTTTTAATTAAACCAGATGTTTCTATAATGACTAATTGCAAGTTACTTTACAATAAATGTAATGCAAATAGAAGAATGTACAGAAGGAATAATTGCAATAACAGGCGGAGGCGGAACATTTGCTGAAATTGAACAAGGAATAGGAGATTTAGAATTGCCTTTTTCATATTATTCAGGAAGTAGTAAGAAACTTGACTTGGGATTACCAATCTTTGGCTATGAAAATGGTTCTCACAATGGACGAGTTTTATGGTCACAAAATATTTTGGAAATGGTAAAACATTTGGAGAAGTTTAGAAGATGAAAACAAATTACTATTTTAAACACTTCATAAAAAATTTCTTAATTGGAGCAATTGTTGGAGGTTTGAATAATGGAGACTACAATAATGCCAGTATTACTTTAGCTTCACTCACAGCAGGATTAGGCGCACTCCCTTTACGGGATAAATATGTTTGTAAAGACTCCTGGAAAGAGGTTTATGAAAAAGTTCCAGCACAAACAGCAGGACTTTATGCAGGATTAAGCTTAGTAAAAATTTTAACTAGCTAAAATTATCTCTCAAAATTTTTTATTCAAGTAACCATCTCCAAACAGGCTTTACAATTATTTTCTTTTTATTAATTATAATTTCTTCGTCGTCATCCATTGTTAAAACCAATCCTGTTTTTAGTTTGAATTTTTCCATTGCTTCAGCAAGTCCGTTAATCTCCCTGTCCCTATTTTTATTTGTTAATTCAAAACAAACCTGAATTGCGTCAGTTACTTTGTTTAACTTCTTTGCAATAAAATCACATTCCCCTTTCCCTGAATAATAAGAAACATTGTTTTTCCTTCTTAATAATTCTACAAAAACAATGTTCTCAAGAATCCATCCTTTGTTTGGAGAAAACATTGTTCCAAAAACTTTTTGAAAAGAATGGTCAATAAGATAAACTTTTTTTGGGGAATTCAATTGCTCTTTTAATGAATAACTAAATCTGAGAACTTCAAAAAACAAGTAGCTATTTTTTAAATATCCAATGTATTCTTTTATTGTTATTGCATTTGAGAGTTTCAGGGATTTTCTTAAAGAATTGTATGTAAAAGTGTTGGACATGTTGGATGTCAAAAGCACCACGAGTTCCTTTAGAACAACTTCTTTTCTTATGTCATATCTTGCAACTATATCTCTGTAAATTATATTGTCATAGACATTTTTTAAATAGTCAACATCTCCTAAATTAAGATACTCTGGCATTCCTCCTTTGCCCATATAATCGCTAAACATTTTTTTTATCATGGCTTTTTTCTTTGTTATAAAAAAATCTTCTTTTGAATAAACAAAATTATTATATAAAAGAAATTCCTTAAAAGAAAAAGGATGGACTTCAAAGGATTTATTTCTTCCTGTTAATTTTGTTGCAAATTCTTTTGAGAGCAAACTCGCATTTGAACCTGTTATAATTATCTTTTTCCCGTCGTCCTGAAGCCTCCTTACAAAAGATTCAAAATTTTTTACTTCCTGTATTTCATCAAAAAAGTAAAATTTATTTTCTCCATAAACGTCTGTTAAAACTTCATTTAGATCTTCAAAATCTTTTGCTTCAAAATCCAAAAGACCTTCATCTTCAAAATTCAGATAAGTAAAACCTTTGCAGGACTTAATTAAATGCGAGAGAATTGTTGACTTCCCACTTCTTCTTATCCCGGTCAATATAAGTATTCGATTATCTTTAAAAAAACTCAAAACTTCTTTTTCTATAGTTCTCTCTGTTGTTTCCTTTTTTGCAAGCATCCTGTTTTTTTGGTTTAGAACTATCCTCCTTAATTTTTCCTTTGAAATCATGCTAAGAAAAAGATATTCTGAGTATTTAAATCTTACTAATTACTAATTATCACTTTTATACTTTTTTGCTAATTATTAATTAGTAAATAATCAGACCTTTCCATTCTAAATGGAAATTATTTAATAAAAACTCCATTAGCAATGGAAAGGTTAAACTCTACAAAATCCTCAACCCACTAATACACATCTCCTTAACCTTCTTCAAATTCTTCTTTTTCCACTTATTCATAAACTCATTTATTCCAAAATTAATTTTCTCTTGTGCATAAATCCTTTTCCCTTTTACAAAAGTTTTTCCTTTGTGTTCTTTTTTAAATTTCAAAATATTTTTCTCATCACCTAAAAACGGACCAGAAAAAATAATTTCCTTTTTTCTCTTCACAACAAAAAAATAATTTGCAGTCTTGCCTTCACAATAAATAAATCCATTTTTCTTAATAACAAAATATTTTTTCATTTCCTCACTTAAATGATTATAAAATTTTTTTAACTTGCTTCCTGCAACATCACCTTTTTGTTTATTTGTCTTTGCCTCAATTAAAATAAATTCATTTTTATTTTTTATAGCATTTTTTTTGATTTTTTCTAAATCAGTTTTCTTTTTTTCAAAAGAATTTAGAGAAGGACTTTTCAGAAATTTATTAGCTCCTTTTTGAAACTTTAAAAAAGTTTCATTTGATAAAGCTGCCAAAGCATTTCTCTGTTTACAAGTCGGATCAACCAAAATAATTGGCGACGATAACTTAGAAGAATTCATATCCATTAAAACAAAACTTTTATTTTTGTAAAGTTTCTCAATATCAATAATCTTTTTTTCATTCTTAACTTTTAAAATCTCTCTTAAAAATTTTAAAAAACTTCCATAATAAATAATTAATAACTCAAGTGCATAACCTGAGAAACCATTTATGTAACTTTCAGCTCCATAACAATTTTTCGCATGACAAAACGCCTTTGCTAATTTTATTTCATTTAAAATTTTTTCATTTGCTTTTTTATTAACATAACGAACATGCGAATAGGACAAATCAGTAATATTTTCAGCCCCCTTAGAATTTTTTATTTTTAAAACAGGAATAATTTCAAAAAACAAATCATTATTTTTTTTAATTCTAAAATAATCACGTGAACCATGAACTCTCTTTACATTCTTAATTCCATTTAAAACTTTTTTTGTTAAAACTGAAAAATTCTCTTTATGCTTTTTATTAAACCTTAAAAAAATATCAATATCATATTTGTTTTTTTTAATTATAGTTTTTTTAGCAAAACTCCCCCCAACAAAAACTTCAGCATCAATATTTAATTTCTTTAATCTCTTTTTAACAAACTCAAGAAATTCATCTAAAGAATTTTTTATTTCTTTTAACTCACTTGCCGAAGGATTTATTTTTTCCAAAACTTCATCTAAAATCAATTTTGTTTTTTTATTCATGAATAGTAAAACACAATAATGTTTATAAGATTATTGTGATGTGTAATTTAGTGGAAATAGAAGAGATGCTAAATAAAACAAAAGGGAATTATTTAATTGACCTAATTTTAATCATGCCTAAAGATAGTTCATATGAAAAATTAAAAGATTTATTAGGAGAAAAATATAAATTTTGCATGTTTGATTATTTTGAAAAAACCTATCCAAATATTTTCATAAGAGGTCCCCGAAAAAACTTAAAAGAACTTTCCATTGAAGCAAAAACAAAAGGATATAAAATAGAATTCATTAAAAATCAATCACCTTACAATTAATCACTCTTCAGGATTTATAATTTCTGTTGCATCCTTCATGTTTCTCTTCAAGGTTGAAGCCAAATCAATAATATATTTCCCCTCATCTAATTTGTAAATTAAAGGTCGCTTTTTATTAAACAAATTCACAATATCAATTTCAAACTTACCAGAACCAACTGCCCGAACAGACTCTAAATCCAAAATAACCGGACTATCCTCATCAGTAATCCCTGCCATCTCCCTAACATCTTTTTCAATTTTCTTTTTCTCAGGTTCAGGAATAACAATTGGATTTTCCTTTATTTTCTCAAGCCGCTCTTCACGAACATAAAAAAAGAAATGCCCCTTGCAATCATTGCACCCTTCCAAAAGCTCACGACTTCCAGTAGGAATAATTCTTGAACAACGAACGCATTGGTGTGGCATTTTATATTTTCAACCTCTTAACAACTTTTTTTAATAAAGGGATTTCACTTTTTATAATATCCCATAATAATTCAGAGCTAATTTTAAAATAAGCGTGACTAATCACATTTCTTAACCCCTCCAAATAACTCCAGTTAACCTCTTTTATTGGTCTTTTAATTTTATCAGGGATTTTCTTGCAGGACTCTCCAATAATCTGAATTCTCATAGCAGTTGCATCAATTAAATTTTTATCCTTAACAAAAGAATTAAAATTTTTCTTTTTTGTTGTTTCTTCTATAAGTTTAATTGCCTTAAGAATATCCTTGACATAAAGATTATATTTTAACATATTCTGCCTCTCTCTTTACATACTTTAATTCAGGTTTTAAATCCTTTTCAATTACTAAATCCACATTTTTTCTAAAAGCCTTTTCCAAAAACTCTAACAACGCCATGTAATTTCTAAATCTTATCTCACTAAAATCAACCAAGAAATCAATATCACTTTTCCCTGTCTGCTTATTTTGTAAATATGATCCAAAAAGCCCAATCTTTCGAACTCCATATTCACGGATTTTATTTTTATTCTCTTTAATTGTTTCAATTATTTTTTTTGAAGTTAATTTCCTCGCCATAACTAAAATTAATCAAGACAAGTTTTTAATTGTTTTTATTTACTATAAAATTAATCAAGAACAATTATTCGTCCATTTCTCATTCTGCTCTTATTGTTATCTTTTAACTTTAATTCAGGAGCCGCATAACTCTGCATAAAGACATAACTATGCCCGCATGTTTCAGATCTATCAAAAAAATAAATTGGAATATCATTACTAAATTCTCTTTTTATCTTAACAGGACTTTCAGCATAGTGTTTAGGAGAACGAAACCCTACAAAATAAGCAACTCCCCATGTTCACCGCAAGTTGTGCAACTATTAAACCTCTTTTCAGTTTTAACCCCTCTTAAATCCATCTTAGAAACTTCTCTCACTAAACCTTTTTCAAAACTAACAGGAGTCTCACAAAATTTCCACGTTGAACAAACAGAAGAATTAAAATTATAATTAATACTCCCAACATTTAATGAAATAGAACTGGGGATAACATCTTCAACCAAACTTCCTGAATGAAAAGGACAATACTTAATTCCAAATTCTTTCAAAAAATTCTCTGCATTAGCATTTATTCTTTCTTCTCTTTCTTGTTGTGCCACAACAAAATCCCTAACAAAATTTCCAAATTCGCTTGGATGACGACTAACATAATCCAATGCTTCTGCAAAATCATCATCACAACCACGAAATCCCATAACTTAATTTAGAAAAAAGAGTTTTTAAGAATTTGTATAGTGTATTCCTAATGAATCGTAAACAACCCATTGCGGGATTCAAAAAAATATTTTCTTGCAAAATCAGATTCAAACATATCGATACGTGTTCCCCCATCTTCATCTTTTTCGTAAATCCTCACTCCAGTCTCAGCATCAACTGAAAAATCTTTTGACCCTAAACATGCTCCAATATCCCTTATTCGATTGCAAATATTACTAGAGTTATTCCCTCCTGCAAAACAAACAACCAATCTAGGATTCCTATCTTTAATCTCCGAGTAAAGTTTTGAAGAATAACTTAAATTAAAGTCATCTCCCTTGCCTCCTGAAGGATCCATTATTGTTCCCTGAATAAATTTAGAATAATTATTTAACTTTCTTGCAATCTCTTTTTCTCCTTCACCCTCCAAAATTTTTTTAGGCAATTGCAAAACTATCTGCATCTCTGGGAACTGATTTAAAATTTTTTCAAGTTCACTCTTTTTTGGCCAGGCTAAATTTAATTGTAAAGCCCTGCAAAGATTATCCTTATAAATTCCATCTCTATTAAAAATAGAAATCACATCTTTTGCTAAACCTTGGTCATGTTTTACACCATAATGAACCATGTTAAGCACAGCCTCATTTGAGTAACTCATAACTCTCGCAAGAGAACTAATAGGGGTGTATCTCTGGTGGGGAATTTTGCCTTTACTAGGAGGAATGCCTTCAAGAGTTTTCTTAATCACTAAAAAGCCAATCATTGGAACATGAGAACCCTGCATTGAAAAACCCGCACTCCTGGCGGCATTCATTGCCAAAATATTATCACTAATATTCACAACCCCAGTAACACCAACATAATTTTTCATCCAATAAAAACCAAAAACTTCTTTTTAAAAATTTATATTCAAATTAACAAGTTTACTTATTCAACAACAACTCAATCTTCTTAGGATTTCTTTTTATTTCCTTAACAATTGTCGCAGGACCAATAATTGTTATTGACGTTAAATCCCCGCCGGACAAAGCACTCACAATTCCCTTTTTAAATTTTCCAAACAAACTAGAATTTCCATTTCCTGCAATCACAGCGAGTTCAATTCCCTTAAAATCCTTTACATGATTTATCATTGCCATGGTGTCTCCGATTAATCTTGTTTCCTCCATTGGTCTCAGTCTCCCCTGCAAAATCAAAATATTATTTCCAAAAACAATATCAAGAACTTTTCTGATTCTCTCATCTGAATTTAAATCCCTTATTTCTGAGAACGGCAAAAACTGCAATTGCAACCCCCTTAACTTCCCAACAGTCTTCCCCCTCTTTTTTTTCGCCATTTTATTATTAATGTTTTTTAACTTTTAAAATTATTTAATTATAGTTTTTTAGTTAATTTAAAAATTGATTCATAAAATTCTTCCAAGTTGTCGCCATACTTTGCACTGATTGAAACCAAGTCATATTCAGAAAATGCAGCCTCAATTCTTTTGACATCTGAAGATTTTAAATCAGTTTTATTCGCAACAATTAAAACAGGAATTTTCCTTGCAACTAAATTTCCAATAATAGTTATATTAACCTGGTTATACGGGTTCTCAGTTGAATCTAAAACAACAACAACTATGTCCATGTCATCAAGCCACTTTATACTTTCAATAACTCCCTGCGTTGCTTCTTTGGCCCGCTTCTTAGCTTCCTTTTTCTTTACCTTAAATTTTAGAAATTCTTCATAATCAATTTTTGTGGCGATCCCGGGAGTATCAATCATCTTAAACACCAAAGTTTTTCCCTTGTATTTAATTTCAACCTTTTCCTTAAACTGAACATTCCTTGTCTCATGAGGAACTTTTGAAACACTTCCGATTTCCTCTCCTGTAAAATCCTTACAAATTCTGTTTGCTAAAGAAGTCTTTCCTGCATTAGGTGGACCATAAAACCCAAGCTTGACCTCTTTTTTATTTCTGAAAATTCCTGAAAAAACCCTCCCAAAAAAATTCTTAAAAATTTTTATTACCATAATTCAATTTACCAATTAGACTTTATTAAGTTTATTGTGTTCTTTCACAATCATCTCCTAAATCCCCTTCTTTGATTAAATCGATTAAACGGATTTTTATTTTGCTTTTTATCAAGAACTCCTTTTTTCTTTAACTTATCCAAAACCTTGCCAATCGGAAGTTCAAACATTCCTGTCCGCTTTCCGGCATGCTTTTTCATTGCATAATTAACCTGCTCAGAATTCCAACCCGCCTTTCTTAACTTAGAATAAATATCCTTATCCTTAACACCTTTCTTCCGCGAGTTCTGAATATAAACAACAAGATTATACAAATTATTTCTATTCTTAAATAAATAAGTTTCATACCGATTCTTATACCAGCGCTGCAGAACAACATAAACAATCAATCCTATAAGAATCAACAAAGACAAAATAGAGCCAAACAAAACCCATCTTGAAAAGGTTTCCTCTTCCTGAACAGAAGTAACCTTAGCCGAAAGTAATTCATCAATCTCCGGGGAAATAAAAAAAGGAAGATTAGTAAAATCAACATCCTCTGTTGTTGAAAAAGAAACAGTCTCTTCTCCTTCCAGTAAAAAGTAAGTAAAACCAGACTCCTCGCTCTCAAGATAATCCCCATCAAAATAAAGATCATCTAAATTCTCTATTATAAAATAAGGCTCCCTTCCAAATTCCTCTTTTGGACTTACATCTATTTCAAAAAATCTCAAAATAGGTTCATCATGAGAAACATACCTCGCAGAAATTTCTTTAAAAGTTATCTTTGTACCAAGGTTCTCCTGGTTCCACGACAAAATTGCTTTAAGATATTCATCAGTTCTGTCAATATCATAAATTCCCCCGCCAACAGTTTCAAGAATATACAAATCTATATATTCCTCCCTCGGGAAATAGGCAATTGAATTCGCACTCTTAGTTGTAAGGACTAATTCAGGAATTTGCAGATCAAGAAGATCAGTCATAATCTGGTTATACTCTTCCTCAAAAAATGAATCCCCATAATCCTTCTTAAGCCTTTTTAATTCATCCTCAAAAAATTCAAAATCAAAAAAAGAATTCAGGCGTTCCTGATAAAAACTATCAAAACCCTCT
Organism: Candidatus Pacearchaeota archaeon; assembly: GCA_050124795.1. Classification (GTDB taxonomy): domain Archaea; phylum Nanobdellota; class Nanobdellia; order Pacearchaeales; family GW2011-AR1; genus JASFEO01. The sequence continues at coordinate 14,734 of JASFEO010000004.1, forward strand.
ATCTGGAGTTTCACATTTTTCAAATCCCTTGTCTTCTTAATAAAAGTGGTGTTTATCAAATTTTCAGGGGACACAACTTCGATATCAAATTCCTTAAAAGAAGACCTCCCAAGAGAATCGACAACAGTCACCCCGAGTGTATAATCCCCCGAAGACGCATATGTATGGGTGACCTGATTGATTGGGGTTATCCCCGTCTCACCATCGCCAAAATCCCACTCAAAACTCGCAGAGTTATTATTTAAAATCGGGACTATAAAAAGTGTTGGAAAAGCAGAAGCAGTTTTAGAAGGATAAATATTTCCAATCAAAGGAACATCTTCTATTGAGATAGTTTTAGAAAAAATTTGCTCATCATTAAATTTCAAAGTAAAATCAAAAGAACCATACTCCCCAGGAAGGATAAACCCCCCGCCATCAAGATGAAGCTTCTGGAAATCCGCGCTCAATAAAGAAGGGGTCTCGCCCAAAGCATAAAAATTATTCTCCTCTATCCCAACAAGACCTGGCTTACTATGAATAAGTTTAAGATTATCAATTGTCAATTCCTGGTCTTTCCCTGAGATGATTCTTATAGGGATTATGCAACCATTTGAACAATTAAGCCCCCCATAACGATCAAAAAGATAATTATTCACAAGCCCGCTAAAACTATTCCCCCCGGGAAGAACATTTGACACATTCAACACTCCCACAGAAGCAAAAGCCCTTGTCTGAGCAAAAAGCTGATAAGAATTAGTCTCTCCCTTAACAGGAAATCCATTAAAACCACACAATTCTCCTGAAGAATATCCTCTTGTTCGGTATTCCCCGTCCCCCTCATCTGAATAAAGACACACATAATAATCAGAAGGAGTTGCCACCATATAATCTACATCACATGAAACTTCACTCCCATTCGCAGTTATATTCTCTTTTGGTAAATCACATGACCTTTTAAAATCTCCATCAAGAGTATAAAGAGCCATTGTTAAATCCTTATTCCCCCCTTCTTCCTCGTAAACCCACGCTCCAAGCTTAAGCCCGGCAGAGCCAAATAAACTAATTCTCTGGCAATAAGGGAGGTTTGTTATTGCAGGGTTATAAAAATCTTCTGTTTCATTAAAACAACCATAGCTTTTAAGAAAACCACATACATCCAAAAGCGCCTTATCATTCCCATAATCAATAACTCCGTCATCTAATATGTCAAGACTCACCTGATTATAACAGGATGAAGAAGCATCACTCTCAATATTAAAACTAATTGAAGTTATTGATTGGATTTCTCCTGAAACTCTAAGCCCGATAATTTCAGAATCCCTTGAGCCAAAAGAAAAACTTTTAGAAGTTTCAGGATTAGAAACAAAATAATCAGGGACACAATTAGTAGTAGTGCATGTATAAATAAAGCCAGGGGTATTGTTTGCCAGTGTGCCCAAACTAACTAAATTGCCAAAAGAATCTTCAAAAGAAGAATTAGCAGGTTCATCATTAAAACTTAAATTTACCCATCCGGTAAAATCCGCGCCAGGACCATAAATAGAAGAAGTAGAATGCGAAGGCTCTCCAATATTAAAAGATGCACAAACAAAAGCAGATAGAAAAACTGCCAAGGATAAAACTACAAAACCTCTTTTTTTCATCATTAAAAAAATAAATAAAACAAGTTTATAAAATTATTTATCAAATTACTTCGCCTTCTTTTTTGATTTTCTTTTCTTAGTTTTTTTAAAATTTTTATTCTTAAAAATTATATATCCCAAAATTAAAATAACCGCAACAATCACAAAATTCTTAAGGGTAAAAAAAGAAAGCTGAACCTTGGCAGGACATTGCAAAGTGCTGCTTCCGCCGAGACATTCTGTCAACAAAGAATTAATTCCGTTGAACAAAGGATCATAATGCCACAAATCATCAAATCCGGTTTCTATTAAAGAATCAAAGAAAACACAGCTTAGCGCATCTCCCCCGGCGGCCATGCATTCTGCCTGACTTCCCCATCCACTATTATCTGTTGGCCAATCAATATCTGCGACCCATGAATAAGTTAAAAATCCATCATTACAATCATCATTAGTATTTTCATTATAATTGCAGATACCAATTCCTAAAGAAGAAGTATCATATTCATAACCCAAACTTTCATTAACAGATTCCCATCCTGCATTACACTCTCCTGTAGAATTCTCCCAAAAACAATTGCATACATAGCCATCCCCACAAGTGATATCCTCATTAATCGCTCCAACACTATCTACCGCTACAAGACAAGTATCTTGGGTACATGTTGTTTCAGCGCCATAATCCCTGCAATAATTAATATTAACACAACTTCCTCCGCTAATAGTAAGTGCAAGGTCATTGCTCTGCCTTGAATCTACCTCAAAAAAGAATTCTCCTAAATCAGAAGTCTTAGATAAATCATCCTGTGTAATTGTCCAATAAACTATACTTGTTCCATTGCTGTCAACATCGCCAATTAAAGCATCACTTCCTGTCCTGATTTCATCATCATCACTAATAAAAGGAATATAAGGATCATCTTCAAATATCTCAAAAGAAACAGTTCCACTGGGAGGATCAACATTTTTTACAACAAGTGCTACCTGAGTAACTCCGGGCACAACTTCCAGATAACTAACTGCATAACGGGGGTCATTTGGGCTCCCCCAATAGATTTCCCCTGAAACACACCTCCCATTAAGATTACAGACTTCTTCTGCTGCACATCCCGGGGGGCAAGTTCCCCCGCAACCATCATCTCCGCATTCCTTACCAGTACAATTAGCAACACAACGCTGGCGACAGCAAACTTTTATAGGATATGTTGCAAAATCTGACAAGTGAGCATTTGTTGTAGAAGACAATGAAAGCATCGGGATATCATACCCCGCCGGGCATGAGCCAGAATTACTTGAACACTCTAGATCCCCGAAATAAACATTAGTTGCATAATTAGTTAGACTTGGGATTTCTGCATGAGCATTCGTAGAAGAAGAAAGACCAAAAATTTTATTATTCCCGTCCTGTGTATGGTTGCCAGTAAAATTACAGCAAAGAAAATAATTATAATTTGCCCCGTCATATACTTCTGCATGAGCATTTGTTGTATCGGATAATTTAAGAACAGTGTTTTCAGGAGCGCACGAAGTCTGAATATCACAATAATCTGCAGCAGAAACAACTAAGGAAAAAAATACAATTAAAAATAATCCTACAAAAAACAAACCCCTTTTTCTATCCATCTTAACTGTATTAATAAAATGAGTTTTATAAATCTTTTGAAATTAACCCTTAACAACTGTTAATGGTTTCAATCTTGCAACCTTCTTGCTTATCCCAAGTTCATCAACAACCCTTACAACCTCGTCGATGTCCTTGTAAACTTCAGGAGCTTCCTCTGACAAACTCTTAACACTCCCTGCCATAACTTCAATTCCTTTTTTATGAAGACTTTCCTCCACACTCTCACCTTTAATATTTTTAATTGCCTTGCTTCTCGATAAAACCCTCCCTGCACCATGAACAGTTGAACCCCATGTTAATCCTTCTGCTTTTTTTGTTCCAACTAAAACATAAGAAGAAGTCCCCATGCTCCCGGGGATCAAAACCGGCTGCCCAACTTTTCTATACTTTTCCGGGACTTCAATTCTTCCAGGACCAAAACTTCTCGTCGCGCCCTTTCTATGAACGCAAATTTTTTTCTTTTCACCGTTAATTTCATATTCTTCAAACTTTGCAATATTATGGCACACTTCATAAACAACTTCAATCTTCAAATTCTTTTTATCAAAAAATAATTTTTCCAATTCCTCACGAATCCAGTGCGTAATTAATTGCTTATTTGCGAATGCAAAATTTGCTGCAGCATTGTGCGCTGCCAAATAATCCCGCCCCAATTTAGAATTTATTGGCGCATTAATTAATTCCCTGTCAGGCAAATCGCGAAAGCCATATTCACTTTCCATTTTTTTAATATAATCGCTTGCAATCTGATGGCCCAATCCTCTAGAACCGCAATGAATCATAATTGTCACATTTCCTTTTTTTAAATTAAAAACTTCTGCAACCCCCTCATCAAAAATTTCATCAACATATTGAATCTCAAGAAAATGATTCCCTGCCCCCAAAGTTCCAAGCTGCCCGACTCCCCGCCGAATTGCTCTCTCAGAAATCTTAGTTGCATCAGCCCCATTCAAACACCCTTCCTCTTCAATATTAAGATAATCCTCCTTCTTTCCAAAACCTTTCTCAACAATATATTTGCTCCCTTCTTCAAGAACTCTAAAAAATTCTTTTTTTGTAATATTAAATCCGCTCCCCCTTCCGACCCCCGAAGGTATTTTTTTATAAAGTGCTTCAACAACTTCTTTTTGTTTTTTTAAAATATCTTCCTTTGTCAAATTTGTTCTAAGCAATCTAACTGAGCAATCAATATCATAACCAACACCCCCCGGAGAAATAACTCCTTTTTCCAAATCAAACGCAGCAACCCCGCCGATTGAAAACCCATATCCTTGGTGAGCATCAGGAAGCGCGATTGAATAATTCAAAATCCCAGGCAAACACGCAACATTTTTCACCTGCTCAATTGTCTTATCTTGTTTTATTGCTTCAAAAATTTTCTCAGACGCAAAAATCCTCGCAGGAACATTCATCTTCCCTTCTTTTGGAATTTCATAAATATTCTCAGAAATTTTTTTTATCTCCATTCAAAATAAAAATAAGAGAATTATTTAAAATTATCTAAACATCCAAAACAACCTGCACGACCCACTTTTCATTTTCTTTTTTTACAAACATCTGGTTATATGTTATAGCCTTAACATTATTTGTAAAGTCATAATTCTTTGACTCATCACCAAAAACTTCGGCACTCAAATTTCCGTTTATAATTTTAATATTCCTTATTTCACTAATTAAAAAATTCTCTGAATCAAGCAAATACAAAAACTCTTCCAAAAAATTATAAAGAAGACTTTCATCATCCTTTGCCTTAATCTTTATTTTCTTCCTTATCTTTTTCTGAATTTTTAACCCCCCGCAGATAGATTCTCGTAATGCAAAAAAAGAATTTCTAAATGCCCCCTCCTTTGTTTTTCCAAATGCCTGAAATTTTATATCTGCAGTATGTTCTAGGAATTTAAAATTTTTCATTTAACATAACAAAAAAGTTTTAATTGCCTTGGGCTAAAAACTGCATAATTCGCAACAATAGTTATCGCCTGTGTATAAATCTCTCCGTCCAAACTTCCTTCCAAAAGACATGGGTCCTCCAATTCACAAATCCTCGCCGTGCAATTAAGATATTCAGGAGTTTGTTCAATTATTCTGTCTCTTACTCCCTGCAAAATCCTTTCCCCGTTATTATCAAACTCCTCCCAAGGAATAGGCAAGGAACTTTCATTAAGTAAAGGACTATAGCTTGATCTGTTTGAAACAAGAATATTATTTCTTAAAGTCTCATCAACCTGAACTCCCCTTAAAATAGAAAGCTGCGCATCATAGATTTCCGTCGATAGATCTCTTCCGATATAGCCTTTATTAATAACCATCAGCAAAACCCCCACAATTAACAATATCGAAACAAACGCTTCAACAATCTTCATCCAACCCCTTTTATTTTTTAACATAATAAATAAAACAAATTTGACTTAATAAATTTAATTATTAACCTATTTCTTAAATAAATCAGTCTCTGCAAAAAATCTTACCATACTTTTATTGTCAGGAATCCTGGGTTTATATCTGCCTCGCTATCAACAAAAAGAACAGGAATCTCTTCTGCGTAAACACTTGTCGAAACATTTTCATCAGGAGTCTCAATTAAAATTGTTTTTTTATCTGTAAATGAAAATCCGAAATTAGACGAAACCTCCAGACTAAGATTCTCCTTAAGTGAAGAGTAATTAGACCAGTAATCAAGAATCACATCATTAATCTTAGATAAGAAAATTTCATTATTAATATTAGCTGATTTGAAAATATAACTATCATTTGAAAGTAATTGGCAGCCGGGGAGATTCCCTTTTCCAACAGTCCCGAACTCCTCTGAATTATATATTCTAAAAAGAGTATCATTAAGACTATTTCTATCGATCAAAAGATCATCCTGGTGATCTCTTACCTCAGTTATAATCCCACCGGATTCATTTTTTAAAATAAAATTCTCGCTCTTCAATTGCCCGACAAAATCTTTCAGGCGAACACAATTAGAACTCGTAGTAACATTGATAACAAAGGTTATTCCCTCCATTTCTGACGAAAACGCTTCAATTAATTCTATTTCAATATTATCAAGAATCTTTTCTTTGTCTTCCTTTATCTGGATTGAAGGCTGCAATATCGAATATAAAAATACAATAAAAGTTATAAAAATAACAAATGACAAGATCACCCCGACATGAGAACCCTTTTTTGAATGCATAGATTAAATAAGAAAATTAGATTTATTAATTTAACTTATTTACGCACCAAGAAATAAATTAGCCACAGAGAAAATCAAAAAAGAAATAACCATTAATGCAAAAGAATGTTTAATCCCTGCCTTAATGTTCCCCTCAGAAAGTTTTCCTATGGCGAGCCCGGAAAAAAAACCCTGAATCAAAAGCAAATATAAAAAAGCATCTGCTAATTCGGAACTTTCAATTGGAACAATAGTAGATGTCCCGGAAAAACCCGCTTCTAAGCCGGCTCCTGCAAGACCTGTAACCATCGGCAAAATCTTAAACTGCATTATAAGAATAATTAAAATAAAAACAAAGAAAATTATATAACCCTGAACAACAAGGGTGGAAATTGCTGCCTTTCTTTCTTTTTTTAATTTATCTGTCATTGTCACTGCCCCTGCGACTGCCTGTAAAATCCTCCCGATATCCCCCCCCGCCTTTTCTGCCTGGCCGATTAAAGTTAATGCTCTTGAAATTGTTTTGTTATCAACATCCTTTGAAAAAGTCTGCAAAGCAGAATTTAATGGAATGCCCAAGGAAATTTGATTTGCGAGTTTTCTTACATTCTTGCTTAAAACCCCGTAAGACTTCTTCTTCAAATTAATTATACTTTTACTTATCGGAGTTCCGCTTGAAACACTTTCAACTAAGTTTCTTGCAAATTCCAAAAACATTTCTTCTTTTTCATTAGCAATTCTTGTTTCATTAATACTGGTTACAACAAAAGGAATCGCCCCGATAAGCAGACCAAAGCCAATTAAAATAAAGAAAAAAGAAGTATCAATAAAAAATAGAGATCCAATCACGATTAAAAGAGAAACTGCGATTGAAATCCAGTGTATTTTTTTTAATTCCATTTATGTGCTCGGCTGTTTTAAATATAAAAATGTAAGGAAGAGAACATTAATCATTGAAACTCCAAGTATCATTATAAGAGTGATAACTGAAGTGCTTAATGCAATTCCAAGACCGCTTATTTTAATTAAAATAACAAGAAGCATTAAAATCATCGGCGCTGCAATAACTACACTTATATAAATATCCATAAAAGTTTCTGCAGACTTAGTATATTTTTCCCTCTCAAGGCGGTAATCAAAAAGAAGTGTCTCTGATCTCTTGTCAAAAAATTCTCTTAAATCCCCCCCTGAAGTAATTGTTGTCGCGAAGCCATTAAGAAGTTCTGCAAGTTTTTTGCTTGGAGTATTTAACGCAGTACTCTTCAAAGCATTAACAAGATCATACCCATAAATAGCGATTTCATTTATTAATTTTATAAATTCCTTTTCAATTGCAACATATTCTTTTGTTGAAATTAAAACACTAAAAATTTTGCTTGGGTCAATCAAAGAACCTGAGATCGCGAACATATGAATTGCTGCGAATGGAAGTTCCTGATTAATCTGGTTCTCAAGTGCCTTTTTCTCCATTGAAGGATAAAAATATCCAAAAGCAAAAGTTACAAGAGGAATTGCAAAAGGAATCCAAAAAATTTTCAATAACCTGCTTATTGGATCAACTGCAGCTCTTGTAATGATCGGCCACTCTGCCCCGAAATTAAAGAATATAAAGAATAAAAGAATAAAAAGTGAAACAAAAAAAGAAAGAAGAGTTGTAAAAAAAAGAGTTGAAATATAACTCGCAGGAATAAACTGCAGATTTGCTTTTATCAAATCTCTTTCAAGCCCCCTAAAAATTTCGCTCTTGGAAACCGAAGAAGAAAATTTAAAGAAAAATCTATTCGCAAATAAAACATATTTATTTGGTTTTTTTATCTTCTTTTTTGCCTTAACTGCTTTTTTCTTTTTTACTCTTTTCAAGGTCTCTTTCTCAAGACTTGATATTCCAATCTCTTTTTCAAAAGATTTTCCAAATAAAGATTCAAAAACTCCTTTCTTTTTTATTTTTGGTATTTCTTTTTTATTTGGAAGGTTGTCTCTCATTTCAACTTCATTAGAAGTTTTTGGAATCAAGGGTTTTGCAATAGAAATATTTTCAACAAAAGGAATAATATTTTTATTTTCATCTTTTAATGACTTAGTTAAAGAATTAATATGAGACATAATTATTTTTCTCTCAGAACCCCTTCTTCCGCTTAAAGAAGAAAAAGAAGACTCAAGTTCATTAAATATTTTTTTCTCATTCATGATTATCTCTTTTAACTTAACAAAATCAGGCTTCATTTTAAAACTTCCTCGATCTTTTTCTGTGCTTCAAGAATAAATTCTTTTAACATTTGAACTCCGTCATAATTTTTATTTTGATATGCAGTCTCAAGTTTCACTTCTGCTTCCCCAAGACTTCTGATTAACTGTCCCAAAAAAATAATCTCTTCTTTTTTCAATCCCTCTTTCATCAACTAAAATAGTAAAGATAGATTATAAATATTTTGTTTTAAAAAATAAAAATTAAGCAACAGTTATGGAAGTGTTTCCAAGAGTTGTAGTTACGCTTCCTCCTTCAAGACCATAAACTCCTCCAAAGTTATAAGTCCCCGGAGTTGTTGGCGCCTGAACAGTATATGTAAATGGATCATTTCTTACATCATATGGAGACAAAGAAAAATTATCAATCCATACCCATGCCAACCTTGTTGAATTGCCATATCCTCCATCATCATCAGTTATAGTCCATCCTACAGGGATATATTCTTCCAAAGCATAATATTCTTCTCCACTCTGAAGATATACATAAACATCAATATTCATTGTTCCACCAGGCGAAATAGTTGAACTTGAAAACTCTCTATACATCATTGAAATTGCTGGTGAAGTACATGTTTGGTTACAGCATCTTGTTGAATCAGATGCAACCAATATTGTTCCTCCGCAGGTCTCTGCTCCAACACAAATATCTCCTGAGCAAGGTTGAGATGAACCATTGCTTACAGCCAAAGTTCCTCCTGAACTAATAATACTTTCACTTTCTCCTGCAACATATGCAATAAAATAATAATCCCTTGGATCTATCCCAACATCATCATCACCAACATATGTCCATGATGCTATCCAGGATCCACTTGAAGAAGTTCCTGAAAAAGTTATATTAGCAGGATTTGTAGGAGAAGTTGGAACAAGGTCATCAGAAACAAGAAAATCATATTCCCAAATCTGAAACCAAATATCCTTGCCATCACAATCAGTTCCCTGAAGATTCATTGAAACAGTTGCCCCATCAACAACACTTAAAGTACTCCAGAAAGCATTTGTCAAATCACATGTCGCAGTATCAATTTCACAACTTCCAATAGAAGTATTACAATGATAACCTGAAGAACATGAACCGCATCCACAAGTAGAACCATTCACACTATAATATCCACAAGTATAACTATTGTCAGAACAAAAAGAAGGACAATTAACAGAAGCCCCACCACCAGCTACATTCAATCTATAAAAAGCAATAATCCCCCCTGTAATTGTTTTTCCTGAATCAGACTTATATATCGGAGCAATAGAAATTGTTTGAACATTATCAATATCTAACTGAGCTAATGTAAAATTAAATCTCTTTTGCCCTAATTCTTGTAAACTAATATCATCAAATTCAAAAACTTCAGAATTTTGCCCATCATTAACAATAAATTTCAATCCATATAAATCCCCTTTTCCTGCATTTCTTTTAACATCAATCTCAGCATAGTCAGTTGAATTATCAACATTCACATTTTTTATATCAAGACTTGTTGTAAACTTATCAAGAAAAATTTGTTCCCCCCCTTCCTGAACAAGGTTTGCAATTACAACCCAGACAATTCCAATTGCAACTAAAACTAAAAGAATTATTATCAAAGTTGTAACAATAGTACTCAACCCCTTTTTCTTAAGCATGCTACTTATAGAAAAAAAGAGTTTATAAATATTTTGCTAAACAAAATCCTCAATAATAATTTAATTAGTCCTGCCACGAAGAGAAATAAAGTTAAATCTGAACCTTAAACTTTTTCAGAACTTCATCCGGCTTTTTATAATATTCATCTACTATTTTCTGAACCTCTTCAAACCTAAAGATTTTATTTCTATAAAGAGAATATATTAATTTCGTCCTCTTTCTAAATTCCTCTTCAAGCTCATTCATCTTCATCCCGGTTCTCTTTGCGATCTTCTCAAATATCTTTGAATTTTTCTTAAAATAAAATTGATCATCAGCAGGATTCCACACAAAAGGGGTATTTGTTACTGCAACACCATCGGGGTTTACATTTACAATCTCGACAATCTGCTTTAGTTTTCTTGTCTCATGACGATTAACAGTAGCATGAGTCATAATGCCGACACAATCAAGAACATTAACAAGCGTCGGTGAAAGTTCAATCGGCGGGGTCTCCAACCTTTTAATCACAGTATCAACTGAATCTGCATGCATAGTGCTAACTGAAGAATGACCTGATGCCATCCCCTGAAATAAAACAAATGCTTCTTTTCCCCTCACTTCACCGACGATAACATAATCTGGATTCTGTCTAAAAGAACTTCTAAGCAAAGTAAACAAATCAATCTCCTGGGTTTCATTAGAACCGGTCGCCCCTCTTGCAACACTTGGAAGCCAGTTTTCCCTCGGCAAATTCAATTCTCTTGTGTCCTCAATCGAAACAACCCTTGCTTCAGGAGGAATAAAAAACGCAACAGCATTCAATAAAGTTGTTTTTCCCGACGCTGTTCCCCCGGTTAACAAAATATTCATCTTATATTGCACCAAAAGCCACAAATACGCAAGCATCTCTGCAGACAAAGTATTCATTGACAATAACTGCGTCGGTGTCCATGGGGTTTTTGTAAACTTCCTTATTGTAAAAGTAGGCCCCCTCGACGTAATATCCTTTGTATAAGTTGCATTTACACGACTCCCATCAGGAAGACTTCCATCGAGAATTGGTCTTGCATAAGAAATATATTTTCCGCACCTTTGCGCTAACTTTTCAACAAAACTTGAAAGCCTTTCGATATCCTTAAAAACAAGATTTGTCCTCAAGTTTCTGTAAACACGATGAACAATATAAACAGGAGTGTCCGCCCCATTGCACTCAATATCCTCGACAAAATAATCCCTTAATAACGGGTCAACCTCATTAAAACCAATAAAATCCCTGCACAAATAATAATATATCTTCTTATAAGTTTCATAATTAATATCTATCCCAAAATCAACTGCCAAAAACTTAAACCTCTTATCAATATACTCAAGAAGCTTCTCCTCCTTTTTCTCAACAATCTCCTCAGTATTAATCATATCCCTTAAAATAGATTTCATTTTTTCCTTATACTCAAACTCCTCCTTGCTTAACAAAGGCTCTTCAATCTCATAAACAACTTCATAAATCTTCGGGTCCCAATAAATATGAACATAAGCAAAAGGCGCAGCAAGACAATACCGAACATTAATCTTTGTCCTGTCTTTTATTTTTTTCAATGGATAAACCTTTGGGGAAAAATCCAAATACGGTCTTGCATAATTTTGTATTACTTCTTTTATTGAACTTTTCTTTTTCATTTTAATCTATATCAATATTTATACTTAAAACCTCCTGAACATATTTGCAATAATTAGCAATACAATATTTTGAAAACCCAACTGAATATTGGGGATTTGTGCATGTTGAAGTATTTCCTGATGAACAATTGGAAGACAAATCAGTAAACTGATAATGCCCCCGATTAAGGATAGTTGCCTTATAAGAATTTGACGAAGAAGAAAGAATCTTTAATTTGTCTTCTGCAAAATAACTTAAATTGTATTCATCTGAATAATCTTTTGTTAAAGTTACATTATTTATTTTCCCGATTTTCTCTGTATAAAAGGTAATCCCCGACGCATCATTGTCAATCAAAACCCAGGGTTCAGAATATTGATATTTGCTTTCCATTTCAAAAATAATCTTATCAGACTTTGCATCAATTATGAAATTTCCTTTTTTTACTCCAAGTTCAATTATTCTTTGGTTTCCCGGAGCCTGAGACAAATCCTTAAAAACAGAGTCAAGAGTTTTCATTAATCCAAGGGATTGATCAAGCACTGCCTGGTCCCGGCCTGCTTCAATTTTTGGTTTCACAACAGAAATTACTGTTCCAATCATAATCAATGCAATTAAAGTATAAATTACAGTTTCAACCCATACCTGACCTCTTTTCATTCATCTAATATGAATTCTTAATTAATAAACTTAACGCAAAAATTAACTCGCTAAGATTGAACAATCAGGAATATCATAAACAGTGTCTGAAACCTTGCACGCTTTTCCATCTATAATAGGGGCCACCTCGATAAATCCTGGCTTGCCGGAAAATCCGGTTCCAATATAAGTTCTTCCTGAACTTTTATTTGGAATTACAACCTGTGCTCCTGAAGGGTAGGCAGACAAATCCGCAACAGTCGACAAAACATTTGTTATTTCATAAGACTTGGAAGCCTTTGTTGAACTATCAAAAACAGAGACAATTAATTTTTCCAAATCAACATCCCCTACATTTATCGAGAACTGAACATCATACGACGAAGAATTATAACAAGTATATTTGCTGTTAATTGTCACAGCATCAAAAATCCCAAAGCATGACTCTGCCTCTTCAAGACGATCTTCAACTAAATTCTTTACCATAACCCATACAAAACTAACCAAAGTAACAACCAGCAAAACAAGTATCAATACAGTAACAACCCCTGACAAACCTCTTTTTCTTAACATACAAAATAAAAAATTTACAAGTTTATTAATTTATCTGCTAATTAAATAGAATTAATAAATAACAAGTTCATAGCCATGCTGGTTTTCATCACAGACAAAAGTTCTCTCTCCTCTTTCAGAACTTCCCAACAACACAGGAATTAAAACTATATTTGTTGCGCTCCCAATATTAACTCCTCCTGAAAAACTTCCACCCTGACTTAGGCCGCTAAACCCGGTTACATCAACAGTATCATAACTTCCTTCTCCAATAACTTTCATTTTCATTCCATAAATCGGAACATTCCCATTATTGACTATTGATAATTCCCCTGCAGAATAACCCGCGTCAAAAGAAACATCATTGCAAACAAGTTCAATGTTCGTCCCTTCAAACTTTGTAATTGATTCCCGCGTCATTCCTTGAAACCATAAAAATATAATCAACCCAATAACAACAACCATCGCAATTAATAAAACCGTCGCAATCACCGGCGAAACCCCTTTTCTTTTCATAATAAAAATAAATAAATATGTTTTAAATATGTTTTGATAATTAATTGTTAAATTTTAACAGCCCGCGCAATCGCGGGCATCTTCTAATCTCCACTCCTCATTCATTCAATCTTTCTATCGCATTAGCTATTTGTAACATTCGCTCGTCGCAGAATTTGTCGCATGCAATCTGCATTCCAACAGGCAAATTATTTATCTTTCCAATAGGCAAACTAATTGCACAATTCCCAACAATATTCATTGGACAAGTAAGAGCATCATAAAAAAACATTTCTTCATCACCTATTTTCTCTCCAATCTTATGCGGCAGCCTCGGAACAGCAAAAGAAACAAGCGCATCAAATTCCTGGAAAACTTTTTCAAATTCTTTTTGCAAAAGTCGCCTGACTTTTAATGCCTGATTATAATACCTCCCCTTATGTTCAGCTTTTGAAATTTCCCTCCCGCCTAAAATTCTTCGCAAAACTTCTGGCCCGCATGTGTCTTCAATTCTTTTCCCGAATCTCCTTCCATCAAACTTTCTCGTGCCTGAAAAAAACTCAGTATAAACAATTGGATAATAAGTTGCCAAAGCCAAATCAATATAAGGAATCTTCACCTTCTTTATTTTCCAGCCATACTTTTCACTTGCCAAATTTATTTTCTTATTGATTAATTCATCAATTCTTTCGTCACTAGCAGGAAAATCAATTAAACCAATAGTCAAGTTCTTAGGAATTTTTTCAATATTTTTTAAATTAATTTTTTTATTACCCTGACTAATTGAATCGTGCTTGTCTTTACCATAAATCACACTTAATAATAAGGCAGCATCTCTAACATTTTTTGCAATTGGCCCTATTTGATCAAAACTCATGCACATGTCTATAAGTCCGTAACGGGAAACACTTGAATAAGTTGGTTTTACTCCAACGACTCCGCAATGACTTGACGGCACTCTTATGCTCCCGCCAGTATCAGTTCCGAGGCTTAAATCACAAAAATTTGCAGCAACTGATGCGACACTTCCTGAAGAAGAACCTCCTGCAACCAAACTTAAATCATGAGGATTTTTTGTTGGACCAAATGCACTTGTTTCACCTGACCAACCGCATGCAAACTCATCACAATTCACCATTCCAATAATAAGCCCGTCTTCATCCTTAACTTTACGAATCGCAGTCGCATCATATGGAGATTTATAATCTTCTAAAGTTTTTGAACCACAAGAAGCATGAAACCCTAAAACATTAATAACAGCCTTAACAGAAATAATTTTGCCGGCAAGTTTTCCAGCAACACCTTTTTTTATCTTTTCATCAATTTTTTTAGCTTCATCAATTAATACTTTTTCAGGACGAAGTTCGAGAAATGCATTTATCTTTTTACCTTGTTTGTCATTTTTCTTTATTCCTTCTAAATATTTTTTTAGTTTTTCAAGTGTTGTCATTTTAACTCAGCCTCGATAAAATCTTCTTTAGTTAATCTAAAGCATCTTGAACAGCAGGTTAATAATTCATTTGATAAGGAAAAGCGACTTTTTCTGATTCTATCAAAATAAGTAAAAAGATAAACTTCAATTCCTCTTTTTTTAATGTCTTGAATAACAGGGCAAAAATCTGTGTCAGAAGAAATAAGAATTATTTTTTTTATTTTAGGGTAATCTTCTTTAATGTGGCTTAAATCAATTGTCATCAAAGTATCAACACCTTTTTGCTTATAGATAGGTTTTCCATTTATTTCTAATTTTTGAACCCTCCCTTCTTTTATAGTAATTATTTTATGCTCACTTAATGACTTGACAAAATTTTCATATCCTTTTTTTCTTTTTCTTTCTTCAAGTGTTGGCGGTGTTCCCTGAAAAGGCGGAGCAACATAAATAAAAATATGCTTGCAAAACAAACTTAATTTTTTTGATAAATTCTTAGCAAGTTTTATATAACTAATTTTAATCTTTTGCCCGCTTCCAAAATGCATTGAAAGTTTATATAAAAATCCCTCGTCAATAAACACAAGAGTTTTATCCAAAAAAAAGTCATCTAGTGACCCCTTAGGATCACTAGGGAACATCTTAAAATTATTAGATTTTTCTTCTTTATAAATTTTTTGCTTAATCATTTTAATTTGGAATCTTTAACTTGGATTCAGAAACTTGTTTATTTTTCTTTAATCTTTTTTCTTTTTCTTCTTCACTAATCCACTTAGACTTTCTCTCAAGTTCATCAACTAATTTTTCTCTTGTTTTTTTATTATCTTTTGTTCTCACTAGAATTATAACTTTATCTTTGCCAAAAAAAACATCAACCTCAAATTTTTCATTCTGAAAAAACCAGATCACATCAACTAAATCAAAAACCTCTTTAATAAAAACCTTCTCAGTCTCCCCTTCATTATCATCATCCTCATAAGTTCTCACAATAAACTTGTCATTTATTTTTCCTTTATCAAAACCTAAACTTCCCATAAAACTCAAAAAACTTTTTTTGAAATCTTTTGTCTTGTCAAAACTATATCTGTGCCTAAACCCATTATTATCTGTTCCATTTAAAACTAAATTTTTCGGAACTTTGATTTCTACCATTTCTTCCTCTCTGCGATTATAAAATCACTTGTTTTTTTTGGAGCATTAAGAAACATTACTTCTCTTGAAAAACTCTCATCACACTTCTCTCCTTCTTTTCTTTCACAATCTTCTCTCTCAATTAAAGAATCAGAAATTTCTCTATCAACTTTTTCTAGCTTTTCTGAAAAATCATCTAAAATTTCTTTAGACTTTTTTCTGATTTCTTCTCTTTCTTCGTCTGTTACCTTATGATGCAAAAAATCCATAAATAAACTTAGAATTAATAGTTTAAAAGAATTGCTTAAATAAAAAACAAAATAAAAAATTAAAGAGAGATTTACTTACTCGTCGTCTTCGTCATCCCAATCATCTTCTTCAGATTCCTCTTCTTCCATTTCTTCGTCTTCTTCATATTCTTCGTCATATGACATTTTGGAATTTCCTCCAATTTAAAATTAATGCTATTAATCCAGGCTATTTTTAAACATTTCTATACACTAAAAAATAGAAATAAATCTTAAGATTTGTTGTTGGCAAGTTCAGTTATATTTTTAAGATTACAAAACCTAAGTCATCTATGGAAGAGATTAAAATTAGAAAAGCCAAAGTTTCAGATGTTGATACACTTTTAAAAATTGGGAATAAAATTGAAGAGTTTGAAGTTGATGAAGAACAAAATTCATTTTGGACAAAGGAACAATTAACTAACTGGGTTAAATCAAAAAATGATGTGATATTAATTGCAGAGTCTGATAAAGAAATTGTTGGGTTTGTAACTTTTGCACTTCATATTCCAACAGGAAAAGTGACTTGGGAAAATGCCTGGATAAATCCAAATTTACGTGGGAAAAATATCGTAGGGAAATTATATAAGAAGGCAGAGAAAGAATTAAAAGATAAAGGAGCTAAATATATTTGCGGCATGACAAAACCTACTAGTAAAGCCTCAATTAAAATGCAGGAAAAATTAGGATTTGAACAAGGTCTTAAATTTATTTGGATGTGGAAATTTTTAAAATGAAAAACAAATTAAAAAACAAATTTTTTGATATAAATAAATTTCCTTCAAAAGAAGGAATGTTAGTTTTTGGAATTTCAATGAGCAAAATTTCAAATATACAGAGCGCAACAAAATGTTTTGATTATATCAAGGAACTTACAAATAAAGTCTCATATCCTTATGTAGGTTTAACATTTTTATATTCAGATAATCTTTATTTATATCAAAAAGGAGAACCCTCCAAACTAAACAAAAGGTTTCAGAATTTAATGATTTCTCACAAAAATGAATTTCAAAAAATTTTAAATAAAAATCTTTGGTACATCAGAGACTCTTTTGGATTTATCACATGGAACCAGGCACTCCTCGAGACAAAAGATTTTATAGGTTACTTCTCAAAACTAAAAGAAATCTATAAAAAAGATAAGACTTTTCAAAAGTATCTAAGAGAGGATATTAAAGAATCAAAGAAAAAAATTAATGAAGAAAATATTATGTTTATCCTAGAAGAAATTTTAGTTTGTTATCTTGCTTCAAAAGGAATATTAAAATTCCCAAATAAATTTCTTAATGGAAAAGAAAAGTGGGTTATCTGGTGCTATCCTGGCAAGCCATTAAAATCTGAGATATATCTATATCAAAAGAATTTTTTTAAATTGCAAAATAAAGAAAACGATTATGAAAATTGTTATTATGATTTGGAAGAAAATAAATTATATAATTACGATAATGTAGATTTAAAGACTTTGAAATTATAAAATCACTCTATATTTTTATCCTTAATAATTTCGCCTGTGCAAAAATCTCATTATAATTATTCAGCACAAAACTAAAAATTCCTAAAGGGGATTTTTATGGTGTCAACCTATCCCTATCCCTCGGAAATAAACATGCTTCTCGAATATTTGGCAAATTCAAAATCAACATTGTCAGTCTCTCTAAACCCATTCCCCAGCCAGCATGAGGGGGGGCGCCAAATTTAAAACTATCAATATAACTTTTGAAATCTTTTGGATTTAATTTATTAGCCTTTAATCTTTTTTCTAATAAATCAGGCAAATGAACTCTCATGCCCCCGGAAGTTATTTCCATTCCCTTGTAAATTGCATCAAAACCAGTTGACAAATTTTCACCTTTTGGCATAATATAAAATGGCTTCCCTGCAATTGGCCAGTCATGCACAAGAACAATAGTATCAGGAAAAAGTTCTCCTAATTTCTTTTCACCTTCACCTGTCAAATCATGCGAATCAATACTCACTTTTTCTTTTTTCAAAATTTTATTAGTCTCTTCAAAAGTCAAATACTTAACCTTAGGAACCTTTAACTTAACTTCTAAAATTTCCAATTCCTTTTTATTTTTTTCAATAACTCTCTTTATAATAAATTGAACACACCTATGTAAAACATCCATCACAACAAACTCATCTGCAAAAGCCTGTTCATAATCAAGTTGCCTTGCTTCATTCAAATGTCTGACTGTGTTGTGTTTCTCAGCACGCCAAACAGTAAAAATAGCAAAAACTTTTTCCATTGAACATGCTAAAATTTGCTTATACAATTGGCAGCTTTGCGAAAGATATGCTTTCTTTTCAAAATACTTTGCACTAAATAATTCTGTTCCTCCTTCAGAACTTGAAGAAATTATCGACGGGAAAAAACACTCTGTTGCATTTTCTTTTTCCATGAATTCACGATATGCTCCTGCAATAGTTGACTGAACTTTGAAAATGCTTTGAGTTCTCATTCTATGCAAATCAAGTCCGCGATAATCCAATCTCTTTGGTAGTTCGGTTTTTGAAAATTCTGAAACATCAATTGGCAAATCCTCTGCAGAATTAATCAAAACAATTTCACTTGGAACAATTTCTTTTCCTCCTGGCGCCTGCTTTGAATCCTTAACACTTCCCTTAACATAAACAACACTCTCTCGCGACACTGAATCCATTAAATTGAAAATCTCATCACTTGTCTCTCCTTTCACACCAACAATCTGGATAATTCCTGTTAAATCCCGCAGCAGCATAAAACGAATTTTCCCTAATCCCCGAGTATTACTAACCCAGCCGGCAAGTTCAACTTCTTTTTTATCTTCCTTGAAAACTTCATTAATATGAATTCTATTTTTTGTTAATTCCTGCAAATTAATTTCCATAAAAGAAACAGAAAAAAGGGATTTAATAAATTATCTCTTCTTGTGAGTTCTCTTCACATGTTTCTCAATAACTTTCTTAACAGTATCCTCAAACTCTTCTTTTGCAGTTTGTTCTTGTTTTACATCCCGCTTTATTTCACTTACCTTTTGAGTTACATGTTTTTTAAAAAGCGCACTTGAGATATTTGAAAATAAATAAAGAGCAGTTGCAACTCCGAAAAATGCAAAAAACATTGTGAAAATTTTTCCAACATCAGTCGATGGTGACAAATCTCCATAACCTATTGTAGTAACAGTCACAACAACAAAATAAAGTGAATCAATAAAACTCCAGCCCTCGACATTTTGATAAATCAGTGCCCCAATTAAAATACCAAAAATGAATATTCCTAAAATAATAATTACATTACCTCTTATTTCCATAAAACAAGAAAGAAAAATAGGTTTTTAAAATTTAGTTTTTATTGAGTATCCCCCTGAAATATATTTTGCACTAGCATTAAGTTTTTATAAACTGCAATTAACTAAAAAATATGTCCCTTGAAGAATTTGCAGTTACTCTTGAAGAATTTGATAAAGCTATCAACATATTCATAAAAGAAAAATGCGAAAAACATTGCGACCATCTTGTTCATAAAAATTGCGGCGGAGACATAAGAGTAGGATTTCTTAATTTATTTTATTTAAATGAAAATGGAACATTAGATCCAGGAGAAGATGGATTTGGAATCGGTCCAAGAAGAGTTCCATATTGTGAAAGATGCTTCCCTCCTGATGGCTTCAAACACACATATGCATATAGATTTCCAATTTTAAGGGAAAGAAAAAATAATTATAATTGTGAATTCACATGGGGCAACAAAGAGATTACTCAAGGAAATAAAAAAATACTTTTGGAATAAGAATAAAATAGATAACTAAAATTTAGTTTTTATTTACATCAACCAAAACATAATCTCCTTCATAACCAACATTATAAACTTTTGATTTTCCGATTTTTGCCTTACCTTTCCCTTCGTGAAGATGCCCGCAAAAAACATAACGAGGTTCATTCTTTTTTATATAATTTAAAATCACTTTACTTCCTGCATGTTTTCCAATCCAAGGTTTTGGAGCTCCATATTTCCCACTGACTTTATCCAAATAACCATAAGGGGGTTGATGACAAACTAAAATATCAACTTTTCCAAAACCATTCAAAATTCTTTTTGCTTTCTCAGTTTGTCTTTTTGCATTTTCAAAACGTTTTTTATCTTTAATTCCAAATTCTTTTAACCAACACGTATCAATAAAATATTCCAAAAACCCAACCCTCAATCCATTAATATTTCTTAAAACATTTCTAACAAGATAAAAATTTTTTGTGTTCTCGATTTCACTCCTTAACCTAGGAAGTTTTATTCCAAGCCTCTCTTCATCTTTTTTTATTTCGTAATCAGTTGCAGTTCCGGCATTTCCGAGAATAGAATAAGTAGGAATATTTTTTGGTAATTTTTCTAAAACATCCTTTGTAGAATAATAGACTTCATCCCAAATTTTCCTTTGAATTTTCGGGTCTTTTTTAATTATATCTCTTTCTTCGCTACTTTTGCTAAGATATAAACTTCTAGCTAAATCAGCCTTGGGTAAATCTCCTGTGCACAAATTTAAATCTGCCTTAGGAATCTTCTTAGGCAAAACTCCGTGCGGGTCTCCAATAACTAATACTTTCATAAGATAATTGGGAAATCCTAGTTTAAAAGATTTACCAATAAATTCACTTAGTAAATTTTTTAATTATCCTCATAGCCCCTCCCCCGTCGACTTTTCCCTTAAACTCTTTCATCACAAGACCCATATAAGCATTAGGGTTTAATCCGGGTTTTTCTTTTATCATTTTATGAATCTTTTCTTCAATAGAACCCAAATCATGCTTTTCAATTTTTATTGCATCTTTAAAATTTTTCCCACTAACAATTTTCATTAAAACTTCTTTTGCATCCTCCTCATTAATTTTTTTCTTTTTTATTGCACTTAAAATATCCCCTGCAAAATCCATTGCAACTTCATTCACTTCATTAAAATCCTTGTTAAGTTTCTTTGAAATTTCTTTTGGAAAAAGTAAAATAAGTTTTGCAATAAAATTAATATCTGAATAAATCCCTAACAAACTTTTAAATTCATCTAGTTTATTCTGCTTTAATAAAAGTTTTATCATCTCTTCACTAAGACCTTTTTTCTTTAATTCATTAATTTCTTCACTTCGTAATTTAGGCAAATTCTTTTTTACTTCATCAATAAAACTTTTCTTGATTTTCAAAAGTGGCAAATCAGTTTCAGGATACATTCTATCAGCTCCGGGCATTGGCCGCAAAAATTCAGTTGTTCCGTCAGGATTTGGCTTTCTTACAGTTGATTCAATTTTCTCTTCTTTCTCAATTAGTTTTAACTGTCTTTCAATTTCATTGTTCATTGTAGAAATAATTAAATCAGGATTCTGAACCCCTTTAAGTTCAGTTCTCACACCCCCTTTTATTGATAAATTAACATCCTGCCTGATTGTCCCAAGTCCCCGACGAACCTTGCAACTTCTCAAGACATCCCCAATATGCAGAGCCACTTCACGAGCTTGTTCAGGATTTTTAATATCAGGCGCAGTTGCAATTTCGATCATAGGAATTCCTAATCTGTCAAGACGATAAATAACTTGCTTTTCACTTTTTGAAATTGGTCTTGCAGCATCTTCTTCTAAAAAAATTCCATCAATTCCAACTCTGCCAAATTCAGTTTCAACATATCCGTCTTTAGCAATTAAAACAGTTCTCTGAAAGCCAGTTGTGTTTGAGCCGTCAATAACCGTCTTTCTCATAATCTGAGTAATTGGCATAATTTTGCAATTAAGTAATAAAGAAATTTCCAAAACAATCTTCAAGCTTTCAGAATTTATTTCATGCGGCGGCTCTTCATCTAACTCAACCAAACAAGTCGTGTCATAACCCTGATAAACAAATTCTTTATTTTTTGAAGCCTGATATTCTGCAGCCAAATCCACATTCCCGCTCTCACCTGCAATTGCATGAAGTTTCCTTTTCACAATAAAATCAGGATCATCCTGTCTTAATAACGAAGGACACCTGCAAAAAAGTTTCGAAGTATCCAACTGCTGATGAATTTCAAGTCCTGACTTTAAACCTAATTTTTCATAATCAAAATTTTCCATAAATAAAATAAATGAAAAGAGTATATAAAATTTCGGATGATCACTTAATTAACAAAGAATTTTATTGTTATCCCCATTACATAGAATTTCTAAATTTTCTCTTTCACAATAATCACTAATTAATTTTTCTCCAACATTATTAGGAATAGAATGATTTAAAACAAGAACATATTTCTTATTTCCCTGAAGAAAGTTTCCAATAAATCTTGATATAACTTCTCCTTCCATTCCATTTGGCGCACCTTTATCCCTTAATTTTCCTGAGGAGAATTCAAGAATATATTTTTTCCCAGATTTATCTAAAGTTAAATATTCAAAATTAACTATCTTACTTGAATCACCTGTTCTCCAATAATCTCCCCAAATTTTTGGTTTCATTCCAAGAGCAACACCCATGTAATGTTCAGATCTTAAACCAGCAGACTGAGTTTTCATAAGATAAGAAGTTGCTCTCCTCCACAAATCCATTTTTTTTGGAGATAGAGTTTTTAGAAATTTAGAAAAATCATGAATTGCTTTAGTAGCATTTTGTCTATAGATATTTTTTAATGTGCAAAGTTCTCCTTCAGAAATTTCCAAATCCCTCATAAATTTTTCAGGGAAAATCAAACCTTCGGCTTTCAAAACATTTTCTAAACAAGGACTATCTTTTCCAATCATAAAAATCCAAATAAACCCCCACTTTTAAATCTTTCTATTTGTATTTCCTAATTAGTTACAACAAAAACAAATAATCAAATAACAAAAGTTAAATTTATATAATAAAAACAAATCAACATAAATGACAGAATTAGAATCAGTTAAAATCCTAAAAGGAAAAAATATTCCTTATAGATTAATTAAATTATCAGACAAGGGCATCTCATTTGAAGATGTTATCAGAAATGCAGAAGACAAAATCAATCCTGATGAAATCTGCAAGACAATTGTGGTTAAAGATAAAAAGGAAAATAAATACGCTTTCTTACTTAAAGGAAATCAAAAAATAGATTTTTCAAAAGTAAAGGAAGTTATTGGCAAAAAAGCAAGCATTGTAAGTTTTGAAGATTTAAAAAAATCAATAGGAAAAGAACCCGGCGCCATCTGTCCTTTTCTTTTAGACATGCCGATTTATATTGACAAAAAAGTTTTTGAAACTGAAAAAATAAATTTTGGTTCAGGAGACCACTTATATGGATTGGAAATTTTCTCAAAAGATTTGAATAAAATAATTCAATTCCAAAAAGTAGAGGTTTCAAAATAAAATCCCAAAAACCAGAACTTTAGAAATATTTATAATCCTCTAATCACATTAAGTTTCATGCAAAAGAAAAAAGTTGAAAAAAATAAAGAAAATAAAAAAGGAGTTGCAAGGATTATCCCGACATTTTCAACACCAAAAACAATCGGGGAAAAAACCTCAGACTGGCTCACAAAATGGGCAGGAAGCTGGGCATTCATAATAATATTCTTTTTATTCCTTGGCTTATGGATGGCAACAAGCGGCACAATAATTTTAAAATACATCAAAGGAAATTTAACAGACCCTTACCCATTTATCTTGCTTAATCTTGCTCTCTCATGTCTCGCAGCAATTCAGGCGCCAATAATTCTAATGAGCCAAAATCGGTCAAATCAAAGAGACAGACAAAGAGCAGAATATGACTATGCAGTAAACAGAAAATCTGAAAGAGAAATCCAGGAAATAAAAAAACTTCTTATGAATATGAAAAGAAAATAATCCTTCTATAAAAATATTCAAAGAACATAAACTTTTAAAACAAAGACTAATATAAAATCAATGGTTAATCTAATTAAAAAAATAATATTTACAAAATATCTAAATCTAAAAGGAATTCTTGACTTTCCAAAAACAGTTCTAATTGAAACAACAAATATCTGCCCATTAAATTGTATTACTTGCCCAAGAATATTTATGAAAAGAAAAATCGGAATAATGAATTTTGACTTATTTAAAAAAATTATTAACGAATTAAAAACAAAAAAAATAAACCACATTACATTTCATTTATTCGGCGAACCTTTGGCAAAACCAGATCTCTTATTCAGGATGTTAGATTACACTCATAAAAAAATGCCAAAAACAACCCTTAGTTTTAGTGAAAATTGTGTCTTACTAAATAAGGAAAATTCAAAAAAAATTCTAGAATCTCCCCTAAATGAAATAACTCTCTCTCTTGATGGGGCAACAAAAAAAACATACGAAAAAATAAGAGTAAACTCAAACTTTGAAAAAATAACAAAAAATGTTGAAGAATTTCTAAAACTAAAAAAACAATCAAATTCAAAATTAAAAGCAACTCTTCAAATAATCAAAATGAATGAAACTGCAAAAGAAATTGATTTATTCAGGAAAAAATGGAAACCTTTGCTCGGGAAAAATGATAAAATCCTTGCCAAAGAATTCACAACATTCGGAGGAATTGTCAAAGACAGAAGCATAAAATCATTAAAAAGAAAAATAAAAAGATATATTAGAAATTCCCTTCCTTGCCTAGCTTTATGGTCTGGAATAAATATTCAATGGAATGGAGATGTTGTCATTTGTTGTATGGATTGTGAAGGGCAAACAAAAATAGGGAACTGTAAAAAAAATACCTTAAAAGAAATAATAAATGGAAAAAAAATGCAAAATCTTAGAAAAATGAATTTAAATCTTGAATTAAAAAAACTCCCCTTATGTAAAGGATGTTATAATTCTTTTTAAAATGAAAAAAAGGTTGCTTGAAATTTGCGGGATTTCTTCAGGCGCAGACGGAACCTGGACAAGAGTGCTTGAAGAAGCTAAAAGACTCTCAGAAGATTACGAAATATTAATTGTTTCTTCAAATTTAGAAAAAGGAAAACCAATTAAAAAAACTCAGGAAAAAATTGACAATATAAAAATAAAAAGATTTCCTGTAAAATTTAAAATAGGATATGCACTATGGTTCGATTTTGAAAAAGAAGCGATGAAATTTAAGCCGGATGTAATAATTGCCCATGGATTTAGAAAACCTTATTTAGAATCAGCAATAAAAATAAAGAAAAAAATGAATGCAAAACTTTTTCTTGCCACACATGCGCCTTTTGTAGAAAAAAAATTAAGAAGCTGGAAACTAAATACAATTATTTATTTCTATGACAAATTCCATGCCAAAAAAATTCTAAACTCTTTTGATAAAATATTTTCAATATCAAAGTGGGAAATTCCTTTCTTAATAAAAAAAGGTGCAAACAAAGATAAGATAAAATTCACTCCAAATGGAGTCTCAAAAGAAATGTTTCTCAAAGAAAAAAAAGCTAAAACAAAAAATGGGAAAATCCTTTTTTTTGGAAGAATTGACCCAATAAAAGATATAGAAACTTTAATTAAAGCACTTTCAAAAGTAAAAGAAAAATACACTCTTGATATCACAGGACCGGGAGAAGAAAGGTATATTACAAAACTAAAAGAAATAGCATCAAAGCTTAATGTCAAGGTAGAGTTTAATCCTCCAGTATATAAATTAGAAGATAAAATTAAAAAAATAGATTCTGCAGAGATCTTTGTATTGCCAAGCAAAAGTGAAGGAGCAGGAATTGCCTTAATTGAAGCAATGGCAAGAGGAAAATTATGTATCGCAAGTAAAGCCAATGGTCCTTCAGAATTAATTGAGGACAAAAAAACAGGTTTTTTATTTGATATCGGAAATGAAAAAGAACTTGCAGAAAAAATATCTTTTTGTCTAAAAAATAAAAACTCAGATAAAATAAAAAGTATGCAAAAAAGGGTAAAAGAGTATGCAAAAAAATATTCTTGGGATAAAATTATTGACAGGTTGAAAAAAGAAATCAATTTATCTTGATGACATTTCCTTCTAAATCAAGCTCAATAAAATGTTTAACATTTCCATTTTTGTATTCTTCACATTGGTTTTCTTCTAAATCATCTTCTTGTATTCGAGGAACATGCACAATATCAATTGCATAGTTTTCAACTGTTCCTAAACATTGACTTGAAAAGTTCATTCCTTCTTCAGCTTTTTCATAATAAAGTTTCATCGCGCCCAAAATCAATTCTTGTTGCTCAACTGCCTCTTCAGTTATCTTTGCAGGACTTCCATGTTCAACATAAAGCCCATTTTCATCTTTTATCCAAGTGTCCTCTGGCCCTCCAAAAATAAACCTAACAGCAAGCAAAACTAAAAGTAAAAAAATTACTCCAATTATAACATATGATATTTTTTTCATTTTCTATTCCTCTAACCTATCATTTAATTCCCCTGCAACATTCTCAAGCATTTTCTCTTTAACTTTCTCCTTATCCTTTGCCCAATCTTTATGTCCAAGAACCCAGCCCAATTTCACAAATGCAGTCTCCCCCAACATGTCTTCTAAATAAATAACTCCTGTCGCCATTAATTCACGACCCGCAGAATATACATAAGGATCTAATCTTCCAAAAATAGTCTGGGCAGCTGCGCAAACAACAATTCCCTTATCCTGGACTTCCTTTAATTTCTTAACCCACGAATTTCTCGAGCCTGATGTTGCAATCTGCCCGATCCCTGCAAACTCAATAACAATCCCCTTATATTTTTTATCAAGATAATAATCAAGAATTTCCGGGTCCTGACCAGGATAAAATTTTACCAAAGCAACTTTCTCTTCAAATTTATTATCAACCTTAACCTTTCCTTTTTTCCTTGTCTTATAATGCGACATAACTTCAATTCCACTCGGCATAACTTTTGCAAAAGGTTTTGAATTCACAACTCGAAACGCATCCCTACGGGAAGAATGCATTTTTCTCACCTTTGTCCCGGGCATTGCATAACAGAATTCATCATTACTATCTGCATGACCAACTAACATAACTTCAGCTATATCTGAAACAGCAGCAACTGCAGAACAAAGTAAATTCAAATTCGCATCAGAACTTGCCCGGTCAATACTTCTCTGTGAATAAGTTAAAACAACCGGCTTATTCAAATCTCTTAAAAAAAACGAAAGTGCCGACGCTGTGTAATGCAAAAAATCAGTTCCATGAGTAATAATCAATCCCTGCACATTTGTTTCATTAAGAAGTTTCTCAGCTAACTTTGCAATCTTTTGCCAATCCTTAAAATCCATATTTTCTGAAAACTTCATAAATGGGATTTCAACTTTTATTACATTTACTTTTTCAAACAATTCAGGGTAAAACCTAAACAAACTTTCAGGACTATCCAACGGATGAACCCCTCCGGTCTTTGGATCATAACGCGACGCAATTGTCCCGCCGGTGATAATCATCGCAACATTCGGCTTTTTAGAATCTTTTTTAATTTCTAATTTTTCTTTTTTATCTTCAACCTTGCCGATAAATTTAATTTCCAAAATATCTTTTTTACGTAATCCAATATTATAACCAGAATCAAGTTTCAAAAGAATAATCCCTTTCTCGTCCTCAGGCGCCTCTAACAAGATTCCCTCATACTCTGTCTTTGGCATAACAACTTTCACCTTGTCGCCGGGAGCAGCTTTTTGTTTCATAAATAAAGAAGAATTTGTTGGTATAAAAATTTAATGAATTTATCTAATTAATTCAATACAAAAATAAATTAATTTCTCAATAGTAGTTACAAAATAGAAAACTTTAAAAACCAAAATTTATCTTTATTTTTATGAAAAATAATAGATTAACTTATAGAGAAAGAAGAGAATTTCTAAAATATGGTCTCGTAGCAATAGCTTCTATCGGGGCAGCTGTTTCAGGAATTAGTTCCGCAGGAATAAAAGATTGGGCAAAAAAAGAAAATGAAAAATTAAATAAAGAATCTTATAAGAAATTAATCAAAATAGTTTGCGGTGAGAAAAATATAGATGTTATTCCTTCAAGAGGTTGGCAGTTTTATGCACAAGAAAAACTCAATGAAAATCCTTGGCTAAATAATTATACTAATCCAAGAGAACTTGGAGAGTTTTATAAAACATTTAATGGAGGAGTGGAACCTTCAATAAAAAACAGAATAATAAAAGAACCTCTTTTCAAAAATCCAAAAACAGGAATTTGTGAAAAAAGAGAATAATAATTCTAAAGACAAATATTTAAACTCTAAATTTCTAATTTTCCTAGGCCGGTCGTTCAATGGATAGGATACCAGGTTTCGGCCCTGTTGATGGGGGTTCGACTCCCTCCCGGCCTGTAAAAATGGGTGAGAACCCCGGGTTCGATGAGCGATTTCGTGGTAGAATCATAATCCCAGTTGATTCGTGCGAGGTCGCGAACTTCCCTCCCGGCCTGTAAAAATAAGATGGTGAATTATCAATATACATATTTAATTGGAGTTGGAATTTATTTTGTAATATGGCTTCTACTTTTTATCAAAAGAAAAGATACCAGAAAAGAAATGCTAATAATTTCATTATTATTTGGTTTAATAGGGCCACTCGTAGAAACAATTCATATTAAAGATTGGTGGAAACCTTTAACAATCACAAACACCCCAATAGGCATTGAAGATTTTTTATTCGGATTTTTTATCGGTGGGGCAGCTTCGGTGATATACCTTCACCTATTTAATAAAAAAATAAGAAAAAAAGATTCTAAAATTAATTTAAAGTTTAATTACTCAATACCTTTTTTATTGGCGACAACTCTTTTCTTTGGAAGTTTTTTCATTTTCAAATTAAATACATTTATCTCTTCTCTAATAGCATTAATCATCCCGATATTATTAATTTATTATTTTAGAAAAGATTTAATAAAAAATTCTATAATTTCCGGGATTTTAATATGGATTGTTATGATTGTTGGGTACACAATTTTGGATTTGATAACTCCTGGATTCTTTGAAAAATTTTGGTATTTTGAAAATATCGGCAAAATAATGTTTTTAAAAATTCCATTAGAAGAACATATCTGGTTTTTCCTGGCCGGAGCATTCATTGGTCCGCTTTATGAATATTGGCAAGAAGCAAAATTAGTTAATGCAAAATAAAACAAAACTACAACTTCTAACCTAAAACTAAAAACAGCGAAGCTATTTTTACCTGTTATAATTCGGAGCAGCCTTTGTAATCAAAACATCATGCGGATGAGACTCACTAAGCCCTGCTCCTGTGATTCTGTCAAAGTCACCTTTTTCCTTTAATTCTTCAATTGATTTTGCTCCAACATAACCCATTCCGCGTCGAAGACCTCCGACATACTGAAAAATAACATCTTTTAATTTTCCTTTGTAAGGAGTCAGACCTTCAATACCCTCTGGGATTAATTTATCTTTGCCGGATTCCTTTTGATTGTATCTTTCTCTTGACCCGGAATTTTCTTCCATTGCGCCCATTGAACCCATGCCGCGATAACTTTTCCATTGCCTGCCGTCCTTAAAAATAACTTTCCCGGGTGACTCATCTGTTCCTGACAATAAACTTCCCATCATTACTGAACTTGCGCCTGCTCCAATTGCAACTGAAATGTCTCCTGAATTTTTTATTCCTCCATCAGCGCAAACAGGAATATTAAATTCTTGAACTTGTTTTGCACAATCATAAACTGCTGAAACCTGCGGCCGACCAATTCCTGCAATAATTCTCGTCGTGCAAATTGAACCAGGTCCCTGCCCAACTTTTATCCCGTCTGCTCCGGCTTCAGCCAATCTCCTTGCAGATTTACCAACAGAAACATTTCCAACAACAACATCCAAATCAGGAAAAAGTTTTTTTATTTTTTTCAATGTTTCATAAACAGGCAATGAATCTCCATGAGCGGTATCAATAACAACAACGTCAATATTTTTCCTAAACAATTCTTTTGTTCTCTCTATTGCTTCCTCGCCTGTCCCGATTGCAGCGCCAACTCTTAACTGATTATTGGAATCAACATTATAGTTTTTAGCGCTACCTGTTTTTATCCTCTTTAAATCACTAAAAACATAAAGCCCCACAATCTTTTTGTCCTCAACCAAAGGCAAAACCTTTTTTTTATTTTTTATCATAATCTTGTATGCCTCATCAAGAGAAGTATCTTTTGGGGCAATAAGAAGTTCATTTGACATCAGGTCTTTAGCAAAAAGTTTTTTATCCTCGCAAAATTCAAAATCATTTCCAGTTAAAATCCCAACAAGTTCCTCATCACTATTTACAATTGGAAAACTGGTGAATCCAAAACCTTTCTCACGAATATTCCTCAGAATAAATTCAATTGAATCATCCTCATGAAAACAAATTGGTTTTTCAACTAATCCATTCAAATGAAACTTGACTTTTGCAACCTGGGCAGCCTGTTCTTCAATTGACAAATTCTTATGAATAATCCCAAGGCCTCCGAGTTTTGCAAGTTCAATTGCCATTTTCCCCTCAGTCACAGTATCCATTGCAGCTGAAACAATTGGAATTTTCAAACTAACATTTTTTGAAAACCTTGAATCAAGAGAAACCAAATCAGGCATGACTGCAGAATAACCAGACTTTAACCGAACGTCGTCATAAGTAAGCGCAACACCATTTTTACTGGCTTCTTCAAGAACTTTTTTTCCTTCCATAATTAATAACTAAAAAATCCTTTTTTAATCCTTTTGGTCAAATAAAACTTTATCCACAACTCTTAAAAATAATATTTCCCTTTTCTTATAAAAGGTGATATCATGGCATTAAAAAGACACCACAAAATCATGATTGGAAGTTTCTCGACTTTATTAATTATAGTTTTAATTTCAAACACAGTTTTTATTTATTTTTTATACGCACAATTGCAAATTTCAAATAACAATCTTGAAAAAGAAATCAAAGGAATTGAAGCAGACACACAAAGCAAAATAAATGAACTCACAACAAACTTAATTGAAACAAAAGAATCTTTAAGTAAAATTGACACCTCACTAAGCGACCTCGACGAATCTTTAAACTTGCAAATAAATAAATTAAAAGCCTCAAGTGATGACTTTTCAGGAATAGTTGAAGACGCTGTGCATTCAGTTGTCACAATCAGAACCGATGTGGGACAGGGAACAGGATTTATAATTTCAGACAATGGATATGTTGTAACAAATGCCCATGTGTTGTCAGGAGGGAGCAGAGTTTCTGCAATAACTTATAATCAGAAAACAATAAATGCAGATTTCATTGGATATGACTCTGACTTTGATATTGCACTATTAAAAATCTCAGGCTCTTACTCCCCCTTAGAAATTGGAGACTCTGATGATGTTTCTGTCGGACAAAAAGTAATTGCAATAGGAAATCCATTGGGCTTGCAATTCTCAGTTTCAGAAGGAATAGTCTCAGCAATTCACAGACCCGGAATAAATTCAATTGAAGCCTATATACAAACCGACGCTGCCCTAAACCCCGGAAACTCAGGAGGACCATTAATCAACAAGAACGGAGAAGTAATTGGAATAAATAATTTCAAAGTCGGCGACGGAGAAAGTTTAGGTTTTGCACTTGAATCAAATTACATAATCAGTGCAGTTAACACAATTGCAGGGGAAGAGTTGAATCAGACTTTGATACAATAATTTTAAATACATCTCTCAATTCTTTTCTTTATGAATAAAAAAAATGAAAAAGCAATAACTGTGAAAAAAAATGAAAACTTTTCAGAGTGGTTTACAGAGGTAATTCAGAAATGTGAACTTGCTGATATTCGTTATAATGTAAAAGGATTTTTAGTTTTCCAGCCCTGGTCAGTTTTAGCAATGGAAAAAATGTATGACTATCTTGAAAAAGCATTGCAAAAAAAAGGACACAAGCCTTATTGGTTTCCAACAGTTATCCCCGAAGGAAATTTCAAAAAAGAATCTTCGCATGTTAAAGGATTTACTCCTGAAGTTTTCTGGATAACAAAAGGCGGAACAAAAAAATTAGAAGAACCCCTTGCATTAAGACCAACAAGTGAAACTGCATTTTACCAAATGTTTAATTTATGGATTCGTTCTTACAAAGACTTGCCATTTAAAACTTATCAGAGAGGTAGTGTCTTTAGGCATGAAACAAAAGCAACAAGACCATTTTTAAGAACCAGGGAAATAAAATGGATTGAAACTCATTGTGTTCACGCAACTGAAGAAAACGCATTTAATCAGGCAAAAGAAGACATGAACACAACTTATGAAGTTCTGCATGATATGTTTGGAATTCCAGTAATAGTTTTTGAGCGGCCTGAGTGGGACAAATTTCCAGGAGCACACAGAACTTTTGCAGCAGATGCACTAAACCCCGACGGTAAAGTAATCCAGCAGCCTTCAACTCATATGATTTCACAAAACTTTGCAGAAGCATTTGATATAAAATATAAAGACAAAGACGGCGAAGAAAAATTAGCATGGCTGACTTGCTATGGTCCTGCAGTCTCCAGAATTTTCGCAAGCGTAATAATAACTCATGGAGATAACAAAGGATTAAAATTCCCATGGGGAATTGCGCCAGTGCAGGTTGCAATTGTTCCAATAAAAAATGACAAAAAAATAATTTCAAAAGCAAAAAGTTTAAAGAAAAAAATAGAAAAATTTGCAAGTGTTGAAATTGATTATTCAGAAAAAAGCCCTGGTGAAAAATTTAATTTTTGGGAAATGAAAGGAGTTCCAATACGTTTAGACATCGGTCCAAAGGACTTAGAAAAAAACCAAATAACAGTTTTCCGTCGTGACTTAGACAAAAAAGAAACAATAAAAGAAAAAGACTTAATAAAAGAAATTAAAAAAATTGCAAAAGAAACAACTCAGAATTTAATTGAATCTGCAGACAAGGTTTTTGAAGGGAGAATAAAAAATACAAAAAATTTAGAAGAAATAAAAAAAGCAATTAAACAAGGTGCAATTGCTCGCTGTGAATTCTGTTCAGTAAATAAAAACGGAATTCCATGCGCAGAAATAATTGAAAAACAAGTTGGAGCAGAAGTCAGAGGAACCAGGTTAGACGAAAAAGAAAAAGCAAGTGGTAAATGCGCAATATGTGGTGAAGAAGCAAAAGAAATTGTTTACATTGCTAAGAGTTATTAAACAGCTTCGCTATATTTTTGTTTATCTAACTAAAACATTTTTCTCTTTGAAGGTTTGTAGTCAATAAACCGATTCAAAAACATGTAAAAAGTCTCATACAATTTCTTAGGATCTCCAATTTTTCCAAAACAAGATTTTAATTTCGCATTATTTATTTCCCTTGATAATCCTCGAAGATTTTTACTGGATGAAGATAATTTAATCTTAAAATCATCACCTAACTCTTTCATAATTTCATTAACAAAAAACACTTTTTAAAAACTTATAGAATAAACTATAAAATAGAGCATACTAATTAGTAGAGAAATTTCTCTTTACGAAAACTATTCTTCATCCCTTATCATTGAATGCAGCTCATCTTCAAGTCGAAGAGTGAATTCCATTAAGCTGCTTAATTCTTCTTCTACCATTTTATTTTCCATTTCTTTTTTGCTCATTTTTTTGATAATTCATGAGTATCCCCCCCGAATAAACTTTTAGAAGTCTTGTTTAATTCAGGTTTGGATTTAACTCTGAATTAAACTCGTGTTGGTTTAATTGAAGCATAGACTAAACCAAAGCAATTTTTCCATTCCCCTAGTTTCAGTCTTTTTTCCATATCCTAAAAAATTATTTTCCCTTTTTATATCTTTTGTTTTTGATTTGTAACTTTTTACTGACGACAAAATTAATTTTTAATCCTTTACAAAAGAAACTTGCATGCGGAGTTCATCTTCCTCATCTTCCCATTCCTCCGTCTCATCGTTTGAAAATCCCGGAGATAAGTTTTCAACTAAACCTTCCATGTAATCTTTCGGAAGAGAATTCCCTTCTCTTGAAGCCATAATATACTCAACCAAATATTTGGAAATAGTCATTCTATCTTCATTAGAAAACCCAATTGAAACGTTGCCATTGCCCTCCTGAAAAGGAAATCCATCATAATTATAAACTAATTCCTTTACCAAATTCATTAAACCCTTTCTTGAACTAATTAAACTATCTTCGCATCTCCCATAACCCATAATAGCATCCAAAACCTCTGCAGAAGCATTTGCAGGAGTGCCGGTCTTCTCACTATAATTAACAGTTAATAAACATAAAATAGGTTTTATATCACTCATTGAAGGAATCACTTTTTGCTCTTCACAATTAGAACTAACTAATTCTTCAAGCAAATGAGGATTTTTACTTAAACTTTTATAAAAAACTAAAGCCTTTTCTCTGGGCAACCCTTCAACTATATTATTCCATTTACTAGAACCTTTCTTTAAAGAAACTTTTGCAAGACCATAAACCCTGTCAACATCAGGGGAGCAAAAACAAAAAAGCCTTTCATCTTTTCCTAAACTATCAAGCTGAGCATTTGCTAAGATATACTTTCCGTCAATAACTTTCCCTGCATAGTTTGTCTCTTTATCCATGATTTTATTAACAATAAAATCCAGAAATATTCCTATAGTCTCTAAAAAGAAAAACTCAAAATCAATTCAGGACCAAAGAAGTAGTCTGAATTAAATTGAAGTATATTTAATCGCAAAGACCAGTCTAGGAATAATACAATTCCCTGGCAACATATGTCTCGCATTCATGTTACTACTATGCAAAGGAAGTTTAAATATATTTCGGTATTAAAATTTTAGGATTCTTTTCTGAATAATTCCTTAAACTTCTCCCAATCACCAATATTCACTCTCGCGCCAACAGCCTCTTCATGCCCCCCGCCGGTTGCATTATCTAATTTTTTAACTACACTTAAAATTTTCTCCTTAACATTTTTCCCGCGAATAGAAACATTCACCTTCGCCCCCCCCATATACCCGACAACAATTGTCTTACTGGGGAACTTTTGCTTGAGCGCATTTGCAACTTCACTTGAAATACTCATGTCCCCCCCATACTCAAAAAATAAAATCTTATCATTCGCCCTTGCAGCATCAACCCCTTTCTCAATTAACTTAACAAACTTCTTGTTTATTTCATTAAACCTTCTGTGCATAAAATAATTTTTAGAATTCTCCTCGAGAACATCATAAGGACTTTTCACTTTCATTAAAAATTTCAACATACCAACAACATTGCTTGTCTTATCTTTCAGACCTGCCCCAAAAATCTTCGCCACTTTTCCAATTTCAGAAGTATAATAAATATCAAGTGCATTATCTGAATCAATTGTCAAATCAGGATTAGTTTTTTTAAACTCTTCATAAAAAGGAGGAACAAATGCATCAGCAATGCACCCTGCAACTGCAATCCACAAGTCTTCTTTTTTTCCTGAAACCTGATAGCAAAATAACGAAGTCGCCTCATAATCTTTCTTCCCCAGCGACGGATTAAAATAAAAAACATTTTCCCTTTTCTTTGGCTTTCCCATATCATGATGATCAATCCAAACAATCGGAATATTAACCTGCCGTGCCTCCCTGAAAAACTCATCTGCCACATCAGGCTTATCCAAAATAAAAATATAATCTGCATTTAATTCATTTGCCCGCCGAAAATATTCCTTTGTCAAACCCGGAAAAGATTTTATTGCGACACCTTTCCCCCTCTCGATAAACCTCTGCAAAAGCAAAAAACTGCACAACCCATCCTGATCATTATCAAAAAAGAAAACAGGATTTTGCGCCCTCTCCAAATGCTCGCGAATTTCCTTAACTTGTTTTTGCGTTAACATAAAAAAGAAAACAGGATTAGATATTTAAGGGTTTGTATGAAACTTATTCCACTCTTTATAAAAATCTGATAAACCAGAAACAAATTCATTCAATGCTTCAAAAGCTTTATATTCAGGAGTAGAAGCATCATAAGATTTATTAAAGGATAATTTAGAAGAATCAGAATCATCACTTGGACCTTTTTCTCCAGTATTAACCCATGTATCATTTGTTTAACAAATAATTCCTGATGATATTCTTTACTGACTCCAATCCTAACAAAGGTCTCTCCTTCAATCACTTCCTCAAGTACCATCTTTCCAGCCCCATCAAGACTATGGCATTTTGCAGAATATTCAAAACTACTATAATGATTATGCTTTGCTAAATCAATCCTTAATCCTCCAAAACGCGCCTTGAGAATTGGAATTTTATTAACAACCCCTAATGTTTCTTCCGGGGGAAAAGGCACATATTCACTAAGTTCATTTAATGTCATGCCAGATAAAAAATAATCCCCCATATAAATATTATTATACTCAAAAACAAAATTAAAATTTCCTCACAGGAAATTTTTTATAAATTCTTCCCAACTAAAATCTTTTCTTTAATTGAATCTAGATTCTGCTTGAAAAATTTAACCAAACTCTCATCATTAAAAACCTCCATTAAAGCTTCCTTATCCAAAGAAAAGATTTTATCCAAAGTTTTATATTTATTCAAAAGTAAAGCAATCTTGTCTTCCTCAAGACCTGTCTTTGACAAAAGCCTTTTTCCATTCGGAGTAATTGGCTTGTCCTGCGCCTCATTAAAAAAATCCTTCATTATATTTGAAGTTTCAAGAAGTAAATCAAAATTCATTTCCTTTAACCCATTATCAACTTTTTTAACATCAGGAAAATAATCACTTAAAATCATTTCCCTCTCATGTGTCAAATGCCTTGTCAATTCCTGCAGCCGCATTGAAACAATAATTCCCTCCTTACCAAGTTCAACTAAATATCTTTTTACACTCTCAGCAATTCGTCTGATTGTTTCCATCTCCCTCATAATTTTCGCAATATCACTTGTTGTAACCAAGTTATTCATTTCCAAAAGGTTCAACGGATACAATAAATCATTAAAAATATCTTTTTGCTTTTCCAAAATCTGCAAAGTCTCAGCAGCGCGGCGCAAAATTTCAGAAGTCTCCTCTAAAACATATTTTGAATTACCATAATAAACAGTCACCTTGTTTTTCCTCTCAGAAACAGCAACGACAATTGCATTAAACTGTTTTGCAGTTCTCTCAGCCGCCTTGTGTCTTGTCCCGGTTTCCTTTGTTGAAATTGAAATGCTCGGACTCAAAAGAGTATTTGCATAAATAATTTTTTTCAAATTCTCAGACAAAACTGTTGCCCCGTCCATTTTGCACAATTCAACAAGCCTCTGCGGACTAAACTTGCAATTAACCCTAAAACCTCCCTCGACAATTGAAGAAACTTTTTCATTTCCAACAACAATCAAAGCACCCATTCTCGCGCGCATCAAATCATCAAGTGCAATTCTAACACTTGTTCCCGGAGCAAAAAGTTTCAAAACTTCAACAAGTTCAATTTCCCTGACCTGCTCTTCATCAGACTTAACATCTTTACCAAGACTTTCAGTTAATATTTTATTCTTCATAAAAAAACAAAACTCATCAACTATATAAATTTTTAGTAGTAAAAAAAGAAAAATTACAAAATTAAAATATTAAATTATCTAATGCGGCCATTAAATTTTTATAAAATGCAAATTTTCTTTCATATACTCCACAACAAAAATCTTTTTAAATAAAAATCAACCTATATTTTCACAATGAATAAATGGATTGAATTATTGCTTGGATTGATTCTGGTCAACGGAGTAATCCTCCTTGTATGGTATTCTGCTGAATGGGGAAGTTTCTGGAACTTTCGTCACGCTGCATGGGAATTCCTAAAAGGCGGAGCAGTCTGGTTTGTCTTAATGATCGGACTACTTTTCATAATGCTCGGAATCAGCGACCTAAAAGAATAAACATATTTAATTTTTATATTAGTTTATTTTAGATTTCTATTTAGAAATTTTCCAAAGACTTTCAAAAAAAGAAACAAATTGTTTTGCGATTGTTTTTGAAGTAATTACAATAATGCTTGGATTTTCCCAGTTTATTATATAAGTTTTGTTATCAATAATAATTATCGGAGCAAGGTCAAACCCTTTCAAAAATCTAAAATTAAAATTCTTAAAATAACTTTTCTTCATTTTTTTCAACATTGCAACTGACTCATTTGAAACATCCGCAACAATTACTCTTGACTTTGCTTGTTTTTTATTTACAATAACTGAAAACTGCTCCCACATTAAATTAATCTGCTCACTTCTAAAACCACTAACACCAAAATGCAAATGCTCTGAATTTTTCTTCATTGAATTCGCAGCATCAAAAAGCACATTCCTAATCCCACTAAAACCCATAAAAATTTCAGCAGAATAATCTTCTTTTTTTCGCCTAATTTTTTTAACTCAGGGATTATCTTTCCAACCTCTTTTTCTTTTTCCTGAATTTCCTTTTTCTTTTTTGCAATATATTCTTTTAACTTTTCAGGATTCAAGGCAGAAAAGTGTTTTACATTATTTTTCAAAATATACCCCGCAAGACCCTTGTCAATCAACTTATCAAGAACCTCATAAATTTTCCCGCTTGAAATCTTTGCATTGCTAACGATTTTTCCAGTAGCTGACTGCCCGATTTTCAAAAGAGTAGTATAAACTAGTATTTCAGAATTTGTTAAACCTATTCCTTCAAGTTCTTTATATTTCATAAAAAAATAGAATTTAATTGATTATTTAAGTTTTGTTATTACTTCCTACTTAGAGGGAGGTAATGTTTAAGAGAATAATTTATGATAATAAAATAAATGACAGAAACAATATTTGCACAAACAGGAATCATAGATGTTTTATTGCTTTTAGCTTACTTTGCAGTTATGCTCGCAATAGGATTCTTTAATTCAAAAAAGAAAACTAATGATTCTTATTTAATAGCAGACAGAAAAGCGGGAGCTCCCACTATCGGAGCAAGCCTCAGTGCAGGATTTGTCGGGGGAGGAACTCTTTTAGTTACAGCGACTTTAACATTTTTCTATGGTTTTGGCGCAATGTGGTTGTATATCGGACTTGCTGCGGGATTTCTTATTTTTCCTTTCTTTTTTAGAAAGATAAAAAAGGAAAATTATTACACACTATCAGATTATGTCTATGATAAACTTGGAGGAAAAAATCAAATTCTTGTAACACTTATGATTTTTGTAGTATACTTTGCATACATTTTAAGCCAGATAATCGCCTTGGGAAAAGCTGTTGAATTTGTATTGCAAATTCCATATATTCTCTCCATTGGGATCGTTTCTATAATAATTCTCATATATCTTATTTTAGGGGGGTTCAAGTCAGTGCTTAAAACTGATTTATTCCAGTATGGATTGCTACTTGTTCTTTTCACCGTATTAGTATTTGCTTTTTTCAATGGAGGAACTATATCTGCAAATGAACTTAATTTATTTAATTTAGATATTGTAAATATTATCGCTCTGACATTATTTGGTTTCATTTCTGTTTTTGTTTTAGGGGAAGTATGGCAGAGAGGCTTTGCTGCAAAAGACGAAAAAACAATGATGAAGGGATTTTTCATAGCAGCATTAATTATGATTGTGCTTGGAGCTTCATTGGTGATTGTTGGTTTTAATGCAAAAAATTCAAGTGTGGATGTATCCCAAATGGCTCAGGATGCTTTTTTCTATGGTTTCGAGGGAATCCTTCCTTTTGGATTAAGCAGTATTGTTGTAATATTAATTCTGGTATCTGTGATGTCAACATTAGACACTTCTATATTTCTCACATCAATGAATATTTCAAATGATATTTTATACAAGTTCGGCATTATCAGAAAAGATCAGCTTCAGCTGGTGTGCAAGATTTCTATGATAATGATTACTATAATTGGAATTTTGCTATCCTTGTTTATCGAAGATATGGGTTCTGTTGTTTATAATATCGTTGCCATGATGCTGATATTTTTCCCTGCTGTTATTCTTTCAAGATTTATAAATATCCCTCGCGCCATTGTTTTTAGAAATATCATTCTTGGACTTTTGGTATTCATCATTATGTATATAATGGGAATGTTTAATTATGTTACTGCGCTTATTCCTTCGCTGGTGGCGCTTGTTCATATTTCAATAGAATTGGGAATAAGAAAGATTTTTGTTTGATTTGATATTCTACTTTATCCCTAAGGAATAATCTGAATAATTATTATTACTCCAAACTAACTCAACTTTTAATAAAAATAAAAAAGATAAAAAAACAAAAAAATAAATTATTTATTTAACTGCATTATACAAAGCATAAATACCGCAAAGACCAACAACAAGGTAAACTACCATTGCAACAGTCTCTCCTGCCCAACTGCCAATTAAAGCATCAACAGCATTCCAGCCAAGTGCATCAAGCCCCCAGTTGATAGCTCCGATTGCAGCTAAAATCAAAGCAGTTTTTTCATACCACATTTTACACCTCCTTTTCTCGAATTTTATTACTTAAAATAAGTAAACCCACTATATAAAATTAACTTTTTATAAAAAATTAAAATTATTAATAATATTGTTTACAATAAAAATTAAAAATTTCTAAATTAAACTTCCTTCAATAATCGCAGCAATAACTAAAAGCGGGATGACAATAAAAACAAAAACCCTCAAAGAATTCCAAAAATATTTTCTAAATGCTTCACTCTTGTTTGTTTGTAAAACAAAACTTGCTAATTTAAAACCAAGTGAAAGTGAAATAAAAACAGCAGGCAATTCAAAAATTCCATGAGGAAGAAGTCTCAACAAAATTCCTAAACCTCCTTCTCTAACTGCAATTGAAGAAACAAACCCCAAAATATATCCATTGCCAATTGTATAAATCAAAGGAAAAATTCCAAACAATACCCCAAGGACAACACCAAAAAAACTAACCTGCAAATTATTTAAAAAAATAAATTTAATTAATTCAAAAGAATTCATGCCTTCAGTCTCAAG
The DNA here is from genome assembly GCA_050124795.1 of Candidatus Pacearchaeota archaeon. GTDB lineage: Archaea > Nanobdellota > Nanobdellia > Pacearchaeales > GW2011-AR1 > JASFEO01. Next base: position 55,903 of record JASFEO010000004.1, read on the forward strand.
CAAAAGTTGTTTTATATAATCTTTGATTACATCCTGAACTTCAATTGGAGCAGGAACAAAATATCCAATAAAAACAAAAACAAAAAAAAGCAAAATTGTGAAATAAAAAAACTTCCCTGACTCTTTTAAAAAATTCCATGACAATTCATATTGCTCTTTCAAACTAAATTTTTTCTTTCCTCTTTTCTTTTTCATATTTTCATTAACTTTTCTGGATATATAAATTTATTGAGGAAAAAATAAAAACATTTTTATATTATTTTTAATTATAATTAAATGGGTTATAAATTATATACTGTTGAAGAATTGCTTGAAGGGAATTTTGCAAATGAATTAGTTAAAGTTAAAGGAATTGCGCGGGGAATTGTCTCAAAAAAAGAAAAAATTTGCTGTTATCTCGAGGATAATAAAAATTTTCTTCCAGTCTATGGAAGAACAGGAATTGAAATTCAAAATGCCATATTCAAACCAATATTAAGTTTATTAAAAACTTCTTCAGAATCCGGATTGAAAATATTAATAAAAGGAATATATACCTCAATGGGTTACGAAGGTCATCCAGGAACCTTAATTATTCACCAGGTAAAATTAAAAAATGTAAGCGCGCGAACTGATTAAAAGTTTCATTTTAATTTAGAAAATTTTTTACTAACTAAACCTCTTTGAAATCATCTTAACTTTATTTGGAAACTTTCCTTGTAAATAAATTCCATAAACTAATCCTGCAACTAGTCCTCCAAGATGCGCAGTATTGCCAATTCCAACATTTGCAGTTACAGAAATCAACCATAAAATAAACAACAACCCTGGAATTGCATATTTTGCTTTTATTGGAATTGGAATAAACATTACATAAAGCGGCAAGTTAGGAGTAAGCATAACCATTAAACCTGCAACTCCAAACAATGCACCACTTGCTCCGACTGCAAAAGTATTAAAATCATTTTGAAAAATCAAACTCGACAAAACAAAAAAGATTCCTGCAAATAATCCTGAAAAAATATAAAACCATAAATATCTTTTTCTTCCCAAAATTTTTTCAATTAATGAACCAATAAAAAACAATGAAAACATATTTGCAAAAATATGAAAAAAACCCCCATGCATAAACATGCTTGTTAAAAAAGTCCAAAGATATTTTCCACCTAAAATATTCGACGGTTTCAAAGCAATAAAATCAAGATAATTCACATCAATAAAAAGCAAAATCGTAAACAAAACAAAACATGCAATATTAATTAAAATTAGATTTATTGTTACACTAAAACCAGAAAAAAAATTTCCCTTTCTCTTTGGATAAATTTGATAAACACCTTTCATTTAATTTTAATTATTTTTTCTTAACAACTTTTTTCTTTGCTGATTTTTTCTTAGGAGTTTTCTTTTTTGCAACTTTTCTCTTAACCACTTTCTTTTTAGCGACCTTCTTTTTTGCAACTTTTTTCTTTGCTGATTTTTTCTTAGGAGTTTTCTTTTTTACGGTTTTCTTTTTTACAACTTTTTTCTTGGAAGTTTTTTTCTCAATTTTTTTCTTTGCAGCCCTCTTTAAAGCAGCTGCCTTTCTTTTCTCTGCCTTCTTTTTTTCTTTTTCCTTTTTTTCTTTTGCAATCTCTTTTTCTTTTTGCTTTTCAATTAAACTCTTTTCTTTTTCTAGCTCTTCATTAAGTTCTGAAAGTTTTTTTTCTAACTTTCCCACATTCCTGTTAAGCTCATTTAAAACCCTTGAATTATCCTTAACAGAAAAAAGCTCTCCGCATTCAGGGCAGGCAAATTCATAAAGCAAAGCATTCTCCTCGTTAAACTCAATGCTGCATCTCCCACAAATATAAAACATTTTCCCGGACCTGTTTTTTATTTGCTGATTTAATTGACTTATTCTTTTTATTAAAGCTGTCTGCAAAAATTCAAGCGCCTTTAAATTTTCAACTTTCCAAAAATAAGTATACCAGCCTTTTCGCTTGTCTTTTTTCCTTGTATGAGAAACAAGCCCGTGCTCAATCAGCCGGTACAAAATATTTCTAACCTGGTTAACAGTTATGCCCATTTTTTTAGCAATCAAAAATTCATTCATATATTTCTTTCCGTCGAGAAATTCGATTATCTCGCCCGCCGGCTTTCCGACAATAATCACAAAAGACTCTTTGATAAATTTATCCTGCATCTTAAATATAATCTATTTTTTAGTTTTAAAAAACTTTTCTTTAAAATATCTTTCAGTTTGTTAATCATAAAACAATAAAACGTCGAAGGATTTTTAAACTATATTGTTTAATTATATATATTAAAAAATATATATTAAAAAGTAAAATGGGGTGGTTTGACAAAAAAGAGGAGCAGGCAAAAATGCAGCCGGCCATGTCATTGCCTGAATTGCCAGAACTTCCTGAACTTCCTGAACTCCCGGACGCAGACGAAAAAGAACCAATCCCCCAACTGCCAAGTTTCCCAAATAATTCTTTAGGTGACAAATTTTCTCAAGATACAATTAAAGATGCTGTAACTGGGAAGAAAGAAGGTGATGAGGAAAAGGCAGATGATTCTGAAGATACGCCGATGATGCCTGCTCCTCCAATAAAACACATGACAGATGAACCCGCTTCTTATAACGAACCAACACAATATAAAATAAAATCTCATCTTGAAGAAGCAGAACCTATTTTTGTTAGAATTGACAAGTTTGAAGAAAGCCTTGAAATATTTCAAAAAACAAAAGAAAAAATTTCAGACATTGACGATATGCTAAGAGAAATAAAAAAAATTAAAGAAGACGAAGAAGTTCAGTTAAATTCATGGGAAAAAGAAATTCAAAAAGTCAAAGCGCAAATTGAAAAAATAGACAATGAACTTTTTTCTAAATTATAATGGTAGACCAAAAACTTATTCATGTAAAGTTTGAATATGAAGAAGCACGAACACAAAAAATGCAGCTTCTTAATCTGCAAAAAGATTTGCTCAATATAGCCCAGACAATAAAAAATTATAATTCTCATCGCATAAATGAATTAAATGCAAAAGCAAAACTCCATTTAAAATCAAGATCAGTTTTAAACGACTTAAGAAAAATCCACAAACTTCTGCCAAAAGAAGGAATCCCGGAAATTCTCAAGGGCAAAATAAAAGAAATTCACAATGTAAAAGAAAAAAAGAAAGACAATAAAAAATATTCAACTGACATTCATTCGCAATTAAGTGAAATACAAAATAAGTTAAATGAACTCGCCAAATAATAAAACTTAAAAGTCCTGTTTCTTAAAAATTAAATATGATAACACGAAAAGAATTAATAAAAAAATACATTGAATTTTTTAAATCTAAAAACCATAAAGAAATTCCAAATGCAAGTTTAATTCCGGAAAACGACCCAACTGTTTTATTTACAACTGCAGGAATGCATCCATTAGTTCCATACTTATTAGGTCAGCCTCATCCTTTAGGAAAAAGATTAATGAATGTTCAAAGATGTATAAGAACAATCGATATTGAAGAAGTCGGCGACTCAACACATCACACTTTTTTTGAAATGATTGGAAACTGGTCTTTAGGAGACTATTGGAAAAAAGAGGCAATTCAATGGAGTTTTGAATTTGCAACAAAAATCTTAAACCTTCCTATTGGAAATTTGGCAGTCACAGTTTTTGGTGGGGACAATAGAGAACCCCAAGTTCCAAAAGATGAAGAATCTGCAAAAATCTTGGAAGAATTAGGCATTCCAAAAAAAAGAATTGCTTATCTCCCAGGAGGGATTCATGAAAGTGAAGACAATTGGTGGGGGCCAGCTGGAAAAACAGGACCATGCGGACCTTCAACAGAAATGTTTTACTGGAAAGACAACTCTCGTCCTGCTCCAGAGAAATTTGGTCCTGAAGATGAAACCTGGGTTGAAATTTGGAATGATGTTTTAATGCAGTATAATAAAGATGAAAAAGGAAACTATAATTTAGCAAAACAAAAAAACATTGATAATGGAAGAGGTTTAGAGAGAGTTTTAGCAATCATAAACGGGCTTGAAGATAATTACTTAACAGAAGTATGGACTCCAATAATTGAAAAGATTGAAGAATTATCAAATAAAAAATATTCTGAAAATCCAAAAGAAATGCGAATAATTGCAGACCACATAAAAGCATCTTGTTTTATAATTGCCGACGGAATTGTTCCTGCAAATTCAGATCAAGGTTATGTTTTAAGAAGATTAATTCGTCGTGCAGTTAGAAATGGAAAAACTCTTGGAATTGAAAAATTCACAAAAAAAATTGCAGAACCTGTTTTTGAAATTTACAATGATTATCCTGAACTTGAAAAAAACAAAGAAAAAATTTTAAATGAATTAGAAAAAGAAGAAGAGAAATTTTTAACGACACTAGAAAAAGGTTTAAATAAATTCAATAAATTTACTAAAGACAAAAAAGAACTTTCAGGAAAAGAAATATTTTTACTTTATCAAAGTTATGGCTTTCCAATTGAACTAACTGAAGAAATTGCAAAAGAAAAAAACATTAAAATTAATAAAAAAGATTTTGAAAAAGAATTAAAAAAACATCAGGAACTCTCGCGAACAGCATCAGCAGGCAAATTTAAATCAGGCTTGGCAGACAATAGTGAGGCAACAACAAAATTGCACACAGCAGCGCATTTATTATTAAAAGCATTGCAAATAATTTTAAAAGATAACAACATTTTGCAGCGAGGTTCAAACATAACTCCTGAAAGACTAAGACTGGATTTTAATTTTGAAAGAAAATTAACAGAAGAAGAAGTAAAAAAAGTTGAAGATTTAGTAAATGAAAAGATAAATGAAAAGATAAAAGTTGTTCGCGAGGAAATGACACCAAGTGAAGCAAAAGAAAAAGGTGCCCAGGGAATGTTTGACAGAAAATATCCTGACATAGTTTCAGTTTATACAATAGGAAATTTTTCAAAAGAAATTTGCACTGGGCCCCATGTAAAAAATACTTCTGAATTAGGAAAGTTTAAAATTAAAAAACAACAATCATCAAGCGCAGGTGTTCGACGTATAAAAGCTGTTTTGGGATAGTATCTAAATCTTTTTATACATAATTCAAAAAATAATCTTATGGGTGATTTAAATAATAATGAATTTAAAATTAACTTGCTAAAATTGGAAGAAGCTTGTTTTGAGTATTTAATTTAAACCCCAAATCCCCCGCAACCCCAATCCCTCTATAGATTTCTTCTTTTTTCATAAAAACAAAAATCCGCACTTGCTTAAAAGAATTATTGCTCTTTAATATATTCTTTTAAAATTCCAAATCATTTTATAAAAATAATATTGCAGAGCAATAATATATGGTCCCACGCAGAATCGAACTGCGGTCTTATCCACGTCAAGGATATGTCTTGGCCATTGGACTACAGGACCTTCAACAGTGCTATCTAATCCTACTTATGACAACTTTTGAATGTGCTGTACAGGCAGGACCTTACAAAAAAGACAATTATTCATTATAAAAAACTTTTCTTGCTAATTCTCCTCCCAACTTTCCCCCCCTTAATCTGCCCCCAATTCTTCTCAACAAATTTAAAATTTAATTTTTTAGAATTTATTTTTCCCAAGGAACACAAATCATTAAACAAATTCTCAGGCAAAAGCCTCCGCTCAACAAAATAATTTTTCATTGTTGAATAACTGACTCCAATTCTTTTTGAAAGTTCTCGTAGCGACGGAGAATTAACTTCTTTCATAAGTTTCTCTAAAAATTTCTTTTGCATATTTTTTCTAAACTTTATTCTTTTCATTTTTTATTAATTATCTCTTTAAGTATATAAACATTTAAAAACAAAACAAAATTTTAAACCTAATGAGTTGCTTTGAAGATTGTTACCCTGAAATATGGGAAGAAAGATGCAGAAAGGAAAAACCTTGGAATTATAATAATGGAGGACATCAACCTGACGCTGATGAACAGGCAATCATAGAACATTTAGAAGATTCTTTAAGAAATCCTCAAAATTATAAAGACTAACAAAAGAATTTTAATATTTTTACTGCGGCACCACAACTATAAAAACTTTTATAAACCAATATTTTTTTACTTTGGCAATGAAGTTGCCAAAATTAACTAACAGATATTGTCCATATTGCAAAAAAAAGACAGACCAGAAAATCAAAATAGTTGGAACAGGAGGTAAAAGAGGAACCCTGACTCGTGGTGGAAAGTCCAGAGCAAGATTAAGAGGTTTAGGACGAGGAATTGGGAACCTAGGAAAATGGGGCTCAAAACCCGCAGTTACAAAATTCAAAAGAAAAACAAAAACAACTAAAAAGACAAACATCATGTATACATGCCAAGTCTGCAAAAAATCTAAATACAGACAAGGCAGAAGAAATAAACGAACAGGAAAAGTATTACAGGAATAAAAATGAAAATAAAATTATATAAAAAATATATTGGACAATACAGGAAATCAAAATTAAAAGTAAATCTTGAATATACCCAAGACAAAATCAGAGATTCTCAGAAGAGCATAGAAGGATTAAGATTAATATTAGAAGACCCTTTATGTTTTTCTATACCTTTTGTAGATGATACTATTTTATCATTAAAAAAACATAGACTTAAAAGATTAAAAATTAAAGAAGGAAGATTATCTCAAAGATTAGGAGTAATTTAAAATGGCAATAGCAAAAAGAAAAAAGAAATTTTTTGAAGTTGACATGCCTATAATTCGAAAAGAAACTCAGCTTCAGGCATTTGAACCCAAAGAATTAGTTGACAGAATTATTCGTTATGACTTAACAAGAATGAACAGAGGAAAAGGAATGCTCTTGCAATTAAAGGTAAAATCAAAAGACGACAAATTAACAACAATACCAACTGCGCTCCAACTAATGCCTTATTACTTAAAGCGTATGGTAAGAAAAGGAACAAATTATGTTGAGGATTCTTTTTCTGCTGATGCAAAAGATTCTGTAATCAGAATAAAACCATTTTTAATTACAAGAAGAAAAGTCTCGCGCGCAGTTAGAAAAGCATTAAGAAATAAAGCAAGAGAAGAACTTACAAAATATTTAAAATCAAAATCAAGTGAAAAAATATTTGAAGAAGTTTTAAAAAACCATGTTCAAAAAACACTTAGCTTGAAACTAAAAAAGATTTATCCATTAAGTTTGTGTGAAATCAGAATTCTAAAAGTAGAAAAGTTTATTAAAGATAAAGTTGAAAATAAAAATATGGATGAAGAAAAAATAGAAAATGCAGCTGAGGAAATAACAAAAGATGTTGAAGTTGAAAATGTCAAAGAACCTTCAGTAAAAGAAGAAGTTAAAAAAGAAATAGAAAAAGAAGTTGAAGAAGTAATTGAAGACGTTGCTGAAGACAAAGAATAAATAATCATTCTAAAAATGACGACAACTTATATATTGCATGGAGGAAATACTGGCGTCCCTTGTGCAAGAAATTTTGAACTCTATAAAGAATTAGCTAGACAAACTCCTGACAAAGGAAAAATTCTTTTCATGTTTTTTGCAATAGACAAAGAAAAATGGGAACCTTCATTAGAACATAATAAAAATTCTTTTCAAAAAACTAAAACAACAAAAAAGTTTAACCTTGAAATTGCAAACCCAAAAACAGAAAAATTAATAGAACAAATTAATTCAACAGATACAATTTACATTTGCGGAGGAAACGACGATTGGTTAAAAAAACCTCTTGAGAAAATAAATAATCTTGAAAAATTATTAAAAGGAAAAACAATAATGGGGTGTTCAGCAGGAGCAAACATTCTCTCAAAATATTTCTATCGAAATAGTAAACAAAGAGTTGAAAATGGATTGGGGATTATCCCAATAAAAGTTTTCTGCCATTATAACAAAAACAAAAAAGAAAAATTAAAAGAATTAAAAAGTTATGGAAAAAATTTTCCAATATACACAATTCCTGAAGAAGATTTTATTATACTTGAAAGATAAATTTTAGAAAAATTTTAACTGTAATTTTAAAATTGTAATAAGAATATAAATATTAATTATTAATGAAAATTACACAATATATGCTCTAAAATGATTAATAAATTATCAAAAGAATTAATTAAAAGAAAGGTCTATCACAAAATACAAGACAAGACAATCTTAACAAGAAAAACAAAAGTTTCAATACCTAAGATAAATAAAGATATAGCATATCTAATAGGGGTTATTGCAGGAGATGGTTCATTAGTTGCCACACCAAGGAAAAGAGGGGGCTATCACTATATCTTAAGAATTTATGCAGAAAAAGAAGAATATCTAAAACTATTAAACAAGATATTTGAAAAACATTTTTTATTAAAAGGCGGGATAAAAAAGGATAAAAGAAAAAGAAGTGCGTATTATCTCTTAATTCAAAATGCATCAATATTCTTTTATTTTGTAAATAATGGAAGTGAAATCGGCAAAAAACAAAGATTCAAAATCCCAAAGGCTATTCAAGAAAATAGAAGGTATTTCTTAGAATATCTCGCAGGTTTGGTCGATACAGACGGGCATATCGCAAGAAAAAGAGTCCATTTAAAACAAAAAAGTGAGGTCTTGTTGCGGGAAATAAACAAACTTGCAAATAAAGAAGGATTAAACTGCAACCTTCCAAAAGTAAATTATACAAATGAAGAACCATATTACTATATTCGGTTTGACAATAAAATACCCTTAAGATTTAAAACAAACAAATTTTTAAAGGGTTGATTATTACTGATTTAAGCCTGTGTTGGTACGCCTGCATAGCTCAGTGGTAGAGCAAAGTGTTTTGAGTTTTCAAGAGACTCTGACTCGCTCAGCTGCCTTGTAAGCAGTAGGCCGGGGGTTCGAATCCCTCTGCAGGCTTGTACACATTCTTTCCAAGAATGTGTTAATTCTGAGGGATTCAAAGTCATGTAAACACAAGAGCAATTGATTCTCGGGGGCCGAACAACCTTGTGATAAAAGTATCGCCGGCACAGAAACTTTGTGCAAAGTTGGGAGATAAAGGAATCCCCCACAGGCTTTTATATTCTAAACAAAATAAATCTTTATAACTAAGAACTTTCTAAAAATAAAATGGCTTGGCAAGACATTTCAATAACAATAATTATTATTGCATTTAGTTATGCATTAACCCCTCAAATTTACCTTGGCCTTAAAGAAAAAAAGGTCTAATAAATCTTCAGACTTCAATTATAACTGCTCTTGGCATGTATTCTCTTGCAGTTATTTATACAACAATAAATCTTTTTGTCTCATCAATTCTGGCATTAACAACAGGAATTCTCTGGACAATTTTATTTTTGCAGAAGATGATTTATAGATAAAATTAAAAATCAATATTTCCGATTTCAAGTTCATGATAAATAGATGAAACTTTCCTCCAAGCCTCTGGGATGATTTTATCTCTCCCGAACTCATACTCCCCCCAAGATGCCCTAGACAAAGCCATGCATGCATCTTCAAAATATCTTAAACTATCAAGACTCTTCAAAGAAAAAACTTTTTCAACAGAATTCTTTAATACTAAATTTCTATCCCGAAACTCTGATTCCTGATAAGCATCACTAAAACCATCTGACATAAAAATAAAAAAATTAAACTCTATTTAAAGATTTATATAATACAAAATAATAATTAATTTTCACAGAAATTTTTTACTTCAACTTAACAGCAGTCCCAAAAGCCAACATTTCACTTGCACCCTGCATTACCATTGAAGTTGAAAATCTCATTCCAATAATTGCATCTGCTTTTAACTTGATTGCCTCATTAACCATTCTGTTAAATGCTTCATCCCTTGCATTGGAAGTCATTTCAGTATAAGTCTTGATTTCTCCGCCAACTAAATTTTTTAATCCTGCGCCAATATCTCTGCCAATATTTCTCGCCCGAACAGTGCTTCCACGAACAACTCCCAAAACCTCTGCAATTTTTTTATTTGGGATTTCCTCAGTTGTTGCAACAATTAATTTTTTCATTCATCCTTCCTCCTTTCAATTTTATCCTCATTCTTATTCACTAAAATAAAAATTCCAATTATAAATAAAGGTATTCCGTAAATTAAAGTCACAAAAGAACCCTCTGCTGAAAAAAATAAAGGCAAAGAACTCAAAAGCAATCCCACGATTATCAAGGCCATCCCAGTTATTGTCCTGCTCATGAAATTCATAAAAAATAAAGAAAACCAAATTATTTAAATTTTCACATTCTAATAATTATTAATTTTTTAGTAATAACAACTTTTATAAGTAAAAAAATTATGGAATTTTTATGGAACAATACAAACCCTTGCAAGACAGTTCACTTGAAAAAAAATTAGATTATTCTTATAACAGAGTGTTTAAATCTCTTGAAAAATCAAGAATATCAATCCCCCGCTCTCAAATTTGCATAACAAACCAACAAGACCTGCAAAAAATGAACTTCGCAGAAAAAGAAAATTTAGAAGAAAATCTTTTTGAAACAAGTTATATAAGAGGCGTGTATTCTACAATAAATGATGTAATTTTTTTAGATAGGCTTTTTTCAGAAAATGAAAACGAAAGAGCAGTTGATTATGTCTTAAGCCACGAATACTTGCACAAATTGCTGGCAGAATATAACTATGCCCTAAAGGAAAATATTCAAAAAAGAAAAAGAGACCCCCAACTTAAATGGCCAGAAGGATCTTATGATCCTGTGCAAGAGATATTAAACAGACTTAATAAAAATTGCAAAAATAAAATGACCGAAGACGAAAAAAGAAAATTTCAGTTTGAGTCTTATATAGAGGAATCATTTGTTATAGCAGGAGGATTATATCTTGTGAACAATGTAAGTGATTATACATGGACAAAATTATCAAGAATGCGTATTGGGAACACTCTTGAAAAAGACAAAGAATTTATAAAAAAGCTGGAAGAAACACTAAAAGCATCATTTTTTGATTCAATGTTTGACATGGCCTAAAGAAAACAACAGTTATGTACCCAATAATCCGTAGAACTCTTAAACACATATTTAATAAAAGATATAGAAAATCTTTGTCTTATAATATTATTCTTTAATAATAATTGTCATGCACAAAAAATTTATAACTCCACAATCTCTTATTTTATATTGAGGTGAAAATGCAAAAAATACTTCCAAAAAACAAACTAAATGGCTTTCTTCTTGATCTAATTAAAAAATATAAAGTTATTGCCCCTGTTAAAGAAGAAGACAATCATGCAAAATTTAAACAAATTAAAAACCCCAAAGAAATTTATCTTGAAAAAATTGCAGATGTGCCTGCAAAGGAATTTTTTATTCCTGAAAACGAAACACTAATTGAATTTAAAAATAATAAAGCAACAGAAACAAAAGGAGAAATAAAAAAAACAATAATTTTTGGTTTAAGAAAATGCGACTTAAATGCAATAGAAGTCCTCGACAAAGTCATGTTTGATTTGCCGTATATAAACAAAAGAAAAAACACAATTCTCATAGGACTATTTTGCGAAAACCCCGATGACTACTGCTTTTGCAATTCAATGGAACTAACAGATTATTACGACTTATTTTTATATCTATTAAAAAACAATTATTATATTTCAGTAGGTTCAAAAAAAGGAGAAGCCCTTGTAAAAAATTTATCTAATGCAAAAAAAGAAATTAAAATCCCAAATCCAAAAAATACCAGAAAACTAAAAACAAAAGACATTTCAAAATATTATAAAAATAAAATCTGGGAAACTGATTCTGAAAAATGCTTAAGCTGCGCAGCCTGCACGTCTTGGTGTCCGACATGCAATTGCTTTAACCTAAAAGACAAAACAAATATTAATTTTAAAAACAGCAAGAGAATAAGGCAGGGAAGTTCATGCCAGTTAAAATCTTTTTCCCGCGTCGCCGGCGACAAAGTCTTTAGAAACTCGCGGCTTTCAAGATTCAAGCATTTTGTATATCATAAAATTGATTACTTCAAAAAAAAGCACAACAGATACATGTGTGTTGGATGCGGGAGATGTTTAAGAATATGCCCAACTAAAATTGACTGGATTGAAACAATAAATAAATTAGGAGGGGGGAAATGACCTACCAAATATTTCCGCATAAAATAATAAGTATAAAAAATTATACAGAAAATGTAAAACTCTTTAGAATAAAAACAAAACTAAATCCAGAGCCAGGACAATTTTTTGAACTTTCCATTCCAGGAATTGGCGAGTGCCCTCTTGCCTCGTGTTCTCATAATTCAAAATATATTGACGCCCTCGTGAGAAATGCTGGCAATGTAACTTCTTCAATTTTTAAATTAAAAAAGGGAAATTTAGTTTGGCTCAGAGGACCATATGGAAAAGGTTTTCCAATTAAAGAATTAGAGGGGAAAAATATTATCCTTATTGCAGGCGGAACAGGAATCGCACCAGTAACATCATTAATTAATTACATTGAACAGAACAGAAAAAAATTCAAAGACATTAAAATTTATTTTGGATTTAGAAATGAAAAATATGTTTTATTAAATGAAAGAATAAAAAACTGGGGGGGGAAATTTTCTTTAACAATCTGCCTTGACAAAACAAAAAATAAAAATTATTTTTCCGGCTTCATAAACAGCGCAATAAAAAAACAAAAAATAAATTCTGAAAATTCTGTAGCAGTCATGTGCGGACCAGAAGCAATGATGAAAACAGCAACAGAAGAATTAAACAAAAAAGGAATAACAAATAACAAAATTTACTGGAGCATGGAGCGAAGAATGGAATGCGCAATTGGTTCATGCGGAAGATGTTTAATCCAGGATGTTTACACTTGCAGGGACGGACCTGTTTTTAGATATGACTATATTAAGCCAAGGCTTGAGGCTGAGGAGGAGAGTAATAAGGAGGGAAAAAATGAATTATAGAATTGTATACCTCTTAAAAGGTGAATCAAAAAAATATGCAGAGAAGTTAATTAAAGATGTTGCTAAAAAGTTTAAGGTTAATTTTGTTTATTCAGAAAAGCTACCTGCGCATATAACTTTAAAATATAGATTTGAAACTAATGATATTAAAAAAGTCAAATCTATAATTCAGGAAATTTGCAAAAAGACCAGACCTTCAAATTTTGAAATTGGAGGAATTGGAAATTTCAAAAAACACGCGTTAATATTAAAAGTTAAACCTTCAAAAGAATTGATTAAATTTGAAAAAAAACTGGTAAAAAATCTTAAACATCTTAAAGGAGATTTAAGTAAATTTGATAAAACACTCCATAAAAATTTCCATGTAGGAATAGCACACCACGATATAAGTGAAAAATTCTATGAGATAAAAAATTACCTAAAAAAATTCAATAAAAAATTTAAAGTTAAATTCGATAGATTTTATCTTATTAGAAAACCAAAAAACAAATGGATTATCCAAAAGGAGTTTAAATTAAAATGAATAATCAAAAATTAAAAATCGGAGTCTTTGGAATTAGTGGTTGTGCAGGATGTTTACTAACAATTCTTTTTGAACCTGTTTTCAAAGAAATTGTAAAATTAGTTGACATAAAATCCTTTCCATTAATTAAAGAAGATTCCTACGCTGGAAATTTTGATTATTGTTTTATTGAAGGAACAGTTTGCTTTGATAAAGATGTAAAACTAATAAAAGAATTAAGAAAAAAATCAAAATATATTGTAGCTCTTGGAGCATGCTCACATGTCGGCGGAGTTCCAAGCATAAAAAACTTTTTAGATAAAGAAAAGGCAATGAAATTTGTCTATCCAAAATATAATCATTTGAAGTCCACAGACCCGGTTCCAATAAATAAACACATTAAAGTGGATTACTATATTCCGCAATGCCCTCCCGATAAAAAAGAAATTCTAGAATTTTTCAAATCAATTGCACTTGGAAAAAATCCTCAAACTGCAAGAAAAATTGACCCTGTTTGTTTTGAATGCAGAAAAAAAGGAAATGAATGTTTATTAGAAAAAGGAGAATTATGTTTAGGTCCAATAACTCTTGGAGGATGCAATGCATTATGCCCGACAAATAATGTAAGCTGCTATGGCTGCCGCGGCCCAACTGAAGACTTAAACTTAAAAGCATTCTTAAAATTATTAATAGATATGGGATTTAGTAAAAAAGATTTTCATGAAAAGGTGCGAAGTTTTGCAGGATTGCAATTTTTTGAAAAAGAAAAAGAGGTTTCAAAATGGCTCGAGAAATAAACCTAAACCACATTTGCAAAATAGAAGGTCATGCCAGTCTTAGTTTGGAAATTGAAAAAAACAAAATAAAAAAATGCAAATTAAAAACAGAGGAAGGAGCAAGATTTTTTGAAGCCTTAGTTTTAAATAAAAATGTAGAAGATATTCAGGAGATTGTTTCCCGTATCTGCGGAATTTGTTCATGCTCGCATTCTGTTTGTTCAATTCAGGCATTAGAAGAAGCACTTCAAATCCAGCCTTCACAACAACAAAAAACAATTCGCGAAATTTTACTCTTAGCAGAAAGAATAAGAAGCCATGCCACACATTTATATTTTTTATCTCTGCCTGATTTTTTTAATGCCTCATCCGCCTTATCTCTACCAGATATACACAAAAATAAAATCAATGATGCACTAAAAATTGTCTCAATTGGAAATAAAATTGTTGAAGAATTTGGCGGCAGAGAAATGCATCCATTTTTAAAAATAAAAGAAGAATCTCCTGACAAAAAAAATTTCAATAACTTAATTACAGAATTAAAAAACTCAAAACCAATAATTCAAAAAACAATTAAATTATTTTCAGAATTAAATTATCCAGACTTAAAAAGAGAAACAGATTACTTATCAATAAAAGAAAAAAATCATTACCCATCAATTTCAGGAAAAGTTTTCTCAAACAATAAAACATTTATTGACGATAACTATAAAAATCACTTAAAAGAAAACATAAAAGAATATGCAACCAGCAAATTTGTTCTAAAAAATGGCAAACCTTATATGCTTGGTGCAATGGCGCGAATCAATAATTGTTCTGAAGATTTAGATGATGAGACAAAGAAAATTTTATTTAAAATATTAAAAAAAATGAAACTAGAACTTCCACTAAAAAATCCTTACCATAATTTAATTTGCCAGGCAATTGAAATCCTTGAAGCAGTAAATAAGATAATAAACTTATTAGAAAATATTCCTAATGACAAAGAAAATCAGGAAATAATTATTAAAGCAGGCAATGGAGTTTCATCAGTAGAAGCGCCAAGAGGAACATTGTTTCACGAATATAAAATTAACAAAGAAGGAAAAATTTCTTACTGCAATATCATAACTCCGACTTGCCAAAACCTAAACATGATTGAAGAAGATATAACAACACTTGTTAATAAACTGCTCAAAGAAAATTCTTCAAAAGAAGAAATAGTAAACAAAGTTGAAAAACTAATCAGAGCATATGACCCATGCTTTAGTTGCTCAAGTCATTTTTTAAAAGTTAATTGGTTGTAAAAAAACGCTTCGCGGTTTTTGATTAAAGCAATTTCAAAATACTTCTCTTAATCTCCTCAACATTTCCTTTTTGAGGAATTCCAATAATCTTAAAATTTTTCCCAACTAATTTTAAAACAAAACCAGCATCAAAATCATGCGCAGACAAAATAGAATCATTTCTTAATTCATCAACAGAAATTTTTTTCACTTCATTTAAATTTTCAACAACATCAATTAAAATAATTTCATCAACACCAGATTCATTTAACAAACTCATTAATTCAAAACTGTCCCTAACATTTATAACTTCAAAATCATTTTTCAAAATTTCTCCAATTTTTTTTGCCAAAGAATCTTCTTCTAAAAATTCATTTCCTAAAAAAACTAGTCTCATAAAATAATTAATTAAGAAAAATATAAAAACTTTCCCTACGCAATTTAATTATGAAAAAAAGAGGAATCTCAAAAAAAGAAATCTTCGGAACACTCCTTGTTTTAATGACTGCGATTATTTCCGGTTTCTCAATAATTGCAAATAAATTTTTTGTTGCATCCATTGACCCCTTGCTCTTTACTGCATTAAGATCTTTTTTTATTGGGATAATTTTCTTTGGAATTTCATTATATTTTTATAAAAAAAATAATTTTAAAAAATTAAACAAAACCCCCTGGAAAAATTTATTACTAATTGGAATAATCGGTGGAGGTTTTGCATTTTGGTTATTTTTCTCAGGACTTAAATTAACCTTAGGCTCTCGCGCAGCATTTTTGCATAAAACCCTTCCAATTTATGCCTGCATCTTAGGTTTTATTTTCTTAAAAGAAAAAATAACAAAAAAACAACTAATTGCAATTTCAATTATGTTATCAGGATTACTTGCAATGCAATTAACAAAACTTTCTCTTGACATAAGAATCGGCGACTTTTTAGTTTTAGGTGCAACAATTCTCTGGGCAGTTGAAAATGTAATCTCAAAAAAAGTCATGAACAAAAATGAAAGCAACTGGATTGTAACTTTCTCAAGAATGTTTTTTGGCTCATTAATTTTATTTGCAATAATTTTCTTAACTCAAAAAACAAATTTAATTTTTAGTTTAACAAAACCCCAATTAATCTATATTTTATTTTCAGGAATTTTCCTTTTCCTTTATGTCCTGACATGGTATTGGGGACTCAAATATATTAATTTGTCAAAAGCCTCAACAATTTTACTTTTAGCGCCAGTAGTCTCATTAATCTTTGGAGTTTTATGGCTTAAAGAATCAGTTTCAATCTTGCAATTAATTGGTTCAATCTTAATTTTATTCGGTGCCTATATAATAGTTACAATCAAAAGTGAAAAAAGAATTAAGGAAATTTAATTCTTTAAAAAATTTTCGTCGTCGCTTATGCGACAAAAAACAACTTTGCTCAACTATTTGCAAAAGCGAGCCAAGCTTACTCGCGCCTGACGGCGCGTACCCCGAGACCGGAATTACGGCCAGACGGATACCTGTTGCAGCTCAGGTTAGCCCTGCCGGAACTCACACCGAACCTCGCGACTGAATTATTATCACTTCTAGGAGACCAATAGTATAAATTTCCTGATTTAACCTCTTTAGAGATATGTCCTTGAGGAGTATGGTTTTTTATGATGTAATCAACAAAATTAATTTGAGTATCT
>JASFEO010000005.1:0-53760 GCA_050124795.1 Candidatus Pacearchaeota archaeon
TCATCAGCAACGCTTCAACATGTTCAGAAAATTTGTAAGTCTTCGGACCAAAATGGTGCAAATATTCGCCAATTCCGATTCTTTTCAAAAACCGTTTAATTTTTATTTGCAGATTTCTTGTTTGTTTTATGTTAATTCACCTCGAATTAACATTGTTTTCAGGGATTCTCTATTTTTCCCTGAAGACTTTTTCAGTGGAGCCTGTTTCATAATTAAAATAAATTTTTGAAATAGTTAATGTTTTCTTTTGTTTATTTTTTAAAGAAAAGATTTATAAATAGTTTTTCCTTAAAATAACTAATTTTAAGGGGTTACAAAAGAGGATGAATAAAAAATTTTTAATTTGTTTGGCAAGTTTAATTGTAGTTTTATCTAGTTCTTTTATTTCTGCGGCGGGTACAGCGACACTAACAAGCCCTGTTGCAAATGGGAATTATTCAACATTAAATTTTACTTGTTTTAGCGGCATGGAAAATCCTGTGAATGCATCATTAGTTTATAATGCAACAGGTGGGGCAGTTAATCTAACGAGATTTTTAGTTACAATGACTAATACCACTTCTAATCAAAGTAATTTTACAAATGCCAGTGTCAACATAGCTTCGTTGTCTGATTTAAGCACTTATAATTTTACTTGTGTAATGAATAATTTAACAGACACTGCTTATGCATCTGCAGTTGCAAGTGTAACAATTGACCAAACTGTTCCAGCAGTTACTGTGACAAACATTGCAGGAGTTAGTTATTCAACTCAAACACGATCAAATGGAACTTTTATATTGAATGTTTCTGTGAGCGATACTGTAAATGCAACAACTGTATTTTTTAATCTTACAAATGCTTCGGGAGCGCAGGATACTATTTTTTATGCAAACAGAACTCCGGGAACAAATGACTGGATTAATGATACTGGTTTTAATATAAGTAAATACACACAGGGGGCTTACACAATTACTGTTTATGCAAATGATTCAGCAAATAATCTAAATTCAAGTGAGAGTTCAGGAACAATTTATCTTGATAGTGTTTCTCCGTCATCAGTTACAATAACCCGAACAAGCAGAGGAGCATCTTCTTTAACTTTGAGTGTTGCAATTGTGGATAATGTTGGAATCGGAAGTTCGTGTACAGTTGATAGAAGCGGAGCCAGCATTTCTGGAACAGGAACAACCCAAACATTAACTGAAACAGGTCTTGGATGCAGTCATAGTTATTCTTATATTGTAACTTGCACAGATCACGCAGGAAATGTGGGGGTGTCTTCTTCAACTTCTTTTGGTACTTCCAGTTGTTCTAGCTCTCTTCCTGGTGGCAGCAGTACTACTACAACCTGGACAAATACATATGTAGTTAAGACTGCAGATTTTGAAGCAGGTTATTCAAAACAATTATCTGCAAAGCAAAGATTGAAGGTTTCATTAGGCGCAGAGTATCATTATGTTGGAGTTAAAAGTTTAACAACGAGTTCTGCAGTGATTGAGGTTTCAAGTGATCCTGTCGAAGTGACTTTGGATATTGGAGAAGATGCGAAGGTTGATGTTGATAGTGATGGGTTTTATGATATTTTGGTAAAGCTTCTTGGAATAACTAATAACAAGGCAGATGTTAATGTGCAGAAAATTAATGAAGAAGTTCCTGAAGAAAGTGAAAGCAGTGTTTCTACAACCGGAGAAATAGGCGATACTACTAAGGACACAGGGGGGGAAACAACTCCTGCAGAAGAAAAGAGTAGTTTGGTTTGGTTGTGGTGGGTTATAATAGTTTTGGTTATTGTTGGAATTGGAATTTGGTTTTTTCTTAATAACACTAAAAAGAAATAGGAAAATATTTAACTAACTTTATTTTTAATTTTTAATGAAAGATTTTGATTTTGAAAAAGCAATGTTCGCAGACTTGCATATTCATTCGAGATTTTCCAGGGCGTGCAGCAAGGAATTAAATTTTCCTAATTTAGTTAAGTGGGCAAAAGTTAAGGGTTTGAATTTATTGGGAACAGGAGATTTTACTCATCCTGTTTGGATTAATGAGATAAAAGAAAATTTAAAAGATAATGGAAAGGGATTTTATTTTTATGAAGATTTTCCGTTTGTTATTACCGGAGAGATTTCTTTAATGTACACGCAAGGACGTGGAAGAAAAGTTCATTTGGTTTTGTTGATTCCTTCAATTGAAGTGGCTGAGAAAATTAATGAATATCTTGATACAAAAGGAAGAAGAGATTATGATGGAAGACCTATTTTTAAAATTCCGTGTGATGAGTTCACACGAGAAATGAAAAAGATTTCAGGAGATATTGAAATTATTCCTGCGCATATTTGGACGCCTTATTTTGGAGTGTTTGGTTCAATGTCTGGTTTTAATTCTTTGAAAGAAGCATTTGGCGAGGAAGTGAAAAATATTCATGCAATTGAGACAGGCATTTCTTCTGATAGGGAAATGAATTTAAAGATTGAGGAAATTAGTAAAAATAATCTTTCTATTGTTAGTTTTTCTGATTCGCATTCATTTTGGCCTTGGAGGTTGGGGCGTGAAGCAACGATTTTCCGACGCTGTGATTCATTTAATAATCTAATAAAACAAATTAGAGAAAATTCTTTTTTTGGAACTATTGAAACTGATCCTGCTTATGGAAAGTATCATTGGGACGGGCATGCTGCCTGCGGATTTTCATGTTCTCCTGAAGAGAGCAAAAGATTAAGCGGAGTTTGCCCTAAGTGCGGGAGGAATTTAACAATCGGGGTTGAGAATCGAGTTGAAACTTTGTCTGGAGAAAAAGGAGAAGAGGAAAAAAAAGAGTTTAGGATTTTGCCTTTGCATGAAATTATTTCGCTTGAAACCGGAAACGGGATGAACACAAAAAAAGTTTGGGGAATTTATAATAAATTAATTAATGAGTTTGGGAATGAGTTTAAAGTTTTATTAGAAGTGCGGTTGGATGATTTAGTAAAAGTTGCAGGAGATAAGCTTGGAAGACTGATTATAAAAAATAGACTCGGAAAAATAAAAGTCAAACCAGGATATGATGGAGAATATGGTGTTGCAGAAATTAGTGGTGGTGAAAAACAGGGGAAGTTGTTTTAATTTAAAATAGATGTTGCAATAAACCTTGGTGGTCATGGAACACAAGTTGCAGGAGAGGATAAAAAATGAATAAGTAAATTATTTAAAATGGAGAAACTAAAAACAAATATGAAAAGGGGAAATCTGGTGATTGGAATTTTTTTTATTAGTCTGTTTTTATTCAATTTTATTTCTGCGGAGATGTTGACTTCTGATGCTGGAGTTGAGTATGATTCTGCGATTGTTGAGCAATTTGATAGTGGGCAGGAGTTTGTTAATGTGATGATTGATTTTACTAATTTCTCAGATATTGATAGTTTGATTTCAGATTTTTCAGAGGGAGAATTAAAGAATCTTTTAAATAGGAATTATCCTTACACTATAACCCCCTCAATTGCGGCTACGGTCTCTGAAGAAACTTTTTTTAGACTATTACAGGATAAGAGGGTTGACAAAATATACCCTAATGGGATAGTTCGTTTTGATGACCCCATTCCTCATAAATTTCCTTTGTCTTACCTAATAGTAATAGTCTTTTCTTTAATCATGGTGTTTATTGTTTTATTTTTATTAATAAATAAAAGGTTAAGAAAAAAATTAAGCAGATTAATTAGGGGTAAGAGATGAAGACCAGAGTAATCTTTATAATTTTAGTTTTATTTTCATTATTTTTTAATTTAATTTCTGCTGATTCTAGCTTATCAACTCAATGGAAAAATAATTTAGATCAAAAACATCAAAAAATCTTAAATGAAAATCTAGAAAAATGCGGATCTAATATCCTTAATAAATTTGCGAAGGTAAGCAAAGATGATAATTCTTTTGTTAATGTGATGATTGATTTTACTAATTTCTCAGATATTGATAGTTTGATTTCAGATTTTTCAGAGGGAGAATTAAAGAATCTTTTAAATAGGAATTATCCTTACACTATAACCCCCTCAATTGCGGCTACGGTCTCTGAAGAAACTTTTTTTAGACTATTACAGGATAAGAGGGTTGACAAAATATACCCTAATGGGATAGTTCATTATTCTCTTGAAGATAGTGCTTCATTAATTCATGCAAGTAATGTTTGGAACACAGGTTATACTGGAGAAGGAGTTAAAGTTTGCATAATTGATACGGGTGTTGATGCAAATCATCCTGATTTATCCGGAAGAATTGCCGATGAAAAATGTTATTGTTCAATTTCTGAAGCAATCTTAGAATCAAATGATAAATGTTGTTGGGATGGTAATGAAGGGGTTTTTAATGAAACAGATGTTGCAATAGACCTTAGTGGCCATGGAACACATGTTGCTGGGATTGTTGCATCAGAAGATTCAACTTATCGAGGTATTTCTCCTAATGCAGACCTTTATATTGCTAAGATATTAAACAGCAGTGGTGCTGGGACAGAATACGATATTCGTGCAGGGATTAGTTGGTGCGTTAATCAAAGCGTTGATATTATTAGTATGAGTTTTGGTCAGGCAGTTTATTCTGCTTCTGCGTGTTCTGGCTTTGCGCATGGAGAAATAAATAGGGCATACGGAGAGGGAATTTTTCTTGTTGCTGCATCAGGAAATGATTTTTATCACAATGGAATAGACTATCCTGCATGTGAAGGAAATGTTACTTCTGTTGGAGCAACAGACAAGCAAGACAATATGGCAAAATACAATGGAGATGTTTATTCAAATAGGGGGCAATCTTGGACTTAGTTGCTCCTGGAGGGGAATGGGATGAAACTCCAGTTTATTCTGAAATTGTATCTCTTTTTTCTACATTAGTTGATAGTGCTGGTGAATTATGCATGCATAAAGATGATTGGTGGTTTTTTGAATGGTGTGATGACGATGATTATCAAGTGGATATGTATTATACAAGGGCTTCAGGCACATCAATGGCGACACCGCATGTTGCAGGAGCAGCAGCACTGCTTCTTGAGAAAGACCCTTCGTTAACTCCTTTAAAAATTAAGCAGATTCTAAATGAAACAGGCAAAGACATCTATGACAATGAAACAGGTTTAACATTTAAGAGAGTTGATATTGGTTCAGCAATAGATGCTGTTGGTCCTAAAATTAATCTAGATGTTATCTACCCGACAACAAACATAAATGTAAATCAAAATCAATTCTTTAATGTAACTTTAAATGTTTCATGCTTAAGAGAAGACTGCGGAAACATAAATGTTTATCTTGATCCTCAGGAAACTGAAAATGAACTTCTTAAACTTTTTCCAACGGAACATAAGAGCAAAACTTTGCCTTTAGTTGAGAACAGAACTTATGTTAATAATTTAAGAAGCAAAGACTCAATAGAAACTAAATTAATTAATGAGAAAACTTTAACAAAAGAATTTAATTCTAAGAATAAGGAAATAAAAATTTCCGATGGTAAAGATGATTTAATTGATTTAAAACTAATTTCTGATTATAATGAACTTGTTCCTTTTGGTGGCGATGTTCTTGTTGCAGAACTCGAATTAATTGATTGGAAGACTGGAGAAGATTTATTTGATTTAATAAAAACTTATGATATTAAAAAGAGTTATAATGAAATCCAAAAAGATTTTAATTTTAAATATGCAGTTGAATCTTCAAGTGAAGAATGTGTTGAAGCAAATTCAACTGAATCTAATTGTGAGAGTATTGTTGAAACTTCTTGGGTTGAATTTAATTCTTTAGATGAATTGCCAAATAAGAATATTAGAATTGGCTTGTTTACTGATACTAAAAAAGATGAAAAAATTGAATGGGTTCCGAAGATAAATGGTTTTGAAGTTTTTGAATTTGCGTCGTGGGAAGTTAGTTTGAATTCTAATTTAGTTGCTTATTATGATTTTAATGAGACAACTGGTTCTAATTTGCCTGATGTTTATGATGGAAATAATAATGGCAGTATTGCAGGAGCCTCGTGGGTAACTGGAAAAAAGGAAATGCTTTAAGTTTTGATGGAGTTAATGATTGTATTTATCTCTATAATTATGGTTCAACCTTAAATGGCAGGACATGGGCATTTTGGGTTAAGCCTGGAATTCCAACTGGAGATGATTATATCTGGTTTAGGGGAACAAGCGGGTTTGCAGCGCATCACCTTGATTTTAATTATGGCGGTGGCGCAAATGCTTTTGGATATAAAGTTTATGACGGCTCAGACCATTGGATTTATACTGATTCAGTAAGTTATAATAATTGGTATTTTGTTGTAATAACAAGAAACTCAACATCAAGACAGATTTATTTAAATGGAGTATTAAATGATACTGATTCATATTCAGGGTATTCTTCTCCGTATGACGAGTATGTCGGGCGTCATCCGGTTAGCATAGGTTATTTTAATGGTTCAATTGACATGTCTGGCTCATGGAATAGAGTATTAACTCCATCAGAGATTCAAACTCTTTACAACAATGGAAATGGTCTGCAATATCAAGAGAAGGAAATAAATTCTAAATTATTTTGCTTTTTCGATGCATCTGGAAATAATTGTGCTGGAAATCTGGACTTAAGCGGAACTGACCTTTGCAATTACGGGTATGGTTATGATTCTTCTTATGGGATTAATAATGCTAATATAACAAATGCCTTGGTTATAACAGATGTCACTTTGACTTTATGGCACACCTCATGTGATAATGAAAATGTAACTTTTTACCTTAATGGAAATGCTATTCATACTCTCTCTGATTCTTATGACTGCTCATGCACTCCTTCAGGCTATAAGTGGCCAGAAACAATTTCATTGAGTGAATCAGAATTATCAAATTTTGCAAGCAATTGGGATTTTGAAGGAAATAATGTAATAAGCATAAATAAAACTTATACCTATAATAGCTTATACAACTCATTGTCTTATGCAAAGATAACATATGCTTCTTCTCCAAAGGGTTTAATATCGACGACAATTGGGGATACTCCTTTTTATACAAATGAAAGCAATCCAAAGGTAATTAGTTTGAATGAAAATCAAAGCCAATTAGTAACATTTTGGGTTAATGCAACAGGAGCAGTTGATTCAATTCATGCATTTTTTGCATATGCAAATTTAACAAATGAATCAAGAATTTCAAATATCACAAATAAATGGGGAGTTACTATAATTTCCAGTGCATGTGAAGGAAGCGCATCATGGTGGGATGCTGGTTGGAGCAGAAGAAAACAGATAAGCATAACAGAAAACTCCGGAAAGTATCTGGCTAATTATTCTGTAAAGATAAATGTAGACTATGATTCAGATATGCAGGCTGATTTTGATGATTTAAGATTTACTGATTCTTCAGGGAGCGAGTTAGGTTATTGGGTGGAAGAAAAACAAAACTCTGATTATGCTGTGGTGTGGGTTCTTTTAGAAACTCTTTTTCCAAATTCAGATTCATCTGTTTATATGTATTACGGGAATCCAACAGCCGCGGCAAATAGCAACAGAGAAGATGCTTTCCTGCTGTATAGTGATTTTAGTGAATCTTTAGATACAAATATCTGGAACAATACTCAACAAAAATATGTAACTGAGAAAAGTTCTATTTATGCGGTAAATTGCCAGGATACTGGTTTTTCATGGATAAAATATCCTAATTATCTGCAGCTATCCGGAAGCGCAACTACAGATACATGTTATGAAAGGGGACAGAATTCAGGATGGCTTGGGAGGGGGATAAGGACAAATGAAGCTGTTAATTTCAACCTGACTAATGGATTTATAGTTGATTTAACAGCGAATATAAGAAGTTTTTACGGGGGAACTTCACCCGACCACGGGGTTGAATTTATATATGGGTTTGCAAGCGATTATTCAAATTGGTTTAATACAAAATTATATAGAAGGTATGGCGGATCACAGGAAAATACTTTTGTTTATAAAAGGGCTATAAGTGATTCTTCGTATCAATTCACTTTTCAAAATCCTGCGATATGGACAACAGGAGAAAAAAATTTCTCCTTAACAAAATCAGGAACAGAATATAAGGGAAATTATGATGGTTCAAGTACAAATACAAATTCTTCAGAATTATTTAATAGTGAGAATGCTAAGTTTTTTATGGCGGTTTCAGGGAGAAGGTCCTCTGATAATATTAATATTACAGTTTCTGACGTACAGATAAGGACCTATACTTCTCCTGAACCTGTTTATACCTCCTGCCCTGAAGAAAGTCAATAAAATTGTAATCTGTTTGATTACAAAATGGAAAGAAAAGGATTGCCTGCTGAATATTGCTCCAGTACCAAATTTGATTGTTATTTTTAACCCCTTCTAACAACTCTAACATTACTTTTTGGAGCATCTTTTATTTTTATGAATTTATAATGTGGATTTGTCGTCGGTAAATTGCATTTTGGGCAAGTCTTTTTTAATGTGTAAGTTTTGCATTTGCTGCATTTTTTTAATAGCATGGTTTTTTTAGAAGAAATAATATTATTTAAAACTACTTCCATCCAAATTCATAAAATATTCTTTTAAACGGGAGTTCATGTTTTTTGTAAAATAGTTTTCAGCTTCACTTGGATTTATCCATTTTATTTCTATTAATCCTTTGGCTGGTTTTTCTTGTCCTTTAATTATCTCGCATAAGAAAAATATCACAACTGTGTTTGGCTCTTTTTTTGGAATTCTTGTAAAAATTGTCCCAAGGTTTGCGACTTTGTATCCTGTTTGTTCTTTTATTTTTGCCTTTAATCTTTTGTCTATATCTTTCTTTTTCTTTAATATCCCCCCTGGAAAGCACCAGCCTGTTTTTGAATTAGGGTCAAGATTTCCTTTTCCAATTAGAATTTTTCTTGTTTTGGGGTCATAAATCATTCCAACGAGAACTACTTTGAAAAAATCTCTTTCTTTCATTTAATTAAAGAATGAATGGGTTTTTAAGTTTTATTATGGATAAATATCTATTAGAAATATCTTGATTATTTTTCCTTTACAGAAAATTCCATTTGGTTTTCTTTTGCCTGCTTTTCTATATTCTGCAAAATTTCTTTGAGTTTATTGTCTGCTTTTTTTGGATTTTCATCAGTAACTTTAATTGAATATTTTCCTGCAGAAATATATTTTATTTTTGCGTTTTTTAATTTGCCGAGGATATTTTTAATTAATTTAATTCCATCTGGTTTTTTGCTTGTTAATTTTATTTGTTTTTTTATTTCTGCTTTTTTCTTTTTTTGCTTGTTTATTATTTCGAGTATTTTTTTTGCATCACTTTTGCTGACTAGGTTTTCAAGTTCTTTTGAATCAACTTTAGAATTTTGCAAAAATTCATAAACTGAATTTTTTTGTTTTATTTTTTTAATTATTTCTTTTGCTTTTTCTTTTAATATTCCTTTTAGAATGCTCTCTGAACTTTTTTCCTGTTTGTATTCAACTTTTACTTCTTTTTCTTCTTTTTGCGTGACTCTTCTTAATGAGAGTTGAATTTGCTTGTCCTTAATTCTTAAAATTTTGCAGACAATTTTTTTCTTTGGAACAACATAGCTTCTTAAGTTTCTTATTCGCCCCGGAGCGATTTCACTTAGGACAATGCTTCCTTCAAGGCCTGTATCGTCGATATTTACAAATACTATTGTTCCGACAATTCTGTCAACTGTGCACAATACAACGTCTCCTGGTTCTAAGTTTTCCATTAAAAATGGAGAAAAAAATGTTATTTAAACTTTGGCATGGGGCCGTTTCTGTTTTTTGCCCAGAAAAGTGCTTTTTTTACTTCTTCAATATTTGAGCCATTATGCCTTATGACTCTTTCGTGTTTAAAGTCTTTGTTCCATTCTTGAGCAGGCATAATCCCAATTCCTCTTGGTCTGTTTTCAAGCCAGGGTTTTAAGTAAGGAGGATAATCATCTACCAGAACTTTCCCATAAGCAATTGATTTATCGCCTGAAATATGCATTACAACGTCTTTACCAATTTTACCGACGTGGTTTTCAATCCATTCTGCTTTTTCTGTATTTGCATTGAGCGCAGTTGCAGGACCTTTTGTTAATATATGAATTTCAAAATTTAATTCTTTTAATATTTTCAAGATTTCAAAACCCGGCTTTAATGGTTTAAGCTTTTTCCACCAACCTTGCTGATTTCTTATAAGGCTAACTCTTTTTTTAATGTACGAAGGCGCATTATCGTGCGCAGATTTTAGTTCAGGCTCATTTGGAGATTTAATTTCATCATAGTCTTTTTTTATTTGGTTAGCATAATCACAAAGAACACCGTCCATGTCAACAAGCGCGATAATTCTGTTTTCTCTCATGAAATGATAATGGATGAATTGTTTTTAAAAATTATTGTTTTACTTTTACAACTTCAATTTCTAAATTCTTTTTTAGGTTTTCAATAAATTCTTCTTCCTTGTCTTGTGTGATTATGCAGCCTGCTGCGCAGTGGTGGCCTCCGACTTGCCCGCCTATTGGCTCTACAACTTTTGAAAGAAGTTTTCTGAGATTTCTCCCGACTTTGCCTGTGATGCGCGAAGAAACTTTTATTCTGTTTTCATAATATGCCATTGTTGTTATGATTGTCCCTTCTTCATAGACTGATGAGTTTGACAAGATGCTTGCGATTGTTCCAATCATTGTTTCTCTTATTTCATGTTTTGCATTTATTATTACAAATCCT
The DNA here is from genome assembly GCA_050124795.1 of Candidatus Pacearchaeota archaeon. GTDB lineage: Archaea > Nanobdellota > Nanobdellia > Pacearchaeales > GW2011-AR1 > JASFEO01. The sequence goes on from JASFEO010000005.1 coordinate 10,648, forward strand.
TTGCCTTTGATTTTTTGAGTGTTTTCAGCAAATTTTAATCCTGAAATTAAAAGCTGCTTGTATTTTGCGTGAATTGTTTCTGCTCTTTTTTTAGCATCAGGGATTTCCATGCAAAGTTGTATTGCAAGACTTGACTCCCCGAATCTTGAGCATGCATTTACTTTTGCTGAGAGTTCTCTTGCATCTTCTAATTTATTAAAAAGTTTTATTAAAAAAATGTCGCCGATGATTTCATTGTGTTTTGCTTTTGGATTTCTTAGCATTACACTTGTGATTAAATTTTGCATTTCTTCATCAGTTAATTCCATTAAACTTTTGAAGCCTTTTACTGAGGGGTCTAAATCTGCTTCTCTTAGGAGTTCCATTACTCCTTTAGAATCTCCAGTGACTCCGGGAATATAGGGATTGGAAGAAAATTCTAATGCTCTGTTTAAGGGGCGGGTTGAAGGGTAAATTAGTAATCCTCTTTTTTTTGTAACTTCTCCGTCAGTCAGGATTCCATGGTTTAGTTTATCAACTTCTTTTTCCAGTAAATCCCCTATCATTCCAAGGATTGCTAACTTTGCAGCGGGTTTTATTTCAGGAGTTAATTCTTTACAAAATAAATAAGTTAAACAGGAGGCGCTCATTTTTTCTTTTTCATGAAGTTCAGGATTTACAATCAAAACATTTTCAGGGACATTACAGGTTATCTCATGATGGTCGATGATAAAAACATTTTCAAGTTTTGTATCGCTAATATATTGAAAACTTCCTGAGGCTAAGTCCAGGAATAAAATAATTTTATTTTTTGGCAAATCATAAATAAATTCTTCTTCTAGGTTTTTTAAAATTTTAACTGAGAAAGTTTTGTCTAGTTTTTTTAATGTCTTAATCATTATTGCAGCTGAAGTTATTCCGTCGGTGTCAAAGTGGCTTACTACAAGAATTTCTTTATTTTGAGTTTTTTCTAAGAATTTTTTTGAAACTAATTTAATTTGCTCTTCTAAAGTTTCCACTCTTTTTTCCATTTTAAAAATTAATTTTAGACGATAAAGAATAAAAAACACTTTTCTTTTTTAAAGAAGTATGAGTACTTTAGAGTGGGATGCGGGAATTTCACAAAACTTTGTTTTGCGAATCTATTTAAAAAACATAATATTTTTAAAATGAACTTTTGTAGCAATTAAAATGAAAATATATGAAATCGAACAAGCAGATATTGACGCTATGTGGAATAAGGCCAAGGAACTTGCAAGGGCTACAAGTTTTGAGATTCCCTCTTTGTCAGAAGTAGGGGAAGCTTTATTAAAAAACGGCTCGTTTGAACAGAGAATTTGTCTTAGTTCTTTTCCAGAATCAAAAATTAAGGCTAGAAAAAAATGTAATGGAGATGTGTGGTTTGAGGTGCAGACAAATATGTTTAGAGAGACTCCTTTTTCAAAAAAATATGAGAAAGAATTTAATAAGTTTGCAAATGATTATGTTTCTTTTAGGACAAGGCGGGGTTTACCTTAGAAATTATAAGAATTATTTCAAAGGAACCCCAAAGTATTTCTTCAACTTTCGATTCTGCGCAAAAACTCTGTCTTTTTCTCTTTTTGCTCTTTTGTCTTGCCTGTTTTTTTCAAAATGTATTTTTATTCTCTCAAGTTTTTCTCCAACATTTTTCAAATCAGGATTAATATATTTTTCTTTTTCTTTTAATATTTGCGAAATCTTTTTTTTGTATTCAGATGGATGAATATTTTCTCTTCTTAGTTTTTCTCCGATTTTTTCACTTGTTAATCCTGAGTCAGCTAATTCAATAACTTTTTTTTCAAATTCTATTTGAGTTATTTTCTTGGGCTTTTTTTCTTTAGATTCTTTTTTCTCTTTTTTAGAATCTTCTTTAACTTCTTCTGGAGCTTCTTCTATAGCTTCACTTTCTTTAGTTTTTTGTTTTGCTTTTTTTGGCATGAAAAAGAAATGAGATTTTTGTTTTTAAAGTTTGCTGTGTGGGTTCTTTGATATCTTATTTTGCTTTTTTTGAATATAAATTTTTAAAAAGGATTAAACTTTATATGTGCTATGGGTTTGAAAAAATTAATTGAAGAAAGAGAAAATATTAAGGGCTTTTCAGAAATTCTTGCTAGGAATGTGGTGGAGGTTCTTAGTGAGTTGTGTTCTGATACTGTGAAATTGTTTTGTGATGAACATCTTCACTTTCAAGTTGGAGGGATGAATGCAGAAGAGGTTAGGAAGAGATTCCCAAAGATGATCCAATTTAAACCTTATGGAATAAGTTATGATGAATTAAGATTAATCACAACTTCAGATGTAAAGCTAGGTCTTGAATATGCCTCTTCCCGGGGGGATTTAATTGGATATCGTGGAGGGTATTCAATTAAAAAAACTTCTTCCCAAATCATTGACGAAGCAGGGCTATAAGTATTGAATAATCTTAACCAACAAATTATTTAAATCCTGATTTCTTAATCTTTTTATGTGCAAGGTGATAGGTGTTGTGAGTTTGAAGGGGGGTGTTGGAAAGACTTCTGTTGTTACAAGTCTGGGTGATGCAATTGCAAGGCTTGGCAAGAAAGTACTTTTAATTGATGGGAATTTTTCTGCTCCAAACCTTGGACTTCATTTGAATGTTGTTGATCCTGAGTTGACTCTTCATGATGTTTTAGCTAGGAAAGCGAATATAGGAGATGCAATTGTTAATTTTGGGAATTTTGATATTCTTCCTGCGTCATTAACTGATAAGAGTGAATTAAATTATTTTTTATTGAAGGATAAAATTAAAAATTTGAAAAAGAAGTATGATGATATATTAATTGATTCTTCTCCTTCTTTAGGTGATGAAACTTTGGCTGTGATGTTGGCTTCAGATGGTTTAATTGTCGTTACAACTCCTGATGTTCCTACGCTTTCAACTACAATGAAGGCAGTTAAACTTGCCAAAAGTCGCGGAACACAGATTGACGGACTTGTGATAAATAAGGTTTACAATAAAAATTTTGAATTAAAATTAGATGATATTGAGGATGCTTCAAGTGTTCCTGTTATGGCAGTGATCCCACACAATATTCATGCGCTTCGCGCAGTTTCAGAATTTACCCCCTTGCCTACTTTGAAACCAAAATCAAAAGCAAGTGAAGAATACCGTCGCTTAGCTGCAAGTTTAATCGGAGAAAAATATAAACCAGTAAAATTAAAAAGATTTTTTCAATGGGTGAATCCTACAAAACAGGATATTAATCGAGAGATTTTTTATGAAGGTCTGTTTGGGTAAAAAAATTTCAGGGAAATTTTTAGAGTTGTAGAATTATTAGGAAGGCAATTTTTTTATTTCTGTTATTTTATTGTCGCAAGCAGAATATAAGCCAGTTATAATCCCAACACTTGGAACTTCAAAAGGGCAAATTGGCATTGTAAGGCTATCCAGGGGCCATGTTTGTTTCCATGTTGAAAATTCTGTTGTCTTTAGATGTATGTATGTTCTTAGGAGTCTTTCTATTGGATGGAGGTTTTTATAATTTTTTATTTCAGGTTCATTTGATCCATGGTGCATTACATTTATCCCCCAACCAACTACTGCAATTTTTTGTTGTCCTATAAAATTATTTTCTAAAGAGTATTTATTTATTGTTTTATCAAAACTTCTTGGGATATATTTTGAAAATGAAAGTTCTTTATTTTTTTGTCCAAAAGTTTTTTTTAGAAAAGAGCAATTTGTCCTTAATTGAGTCTCATAAAATAATTCTGCCCTTTCTTTATACTGAATATTTATCATCTCCGCCCTTTTAATTGCTTTTTCTATGCACTCATTGAAGAATTCATGAAAGGGATTAGTAATTGTTTCTAAATCTTTTTTTGGACTTTTTTATAAGTTGCATTATCTTATTATATAAAATTCATTTAAATAAATTATTATACTTTAGTATACGAATTAAAAGCCTTAAAAAATTAATTAATATAATTCAAGAAATAGTTTCTCTAATTCAATTAAAAATTGGTCTTTTGTACCGCCTTCTTTGATAAATCCCCTCAATTTCACAGGCACGATTTTTTCTAAACCAATTAAATTAGATAAATAGTCAATTCTTTTTCCGGGATTATCCGCAGGAATTTTCGCGTTTAAATAAGTTAATCTTAAAACTAAATCAGGATTTTTATTTTTCATATACCTATCTGTTTCTTTTTCGACCCATTTATCTAATTTAAGATTTTTAAATTGTTTAATCTTTTCCCGAGCTTCTTCAAACTCTTCAAACACTTCAGAAAATCCTTCTGTTGGATAATTTTTTTCAGGCATGAATTTTTTATGATTTTGTTATTTATAAGGATTATTGTGTTTGTTTGAAATCCAGAATCAAAAGCCTTAAAAATTAATTAATAGTTCTTTATTTAGAGCCCCATAGTACAGTGGTCAAGTATCCAGGACTTTGAATCCTGGGACGCAGGTTCGAATCCTGCTGGGGCTATTGATTTGAAATATCTTTTAGATAAGATAAATCTTAATAAACTAATCTAATTTGGTTCTTTTATGTTAAGGAAAATTATAAAATATTTCAGTAGAAAAGAAAAAATTTCTAGATTAAACAAAAATAATAACCCAAAACCAAGTGGATTATGTGGATGTTTTCCCTATGAAAGGGGAGATTTTAAGGATGATAAATGGCCCGCACCTTCTTATTGGAATGGTATTGATCCTGAAGCTTATAGGGCCAGATATGAAAATGAAGATTCTGGTTGGGAGATGATTGGTCCTACTGATGATGCTTAAAGTTTATGAAATATACTCTGTAAAATATAAATTTTTATAAATGGATTCTTCCCATTTCTTTTATGCAAGATAAAAAAACTTTTTTAGGAATGGATTATGAAAAGACAAAGTTTCATCCTGTCTTAAGTGAGTATTTAGAGATTCTTGCGCATGATGCACAGCATGGTTTTCCTGAAAATTTTGGCGGTTTAATGGGGTGGATTTCTCAGCCAAAGGGAACTTATGGGGTTGATTATTTTTGGATCGGAGAAAATTCTGAAGAAAATAACAAATTGGATAACCCTTTTGAATCAAGGTGCAGACAGATTATGCAATTTCAACTTGATAGTATTCGCAATAGTGTGGATGCAATTGGCTGGCTGGACAGGGGGCGAAAATTGTTCAGGTCTGATTATTCTCATTTAGAGGGTCTTGATAAAAGTATAAAGAAATTTTATCCAGATAGATCTTTGATTGGACAGGTTAGAAATATTTTTCTTAATGAAATGTTTATCAATGAGAATAAAATAAATCCAAATAACATTTTTTATTATAAACAAGATGGAGATTTACACAGGTTTTCTAAAGTTTGGCTTGAGACAATCTCTAAAGGATATGAAAGTGCTAAAAAGAGTATGGGGTTTTTAGAGAATAAAATTAATTTAAAGATGTTGGCATTAGAAGGACTGAAATCCTTGGAATAGTTAATTTATCTCTTATATCTCCCCCTCTTTTCAACCCGAATTAATCTTTCAAAAACTTTTTTTGAATCTTTATAATTTTTATAACCTGCTTTTACTTCCTGCCAAAGAATTTTATAATTTTTAAAATGTTTTGCCTCCATTGCTTGCTTTAATAAATGCAAGTCAACTGCCTTGTCTTCAATTTTGCCGTTAAAGTATCCTAGTCCGAAATCAATAAAAAAGATTTTATCTTTTTTTAAAATCATATTTGAGGTCGTTAAATCTCCGTGAATAATATTTTCATTATGAAGTTTTGCAATTTCCCTTCCTATAACTTTGCAAATTTGCTTTTGTTTATTAATTGAAAATTTATCTAAATAGATTGATAATTTTTTCCCATTAAGATACGGCATTTTTATTTTATCAAAATCTTTTTGCTCTTGCGGAATCGGAGAATTAACTATTTCGCTTGCTTTTTTTAATAATTTAAATTCTTTTTTTGTTCTTCTTTTTCTAATTTTTTTATCAAGTTCAGGAATTCTGTAAGATTTTTTTATTCTGTTTTTTATTATAAAATTTTTTTCCAGAATTATTTTTGCTTCTGCTCCTTGGGCAATTATTTTTTGTTTCATTTTAAATTATTATTCATTTTATTAATTATGTTTGTTGTTGATTCTCCGTCTATAAAAGGAATGAAAATTATTTTTCCATTACATTCTTCAATTGCTTTTCTTTCTTCCTGATTTATTGTTTCAAAATTATAATCTGCGCCTTTTGCAAATATATCTGGTTTTAATTCCCTTAGCATTTTTATTGGACTTGTTTCATTAAAGACAATTACATAATCAACAAATTCTAAGGATGAGATTATCTCTGTTCTTGCTTCCTCTTTCTGCACTGGTCTGTTTTCGCCTTTTAGTTTTTTTATGGAATTGTCTGAGTTTATGCCGATGACTAAAATGTCTCCTAATCTTTTTGCTTCCCTTAAATATTTTATATAGCCTTTATGCAGGATGTCAAAGCAGCCATTTGTCCAGATAATTTTTTTGCCTTTGATTTTCTCATTCTCAACTATTTCTTTTAATTCGCCGAGTGTTTTAATTTTTTTGTCTGATTTGAAAATTCTTGTTTTTAGTTCGTTTATATTAACAGTTGCAGTTCCGATTTTTTCAACAGAAATTCCCGCTGCGTAATTTGCAATTATCGCGGCTTCTTCTAAATTTGCATTTGAGGCAAGGCAAAGACCGAGAGTTGCAATTACTGTATCCCCTGCTCCTGAAACGTCATATACCTCTTTTGCATAAGTTGGAATATCTTTAATTCCGTCGTTGAAAATACTCATTCCTTCTTTTCCCCTTGTTATGATTATGTTTGCTTTTAATTCTCTTTGCAGTTTTTTACCTGCTTCATGGATATCATTGCATTTGCTTAATTCAAGAGCTTCTTTTTTATTGGGAGTTATTAGATAAATTCCCTTGTAAGAAATTTTATTTTTTGGTTTTGGGTCTATAATTATTTTTTTATTTTTTGGCAAGTTGTCTATAAGATTTTGAGTTATTGCACCTTTTGCATAATCTGAAATAATTATTAAGTCTGTATTTTCTGATTCTTTTAAAACCAAATCTTTATTGAAAAATTTTTTTGAAGTTTCCTCCTGGTCAATTCTTACGATTTGTTGTTTGTTTGAAACTATTCTTGTTTTTTTAATTGTGGTTTTTGCAAAAGTTGGAATTAATTTTATTTTATTTATTTCTGTGATTTCTTTAATTTTTTTTCCGTCTTCATCTTCTCCAATAAAACACATTAATTTTGCATATCCTCCAAGCGCAGAAATATTTGCAGCAACATTTCCTGCTCCGCCCAAAACATATTTTTTTGATTGTACATTTAATATTGGAATCGGAGCTTCTGGACTTATTCTCTCGACCTTGCCGAAGACATATTCGTCGAGCATTATGTCTCCTATAACGAGGATTTTTTTGTTTTTGAATCTGTTTAATATTCTTGTTGAGTCTTCCATTGTCTTTTAATTATGGAAAGGTTTAAATAGCTTCCTTATTTAGAATATTAAAATGAGGAAGATAACAATTAATTTTTCAAATAAAGTTTATATTACAATAGTTTCACTTATTTTAGTGATTATTTTAATTTTTGGGGTTTATGCTTATGGAACCAGTGACCCTGCAGTTTTTGGACACTCTTCAGGAGAAATTGAAGGAGCAATTCCATCCGGAGCAGTCATGGCTTTTAATCTTAATACTTGCCCTGGTGGTTGGAGTCCCGCTGATGGATCTGGAGTTAGTGGAGATTATCCCAGTCTTGATTTACGGGGGGTGTTTGTTCGTGGGATGGAAACTTTTGATGGAGTAAGTTTTAATAATCGTGATGAGGATAGAAGCGGAGCAGGAACACTTGGAACTTACCAAGATGATGAATTTGAGGAGCATAGACACCAACTTGATAAGACTGCTGGAGGTGTGGAGACAGTTAGCGGTGAACTTTCTGATTATCGTGGGGGTTATAGCCCCATTTATACCTCTTATGAGGGGGGTACTGAAACTCGTCCAAAGAATGTAGCATTAATTTATTGTGTTAGGGATTAAAATTTTAAAGCTTAGACTTTGATTATAAAATGAAGGGGATAACAATTAAAATGAAGGGGATAACAATTAATATGACTAACAGAGTATATATTACTCTTGTCTCACTTGCCTTAGTTTTAATTTTAGGACTTGGAGTTTATGCTTATGGAACCAGTGACCCTGCAGTTTTTGGACACTCTTCAGGAGAACTTGAAGGAGCTTCAATTCCATCAGGAGCAGTTATGGCTTTTAATGCAGTATCTTGTCCTTCTGGCTGGAGTGCATTTTCTTCTGCAGACGGGAGAGTTGTTGTTGGTCTTGATGGCTCACAAACAGAGTTTGATACTCTTGGAAAAATAGGGGGTGAAAACACCCATACTTTAACTGTTTCAGAGATACCAAGTCATAGGCATTCAATTCCTGCAGCAGCTGCGGCATCTGCATCAGGCTCTTTAGTCACTCCTGGTTTTTCTTCTAATGGAGTTAGATATTCAAATTATGCAGGAGGGGGCCAGGCTCACAATAATCTTCAGCCATATATCACTTTATTATATTGCATAAAGGATTAGAAAAAAACTTAGCCAGATTAATGGAAAGGCAAAACTTGGCAAAAAAATTGGAAGGAAAAAACAAATTATTCCGAGGATAACACTGGAGTAAAGAAATGTTTTTGTAATCTTTAATTTTTGTTTTAGTTTTATTTTGTCAAATAGGTGAATTGAAATTATGAGTTCACTTGTTTCAAAGAGCGCAGGAAGAACTGTTGCAAATGAGAGAAATCTAAAAATGTTTTTTAGAAATCCCGAGGTTGTTTGATAAGCTGCTGAACTAATGTAAGTCCAGTTTTGAATTGAGATATTGAAAAGTTCAAAAGCATCCCAGAAAATTGCTGAGAGAACAAATAGTCCAAGAAACATTAATGGTTTATTTTTTAATAATGATTTTTTTCTGATTTTGTAGACAAGTGCGTCGATAACTAAAATGTAGCCGAGCCAGATTATTGGAAAATACCAACTTGCAAAAGGTTCAATTTTAAAAAAGAAATTTAATTCAACAAGTATGATTAAAATTATTCCGATTATTCCATATGATTTTAGCATGTTAAAATTAAGGGAGTTGGATTTATAAAATTGAAGGTTTGATTGGGTTTTGAAATTAATTAATAATCCTCTAAATAAAAATTTTGCATGTAAATTTATCATAATTAAATTTAAAAATAATCTTTCTATCTTACTTTATGTGTCTTTTAATTAATAAATGTTTTTTGCTATGTTAGTCAAGGGATATGGTTAAATTAAAAAAGAGGAAAATAAAGAAGTCCGGATTGGTCCGGAAGGGTGTAAAATCTTTGTTTTACGGAGGGGTCGGGGCTGTAGCATTATTGAGTTTTGTTAATTTTTTGCCGACGAGATTTTCGCATTGTGTGGAAAAAGAAGTTGCGAGAATAGTTTATAATAATATAAAATCTATTGAGAGAATTCCTGAAGAGTTAAAGCCTTATGGAAGCTCAGTTGTGTATCTTGATAGTGAAGGAGGAATTATTGGGGGATATGGGAGAAAGAAAAAAGGAAAGATTAGTGAGGATGCAAAGAAAGCGCTTTTAGCATGTGAAGATTATTATTTTTTTCCTCATGAAAAAAATTCATTGTTTGAAAATCTTTTAGTTCATGAGGGAGTAAGTTTGTATAATATCGCAGGAACAATCTTTGATAGAATGAATGGAAAGAATCGCGGGGGGAGCACAATTTCTATGCAGGTTGTAAAGAAAATGATTAGGGAAGAAGATGAGGATAGAACTTATGGAAAAAAACTTGAAGAAATGATTCTTGCTTATTTGTATGAAGAAAAGTTTGGAAAGGAAAAGTTGCTTGAGCATTATATGTCAAATGTTCCGTTGGGAAATAGGGTGTCAGGATTTCAGGCAGCTGCAGAGGCTTATTTTGCAAAACCCCTTGATAAATTGAATTTTCAGCAGTTGGTTACACTTGGTTCAATTATTCCCAATCATAATAGATTAAGGGCGTTATATAAAATTAATAATGGGAAGCTTTTATCAGAACTTTCTTCAGGACTTGAACATGCATTTGTTGATTCAAAGAATAAAATTAATTCTGCATTGCGGCGCTTGCATAAGATAAAAGAAATTAGTGATGGTGAGTTTCAGAATTGGCTTATTGAGGATGAAGAAGATGCAAAAGGGATTGGATTAAAAGGGCCTGATGTGGGGTTTTATGGAAATGATGCCTGGGCTGCAAGAGAGATTACTTCTGAAATTTTGTCTCAGAATTATTTTGTTAATGGGAATTTGGTTAGCGGGAGGGAACTTTTGCTTGATACACCCGGGGAGTCCTTAGTTATTGAAACTGAGATTGACAGGTTTCTTGTTAATAGCATTAAGAAAAATATAAAGGAATTTTTGGAAAGTGATTATTATGACAGGATTCTTCGCCTTAGAAATAGCCGCGTGAATAAATCTTTTGGAAAGCCGTCGTGGGAAGAAGATTTGTTGTATTACAAAAGAAATAAAATAAAACCTCCTTATGAGAATTTTGAAGAGTTTATAGGTTATCTAAAGGAAAATGTAAATATCGGAGTAATGGCTGTTAATCGGGGAGGGAATATTATTGCAAAGGTCGGGGGTAAGGAATTTTTTGTTGGAAGCAAAAGCCAGGAACCTGACTTTACAATGAAAAATAAAAAAATTATCGATATTTTAAAGAGCCCTGTGGCAGTAGGTTCAACAATTAAACCAATTACTGCTTATTCTGCAATGGCTTTATCAGACAAAGGGGTTATTGAAGAAATTAACTTGAATACTTTATTTGCTGATATTCCCATTGAAAGAATTTATAATAAAAAACTTCGCTGTTGGGAATGGATGCCTGGAAATTGGTATGATTATGATTTGCTTGGGACCGGGAAAAACAGATATCTGGGTAGGGAATATAGTCTTCTTGAAGCGCAGGTTCTTTCTGTGAATACTATTTTTGCAAGGCTTTATTCAAACTTTTTGGTAAGAAAGGAAGTTCTTAAGATATTTGATACTGCAGGTCTTGAGTATAATCATGAGAATGCAAGGTGGTGGCCGTATGGTATTGGTTCTTTTGATGTTGATCCTGCAACTTGGCTTGGGATATATTCTGCTTTTATTGACGGGAATTATCGAAAACCTTCTATAATAAAAAATATTTTTTTGGATGGCGAAGAAATATCTAATAAATATTTTGATTTTGAAATACAGAGGATTCTTTTTTCTGATGAGGATGCAAGAAGAGCTGAAATAAAAGCATTGCATGAGGTATGCAACAGAGGTTCAGGGAGAAGGATGGAAAATTATTTTGAAGAGTTTAAAGATAGGGTCACAGGAAAAACAGGAACTGAGACTGTGCAAAAGACTTCACTTTTTGTGAGTCATTATAATTCTCACCTTGACAGGGAGGCTCATCCTGATGAAACAATAGCAATGATTACAATTGTTACAACTAATACAGGAGGGTATAAGCGTGTTGGTTATTCAACTGAAGGGCCTGTGAGAGTCGCAGGAATGATTTATAATGATTTGTATCAGGTTAGGCAGATACTTGAATAGAGGTAAGGGTTGTTAGGGAATAATCTTTTTTATGAATCTTTCTTCAATTAAAATAGCTAATAAATGGAATGTCCCCCAGATAAAGAAAAGAGCACTTAATCTCCCCCAATTGAAATTCATCCATTCTGAACCTGGATATGCAATATAAGCAATGCCTGCTAAACCTCCGCAAACCATCATTATACTAAAATTTAAGAGGTTGTCTTTTAATTCATCATTTTCTTTTCCTAATTGAAACGCAACAATCCCAAAACCAGCCATAGAGAGGGTTATGGCTATTAAAAATTTTATAAATTCCTTATTAATCTCTAAAAATTGAATTGAATTAAAGAAAAAGGAAATGGCAACAATTAGACCTAAAATTATAGTTATTATTGTTATTAAATTCTTTTTAGATATTTTCTTTCCCATTTTCACATCCTAAACTTTTTCTTACCAAATTTCCTAGCAAGTTTCATCATTTGCTTTTGACTCATTGGTTTTTCAGGATCAAAACTAGACTGACTTTTTATCATTTCATTGAGCAGGTCATATTGTTTTAATAAACTTCTAATTTCTGAATTATTTACTCCTGCGCCGCTTGCGATTCTGCCAATTCTTTTTGTTTCTTTTTTTAGAAGTTCAGGATTTTCTCTTTCTTCTTTTGTCATTGATTTAATTATGTGCTCCCATTTTGCAATTTTTTGCTGCTGCGCATCAAGCATGTTCTCTGGCAGTTTTGCATTATTCATTCCTGGAATCATTCCTTTAATTTTGTCAAATCCCCCAAGAGAATTCATTTGTTTAACTTGTTCAACAACATCTTCTAAAGTTAGTTTCCCTTCTTCTAAATTTTTTTGAATTTTCTTTTGCTTTTTTTCGTCTGTAACTGATTTTATTTTTTCAATTAAACTTTGCAAGTCTCCCATTCCTAAAAGACGCGACAAAAAGTTTTCTGGATTAAATTCTTCTAAGTCATTAATTTTTTCACCATTTGTTATGTAATAAACAGGGGCGTGAGTTTCTGCGCAAGCTGTTAATGCTCCTCCTCCTTTTGCAGTTGAATCCATTCTTGTTATAATTACTCCTGAGATATTTACTGCATCTTTAAATTCTTCAGCCTGCTTTTTAGCTGCCTGACCAATATCAGCGGGCATAACTAAAATTGTCTCAGTTGGTTTAATCACTTTTGCTAAATCTTTAATTTCTTTTTCCAGTTCTTTGTCTAAATTATGTCTGCCGGCAGTATCAATTAAAACTAAATTATATTTTTCAAGTTCCTTAGAAAATTTTTTATAAGTCTTGACTGCGTTATTTTCTTCGAAGTCTACAAAATAATTTAATTTATTTTTTTCAGCTAATTGTTTTAGTTGCTCTTTTGCAGCCGGCCTATGAACATCAAGTCCCAGAAGCGCAACTTTTTTCCCTCGCTTTGCAAAGTAGTTTCCGAGTTTAGCAATTGTTGTTGTTTTTCCTGCGCCGTATAAACCAAGAAGCATGACTTTATTTTGCTCTTCACTTAATTCTAATTTTTTATATTCCCCTAAAATCTTTACAAGTTCGTCGTGGAGAAGTTTTATGATGTGTTCTTTTTTTTCAATTTCTTTTATTCTTTCATCAAGAGCTGCTTTTTTTATTTTGTCACTTAATTGTTTTACTAAAATTATGTTTACATCTGCTTCAATCAGTGCTCTTTGCAAGTCGCGCACAATTCCGTTGACTAAATTTTTGTCTAAAAAAATTGCATTTGTAATTTTGTTTGTTGCGCGTTTTAATACTTCTCCTAGTTTTTCCAGCATTTTATAATTCTAAGTTGTCCAGAGGACTTTTAATATTTTCTAAATCTGATTTTGCAATGTGAGTATAGATCTGCGTTGTTCTTAAATTTTTGTGACCAAGGAGTTTCTGAATTTTTCTTAAATCTATTCCCTGCTCCAGAAGATGCGTTGCAAAACTATGCCTTAAAACATGGGGTCTTATTTTTTTTTGAATTGCTTTTATTGATGCTTTTTCAATTATTTTTTCAATTGTTTTGGGAGAGTATTTTTTTCTTCTGTTTGATTCAAATAAATAATTTTTAGGAGATTCTTTTAATAAATAAGTTAAGAGTTCTTTTTCAAGATTATTTGGGAAGAGCATGATTCTGTCTTTTGCGCCTTTTCCCTGGCGCACGACGATGATTTTTCTTTCGATGTCTATGTTATTTGGTTTTAAATTTAAAAGTTCAGAAACTCTTATTCCAGAAGCATACATTAATTTAATCATAATTTTGTGTTTTGGGTTTTCAATTGATTGAATTATTTTTATTGTTTGTTCTTTATTCAAGACTTCAGGAATTTTTGATTCTTTTTTATAATGCGGAAGAAGGAATTCTTTTGATTTTCCAAGAGTATTAAATAAGATTTTAAGTGCAGCATATTTTTGTTTAATGTAACTTGTGCTTTGGTTTTTGTTAATTGAGTCTAGTATATATTTTTTAACTTCATCATTTGTTATTTTATTCGAACTTTTTTTTAAGAAGTCATTTAAAATATTCATATAAGCTTTTATTGTTTTATTTGAGAGATTGTTTAGTTTTAGGAAATTCTCATATTCACTTTTAATCGAAATTATATCCTGATTCATTATTGAATTAATAAAGAGAAGTTTAAATAATTTTCTAAGAAGTTCGATTAAAAGTTGTTATGTGCAATATTACTCGGGCACTTTTTTCTTCTAAATGTTATCAAGAAATCTTATAATCCACTATTTTGAAGTCTCTGTTTCGCAGCAGAAATTTCAGCATAATCTCTTGCAGTGGGTTGTGGAAATGGATCAAATCCTAACTCGGCAACAAGCCAGCTTTCTCTTGAATTTGGTCTTCTCCAACTAAATCTTGAAGCAATTTCTCTATCTTGTTCTATTGACCTTGCAGTTGAAAGACTTTCTTCTCTAATTTCTTGTACAGAATCTAAAACAGACTGTAGAGAATCCGCTTCAAAACCTTTTTCAGCACAATATTGAGCATTATCACATAATGTATTAACTGCATTTGACCATCCTCTATTACCTTCATTTCTTGCCATTTCCATATAATGACTTACCCCTCGCTTATATGCTTCAGGTGTTAAATCTTTCTGTAATTCTTGTGGACAAGTTTCCAAACGACCATACAATCCTTCAGGTAATTTCACATATGGATAAGGAAATCCTAATCCAACTGTAATTTCCAAACTCTTCATTGTTGCTTCAATATCTTTTTCTGCTTCAACTATTGCTCCAGTTTTTAGATGATCCCTAAATCGAGCAATATGTTCTTGCATATGAGAATTAGCTTTATCAACATATGATTGCAACATTGGATTAACCCAACTATGAATTCTTTTGGCTCCAACAACCGAAAGTCTTCTAATGCTCACTGGTTCATCAAATGGAGTAGAATTCCATCTCATAACTTGATAAACTGTAGGTGGGTTGCTATCATGCAAGAATCCAATATATGTTCTATGATTCGTGAATAATGTTGGATGTGTTTCTTTAGGAAATACATTATTGAAATGCCCATTAGGAAGAACTAAGTAAGTATCTCCTTCTTGTCTGACAACATTATTAACTGGCTCAATCATAAATTAGTGAATAAGCTAATTCTTTAAATAGTTTTCTACTTCAAAATAGTAATCTGATTTCTTAATAACGAAAAAAGTGCCCTGCGTCATACTGTGCCTACGCTTCGCTTCGGCATTTTTTCTTGCAGAAAAAACACATAACAGCGATTAAGAGACTCCGCCTTGCAGGCTCCGTCCAAATTGAATTTTTGGAGGTCGCTACGCTCCACTCTCAAAAATCCAACTTCTCTTAATCGCGATGTTAATTGCAATTTGAGATTTGGGCTAAAAATAGAAAGGGCTTTGGTTTTGTATATACTCATTGATATTCTTGCTTTGCAATACCTAAAAGAATATTTCTCACCATTTTAAGAGTATTTGGTTGAACTTTATCTAAAGTGTCATGAAATCCATTAATTTCCAATTTTTCTAATATTTTTGGAGTCGGTCCTCCTTCTGATTCCCATAACCTTCCTAGGTCAGATGAAACCGTAGAGAAAACAGTAGAATCAATTCCTGCTTGATTTAAAATAACATTATCTGAAGGAGGAGTTCCCGCATAAAAAAAAGGAATATTCAACTCAGTACATACTTTTTGGATTCTTCCATTCATGGCTTCTGAATTTTTAACATAGTCTTCCCACGATAAATCATAAGATTTACTACCTAACATAATTGCATTTCCTCTACCAGTTACCTCGAGATTATATACTTTTGATAAATTCAAAAAGGGATCATTTACATATCCTTTTGAACCAATTAATCCAATTTCTTCTCCGTCAAAGAATAAAAACCCAAAAGGTATTGGAGAACCTTCCTTCACCATTTTCTCTAAGGTTGACAACATCTCGATTACTGCAGAACCATTATCCAAAATTCCATCTCCTTCAGGGGTTTTGTCATAATGTGCAGAAAATGCTGAAACTGGTAAATTTTTTGAATTTCCATAAACTACCCCAATATTTAGTAATTCTAAACCATCGTGGGATATTTTTTGTCTTAGAGGAGTCATTCCCATAGAACTTAAATTATCTAAAATAAATTCCCTTCGTGAATTATAATCACATCCCGAGTAATCTGCAATTCGGTCTAACATAATTCTTGATAATTATGTAAAAGTTATAAACCTTTCGGATAGTTACTATTATGTGCTCCCACCTGACATATGTCGTAGGCTAAAATAACAAACTAAAATCATTATAAACTTCATCAGGAGTTTTATTATTCAAACTCATATGAGGTCTGAAATGATTATATCTCATTCTCCAAAGTTCAGGATCTCCATTGCAAAACTTAAACTCTCTTTTGAAAGTCTGAAATAATCTTTCGACCTTCCCTTGAGTTGTTGGGCTATGAATTGCCCCGCGAATATGTTTAATCCCTTTTTTTCTCAATTTCACATCAAATCTGGAATGTTTGCTTTTCAATCCATATGCTGAACCATTATCAGTTAAAATCTCTCTGGGTTTTCCATAAACTTTGATTAAATCATCAATTAATTTAATCACAACATCTGTTGTAACCCGATTAACAGGAACAAAAGCTAAACTTTTTCTCGAACAATCATCGACGACAGAAATAACATATTTATTCTTAATCTTTTGGTCGCTGTGATCAATCTGCCAAAGAGAATTAGGAGTCTTTCTTTGCCAGCGAATATATTTAATTCGCCTCTTTCTTCTTTTAGGATTATTAACTAATTTATTTTTATTGAGAATTTTATTAATTGTTGTATGACTTAATGAAACAAGACCCTCAATCTTCTCAGCTCCCCAACCAGTTTCTTTTTTTATCTCCACAATTTTGCTTTCTAATTCAGAAGTTATCTTTCGATAAATTGTTTTTGGTTTTCTTGATTTATCCCTTAAATTCCAATCTGAATTATTCAGTTTATTTGTCCACCTTCTTAATGTCCTTATGTTAACTTCATAATTAAACTTAGCAAAGAGTATTTTCCTGCATTGGTTATTAGTGTGCCCCTTGATTCTAAGCTTGAAATATTCTTTTCTGATTAATTCTTTTTTCATTCAAAACCGAAGAAATCATCTGCGAACTAATTTTCGGTTTTGCCTAGGACATATGTCCCTTGCTTATACATCTTTATCATGGTTTGAAATCAATGAAGATAAAGAAAATTGATTTTCAAGATTTGGTAAATGAACTCGCTGGTAATAATAAATTAAAGAAAGTGTTTTATTATACTGCAAGAATGGATAAGAATTTTGATGAGAAAAGATACGCCAAGCATCAAAAATTTCTTAAGAAACTTTCATCTATTCCGAACTTTAAAATTTCATATTGCACTTTCAAGAAAATCATCGAAAAAAATGGTAAAGTCAGTTATGCTGTTAAAGGCGATGATGTTCAGCTAGCAAATGATATGATTGTTGGAGCCTATGAAAACCTTTATGATATTGCAATATTGGTTTCAGGAGATGAAGACTTCAAGCCAGTTGTGCGTACAGTAAGAAAACGAGGAAAGGTAGTTGAAAATATTTTCTTTAGAGGAGGATCTTCATCAAGATTAAGGAAAACTTGTAACTCATCAAAGAACATTCGTTTTATTTTAGAAAAAATAAATAGGCGTCCTGGCATTACAGAGTAACCCAGGACAGTTATTAGTATTAT
Organism: Candidatus Pacearchaeota archaeon; assembly: GCA_050124795.1. Taxonomy (GTDB): domain Archaea; phylum Nanobdellota; class Nanobdellia; order Pacearchaeales; family GW2011-AR1; genus JASFEO01. The sequence continues at coordinate 28,425 of JASFEO010000005.1, forward strand.
CACTAATCTAAACTTTAAAAATTCTTCGGTTGCCTAATTTTCGCCTTTCGTGGCGACTTACTTTTTAGAAAAAAGTAAGCAAAAAGCGCGCGCTTCCCACCCTAAGAATGGAGATTTAAATTTTCTTAACGCAGAAGAAAAAACTCCTTCGCCTTCGGCTCGGTGCCGTCTTGCAGACTTTCGGCATAAATGCCTCACACGACTTAACAGGGGATAAAGAGTAATTTCTTGCAGAAATTCCCCAAATTCTTCTTCCAGCTCGAGCCTGTGAGGTTCCGCTCCAGTCTCGAGGTCAGAAGAACTTTCCTTAAGCCCAATGTTAAGAAAAATATTTCCACTTTCTCCGTCGCTGTTTTAACTTTTATCGTCGGAGATAAATCTCAAATTCTGATTTTGATATCTCCGCTTAACGCTCCAATGCGAAATTAAAATTGTCGCATAACATCGCTGATTAAACGAAATTTTTGAAAAATAAAAATAATAAAAACGAAAGATTTATTCTAATTCTTTTTCTAATTCACTTAGACCTTTGTTCTCACCATATTTGATTTTGTTATAGAATCCTAATCCCATTGACGCCAAAAATGCACCGCCAATCAAATATGGGTGGTCGAAGCTTTTGTCGCCGACAACATCAACAACTCCTGCAACCATTGAACTTGATGCCACGCCAAAAGCAAATCCATCATAGAATTCTCTAAGTGAATATTCTCTTAGTTTTTGAATTTTGTCATTCATTTTAATTCTCCTTACTAAGAGAATAAATTAATAGTTTATAAATCTTTCGTTAATTTACTACTTGAAAGTTAATAACTTATTTTTCAAAAACTACGATATCAAAGAATTTTCGAAAGTGGAAATACTCTTCGGAATTTTTTTGCTTCGCAAAAAACCACTTGCAGTTATTCCTCGTCCTCGCCTTTGGCTCGGATTTCTTAACAGCGATTAAAACTCCGCTCCGTTGCACTCCGCTACGCCCTTCGGTTTTGTGGGATGCCTCAAAACCTACGGGGAAATAAATCCTTCGGATTTACTTCTCTTAATCGCGATGTTATACGAAATTTCAAACCCTGTCTTGATGTAGAAAAGATTAAATAGGATCTGTTTTAATTAACATATTAGAGGATATAAAATATGAAAAAAGTAGAAAAAATTAACAATAATACTTTAGCCGTTATAATTGGATTAGTGATTAGTATCGGCTGGATTTTTATGGGGCTTGATATTGGCTTCCAATTTGTGGCTCCAGATCAAATAAGTTACATACTAACATTGGCTGGGCAACGCCATACTATTATGACCCTATTAGCTTTAGTTCTAATTCCAATATGTGCCAGAGAAAATCGATGGGGTTTATTATCTGCAATGATTCTAGGAATAGTCACATTAACTTTATCGTTAGCCCACATCATCTATATGCTAATTGCTACTCCTTCTGGATTTGAATCACAAATATTTGGGCCCACGATTTGGTCTATAATTCAAATACCAATAATATTTTTTGGTTATAAAGCTCAACAAGCATTGAGATAGTTAAGCCGAATTTACTTAGAGGTAATCATACATCTGATTTTTGAAAAATTTAAGATATTAGTAAAAACCGCAGGGTTTGAAACTCAAGGGGGCGCTGCGCTTTCGTCGCTATTGCTCCTCACCCTCGTATAACAAGGGATAAAAGGAAAATTGTTCGGCTCGCAATTTTCCCAAATTTTTCTTCCACTTCGTTCCAGAAAAACTTCCCTTAAGCCCGATGTTAAATCTAATTCTAAAACCTGCCTACCAAGACTAAAATAAAAATTATAATGTTGTTATCTTCGTTAAAATCATAAAGAAAAAACTTACAAAATTGCTACGCAGCTTTGCCTAACAAAATTTTAACGAAATTGTTGAAAAATAAAAATTATAGAACGAAAGATTTACTTTTTTGTTTCTTGATTTATTCTAGATAGAATTGTTTTGTATAATTCTTGTGCTTTAGCTTTTTCCATATTGTCTGGAAGAATGTCGGCTGTTCCGTCTCTGTCTTTGTCGTAAAATGAAAGTTCAATTCCTTCTGGAGTTTTTAGTCTTAATCTATAATCAGATGTCCATCCATGTCCCTTTCCCCAAGATGTTTGTTCGTAAACAACCCGATTTCCATCTATGTTTCCTGCATAGATTAAGCCTTTATTACTTTCATCTTTACCACAGCCTGACAAAGCTAAAGCTCCTGCCAAAACAATTCCAGTTAATGTTCTTTTGATTGTCATACAATAAAGAATAAATCAATACTTTATAAATCTTTCGTTTCTTTTACTACTTTGAAGTTAATAATCTATTTTTCAACAACTACGATAACAACGAATTTTCGGCGAGCCCTGAACTTCTCCCTTCGGTCGACCACGTTGCACTCTCACTTCACTTCGTTTCGTTTGGGGAGTTTAACAGCGATTAAGAGGAAAATCCCTTGCAGGAATTTTCCCAAATCCTCGCCATCTCTGAAAAAATTTCCAGCTCTGTTTCACGAGGGAAATTTTTTCGAGGGCTTCGGACTTCTCTTAAGCCCGATGTTAAACTCAATAAATTTGAAGTCCTAAAAAATAGAAAGGGGGCAGTTGCATAACTACTTCTTGATTATTTTCTCCAGATTAATCTTATATTTCTCAAAAGCATCTTTCTTAAATGTGTAATGCACATGCATTCCTTTTTTTTCAGATTCAAGCATTCCAGCATCAACTAACAACTTTAAATGTTTAGACACAGCAGGTTGAGATATATTAAGATTTCTCACAATAGCAGATACACACAAACTATGTTTTGAAAGCAATTCTAGAATTTTTAATCTATTTGAATCTCCTAAAAGTTTTGCAATCTTTGCAGTTTCTTCTATCAATTTGCTTCCCATAAATGGCATATAACTTAATGACTATTTATTTATTTGCTTTTTTCATATTTAATTGCTTTTACGGGACAAGAATCCGAACATTCAAAACATAAAAGACAATTCTTTTTATCAATATTCAAGTTTTCATCAATAGCAACTCCAGGACAAATTTTCTCACATTTTTTACAATTAATACATTTATTTGTTTTTTTGATCTGCATTCTTGAAAACCTTGCTGTTAATGAAAAAAGCATTCCCCATGGACACAAATATCTATGCCAAGTTCTAGCGTCAAATATAATTGTAGCAAATAATCCTAATCCAATTATTATCAAAGGAAGAGGAAAGTTTTTACCCTGTTTCATCAACATTATCTTAAAAACAAAGCCAATTATGAAAAGAATGAATAAAGAGTATCTTAATAGCTCATTCTTGAAAAATGCCTTAATTTCTTTATTTTTGAATCCTAATTTCCTCTTTATTTTGTCAATAGGTGTTATAATTGTATTTATTGGGCATACCCACTCACAATAAAATCTTCCAAAGAAAAAAGACCCTATCAGAAACAGTAATACTATCCCCATCCAGATTTTATTTTTTTCTAAGATTATCAAAGTAAAAAAAATTAACAAAAACAAAAATTGGATTCCTTTTCTGATTTTTTGCATTTTATTTTTCATTGCATAAACAGTTTCCTTTGAAGCAGTCTTTTCCTTCTTTGGTTCTTTTGATAACAATTTCAGAACCATTATCTTCAATTGTTCCAATTTCTTTTCCTTTGCATACAATCTTACATTCTCCGCACATTTTTAATACCTCCTAATATTTAGTTATATAATCATATAATTATATTGTTATATATTTAAACCTTTCGATTCGTTATGCAACTGCCCCTCAATCTTGTTTTTGATGTATCGCTGTCGCTTATTGGATAAAACGGACTTCAAATTTACTTTGAATTTTTCCTTCGCTTCGCTACGGAACGTTGCACTAATCCTCGGTCTCCGTTTCACTCCGACGGATATAACAGGAATTTAACGGAAAAATGCTCGGCTCGCATTTTTCCCAAATTTGATTTTCCAGCTCTGTTACGCTTCGCTTCACGAGGGAAAATCAAACTTCGTTAAATTCCGATGTTATAAAATATTTTAAAAACTTCTTTTGCTTTGTTAGTTAATGAAAAAGGGTGAAGGAAATTCCAGAAATGTTTGGCTATTGGGAGGCTCAAGTTTTTTTAATGATGTTGGAAGTGAAATGATTATGCCGATTTTACCGTTTTATATTTTGGCTCTTGGGGGCGGAGGTATTGCTCTTGGTCTTGTTTCAGGTTTGCGTGAGGGGTTGTCAAGTTTGTTTAAAATTTTTGGAGGATATGTTTCTGACAGAACAGGAAAAAGAAAAGTTTTTGTTTTCTTTGGTTATCTTTTTTCAGTTGTTTTTAGATTTTTTCTCGGGCTTGTAAATTCCTGGCAATATCTTGTTACTTTTATTTCCCTGGAGAGATTTGGAAAATTCAGGGATTCTCCTCGTGATGCCATGATTTCTGAAGAGAAAAAAACTTCAGGAAAAAATTTTGGAATATTGCAGATGATGGATACTCTTGGCGCTATTTTGGGAATTATTTTAGTATTTATATTTTTTTGGAAATTTAATTTTAGTTTTAAGACAATAATTTTCTTGGCTGCAGGGATATCTGTGTTTTCATTGTTGTTTTTAATTTTTGTAAAAGATTCAAAAGTTAAGAAGTCAAAAAAAAGTTTATTGAAGGGGATAAGTGGTTTGAATAAAAATTTAAAATATTTTATTTTTGTTTCATCTGTTTTTTCTTTTGCGAATTTCGGGCTTTATATGTTTTTGTTATTGGTTGCAAAGGAATTTACAGGAAGTTATGTTTATTCAATTTTGTTTTATCTTATTTTTAATGTGGTTTATGCATCTATGCTGGTTCCTTTTGGAAAATTGTCTGACTGGGTCGGAAGAAAAAAAATTCTTGTTCTTGGGTATTTATCATTTTTTGGAGTTAGTCTTGGGTTTATTTATTTTCAGACTTTTTTTCATCTGGTTGTTTTATTTATTCTTTATGGATTTGTTTATGCAATAAAATATCCCTGTCAAAAGGCGCTTGTGTCTGATTTGTCAGGGGAGATGAAGGGAACTGCATTTGGATTATTTAATATGTCAATTGGTTTGGCAGGAATTCCAGGCGGGATAATCGCAGGAATTTTATGGAATGCAAGTCATGATTTAATGTTTGGTTATTTATCTGTAATTTCAGTTGCTGCACTATTTTTATTAATTTTTGTTCGGGAATAATTTTTAGAAAACTTCTCACAACCCCAATCTTTCAATAAATTTTTTTTTATCAAATACTTCAATTGTATTATATTCCTGACCGGTGCCCAAATAAAGAATTGGTTTTTTTGTAACAAACCCAACTGACAATGCTGTTCCACCTTTTTCGTCAATGTCTGCTTTTGATAAAATTATCCCGTCGATTCCAATTGCCCAGTCAAAACTTCTGACTTGTTCTATTGCGTCGTTGCCTGTTAAACTTTCGCCGACGAAAATTTTGCAGTCTGGTTTACAGACTTTTGCAACTTTTTCAATTTGATGCATTAAATTTTTTTCAGTATACATTCTACCGGCTGTATCAATTAAAACACAGTCAATTCTGTTTTTTTCTGCGAATTTAATTGCATCAAAACCAACTGCTGCAGGGTCTGAATTATATTCATGCGCAATAACTTTTACATCTAGTTTATTCCCATGAGTTTTTAATTGTTCAATTGATGCTGCTCTAAATGTGTCAGCTGCTGCCATAACGCAGGTTAGTTTTTCTTTTTTTAATTGTTCTGCAATTTTCGCAATTGTTGTTGTTTTTCCAGTTCCATTAATTCCGCAAAATAAAATCACATAAGGCTTTTTTTCAGTTTCTCTTTTTTCTCTGATTCTTTCAGGGATGGAAAATGGCTCAATTAAAATTTCATTAATTATTTCTTTAAAGCAATCTTTAATTTCTTCTTCAATTTCTTTTTTTAATAATTCCTGACCGACAATTTTTTCTTTTAGTTCTTTAATTATTTTTTCAGCAACCTCCAAAGCAACATTATTTTCAAGAAGCAAAAGTTCAAGTTCATCTGCATAGTTTTCAAATTCTTTTTCAGTGATTTTTATTTTTGTTATTTTTGAAGCAACTTTTTTAAAAAAACCTTTTTTATCTTCTTTAATATCCGGAAGTGTTTCTTCAGGTTCTTTTTTTTCCAAAGGAGTTTGGTCTTCTTTTTTTTGAGGTTCTTCTTTAGTTTCTTTTTCAGTTTTTTCTTTTGACTTTTCCTTTTCCTTTTTTCCTTTTTTATCTGGCTCTTTAATTTTTTCTTTTACTTTTTCAATTATCTCTTTTTTTAATTTTTTAACTTCCTCTTCTTTTGCAATTTCTTCAATAACTTCTTCTTTTTCTTCCTGATTTTTTGAAATGTTTTTTGTCCAGGATTTTAATTTTTCTTTAAATGATTTGAACATGAATGAAGAAGAGAAATTATGTTTATAATATTTTGCAATATAGAAACTATTTTAAATAGAAAGTTTGTTTTCTATTTATGGAATTAACTGAATTTGAAATTGATAAGGGCGTTGAATCTATTTCTGATTATTTAATTAATCATGAGGTTAGGGCAAGGGAAGCTCTTAAAAATTGTTTGGGAAAGAAAGTTCTTGTTCTTGATTGGCATAAAAGGGATGTTGTTGGGTTTGTATTAAGTGTTGATAATATTTTTGCTTATAAGTTGGCAACTCCTCGTGGAGAGGTTTTGCCTCTTTGCTATAATGATTTTAGAGAATTATATTTATTTCCTGAGTCTGATTAACTTATAATTTTAAAAACTCTTTTTATTTTTATTAATTATGAAAAAAAAGGTGCTCAAAATATATTTGTTTCGTCATGGCAGGACTGTGTATAATGTGAAGGAGATGTTTACTGGACACAAGCATACTAAATTAACTTTTAGAGGAAAAATTGATGCAAAACGAGTTGCAAAAAAATTAAAGAATAAAAAATTTGAAGTTGCGTTTCATACTTCTTTGCCCAGATCAAAAGAAACATTGAACTATGTTTTGAAGTTTCATCCTGAATGCAAAAAAATTTTAATTGATGACAGAATGATTGAGCGAAGTTATGGAATTTTGGAAGGGACAAAGCATAAAGATTTTATTAAGAAAGTTGGAAAAAAGTCTTATGATCTGAGAGTTGAGGGGGATGCAATTGAAAATTTAAAACCTGCTTTACGACGAAAAGTTGAGAAGTTTTTAGGTGAAGAAGAATATAAGGCAATTCATCGCGGATATGAAGTTGCTGCGCCTAGGGGAGAGAGTTTTTTAGATGTTGAAAAAAGGGTTAAGAGTTTTATTGTTTATTTGAAAAAGTTTATGAAGAAGAACAAAGTGAATGCCGCGATTTCTGCGCATGGAAATTCAATTCGGCTTTTTAGGAAAGTTATGGAAAATGCTTCCAGAGAGAAAACAGTAAAATGGTTTATTCCGTATGATAAAGTATTTGTTTATGATTTAGAAGTGTAGAATATAAATTCTTATAAACTTGGGGAGATTTGTTTTTTTATGAAAGGAGTGCTTGTTATTTTAAGTGGATTGGGAGATTTGCCATGTAAACAACTTGGAGAAAAAACCCCTTTGGAAGTTGCGAAAATGCCCAATCTGGGTTTTTTATCTGCCCGAGGAGAACTGGGATTTATGCACTCAGTAAAACCTGGATTTATTCCGGAACTTGATGAAGCAATTGTCTCTATTTTTGGAAATAACCTTCTTTCAAGCACCTTAGGACAACTTGAAGCAAAAGGGGCTGATTTAAAACTTACAAGAGGAGACCTTGCATTGAGAGTAAATTTCGCAACAATTGATAATGAAACTAACGGAAACATAATTGATCGAAGGTCAGGCAGAACACTTACAAATAGTGAAGCAGAAATTTTAACGCGGGCAATAAACAGCAAAATAAAACTCTCAGTTAATTTTGAATTTGTTCCAACTATCCAGCATAGAGGAGTGTTGGTTTTCAGGGGAGGATTTTCAGATAATGTTACAGGGAATGATTCTATTTATTTTCATGGAAGAAGTCGCGAGGTAAATAAAATTTCAACTTGCAAGGCAATGGATGATGATGAAAACTCCCAATACACTGCAAATGTTTTAAATGAATTCCTAAATCAGGCGCATGGAATATTAAATAATCATCCTGTAAATGAAGAAAGGCGAAAAAAAGGCCTAATGCCTGCAAATTATTTGCTAATCCGCGGGGCAGGAATTGAAACTCCTAAACTAAAGTTCTATAAAAAATGGGCTTCTGTTAGTTATATGCCTCTTGAAAGAGGTTTCTCAAAATTAAGCGGCATGAAAGTCTTTTCATTTGATTACCCAAAACTAACAGGCCTGGACTCATACAAAAATTTTTACGAAGGTTTGGAAAAAGCATGCAAATTCTCAATTAAAACAATAAAGAAAAACAAGAATACAAGTGATTACATTTATATCCACATTCGGGAAACTGATTTGCCAGGCCATGACAACAAACCACATGAACGAGTTGCCATGCTGGAATATATTGATAAAACATTATTTAAATTTCTAAGAAAATTCGCACCCCCAAATAAAATAAAAGTCCTTGTAACAAGCGACCATTCAACCCCATGCAAATTAAAATCTCACTCCACAGAACCAGTCCCTGTCCTGCTTTATAATGATTCAAAACCTAAAGAAAAAATTTTCTGTGAAAAAGAAGCAAGAAAAGGAACTTTGGGGGGAATTGTCGGCGGGGGATTATTAAAAAAAGTTGGGTTCACAAAATAGAAATTCGTTGCGTTAATTTTGAATTGTACCATATAAATTTTTATAAACTTAAAGTATGTTTAATTTTTATGGGAGACAATTATGCAAGGAAATGTTGGGAATGCGCGTATATTGGATATTCCGCGAAGAATGATAGTCGGGGGTTATGCGACAGACTTGAAGATCCTTCTTATGTATTTAGAGTTAGTTTGGACAACTGCAAATGTTTGTATGATAATCCGGGAAGCAGAATTTCTTTTGAGGAAATTGTGGAAAGGCAGGAAAAAGCAAGAATTGATAATGAAAAATTCTTTAATGATTTAAGGAGAGCAAGTGAAAAGGCTGCGAAGATGCCAAAATGGAAAAGAGAAGAAGGAAGAAGATTGTTTGGGAGATTTTAATTATTTTTTTAGCAACATAATTTTAAAAACACTTTTAATTTTATTTTTTTATGATAGTGTTGGATATTGAATCAAGCGGGCTTGACACAGGAAGATGCGGAATCTGGCAGATTGGCGCAATTGAGTTGGAAAATCCAGATAACCAATTTTTAGAAGAATCAAGAATTGATAATGAAGATATAATTGATGAAAATGCATTGAAAATTAATGGAAAGACTAAAGAAGAATTAAGGGATGAAAGTAAACAGAGTCAGAAGCAGATGATTTTGAATTTTATTGATTGGGCAAAGACATGCAAGACCAAACTTATTGTAGGACATAATGTTGCGTGGGATTTTTTCTTTATTGCAAATAAATGCAGGCGATATAAAATACAAAAAGAGTTTTATGATATTTTTGGGCATAATGTAATTGATACTTATACAATTGCGCAAATGAAATTTTTTGAATTAAATAATAAATTTTCTTTTCATGGGGATGGAAAAGGAAAGATGGGATTAAAGAGGGTTTTGGGATTATGTGGAATGAGGGATGAAAGAGTTCATTTGGATAACAAAAATGAAATTAGTCAGAAAGGGAGTTTTCATAATGCACTTTTTGATGCAAAACTTGCTGGAGAGTGTTTTTCAAGATTAGTTTATGGAAAAAGTTTATTTCCGGAGTTTAGTGGATTTGAAATTCCCGAAGAGTTGAGAAAATAGGTTTTTAGGATATAAATCTTTATAAAGTTTGGAGTTTTGAAATTGTTAATGACAGAAAAAATTACTCTTTATTGTGGAGAAGGAGAGGGGCGTGACTATCTACTTGGAAGATTTAATGAAAAAGGTTTGGATGTTAAAGTTGATGATTTAGGGCGTGATACTCCAATTGTAAATCAGGGAAAAAGATCTTTTTATGGATCAAGGGAAATTCATATGCGATACTTTCCTAAGAATTAATTATTTTTTAGTAGCATAATTATTAAAAATGCTTTTGGTGTTTTTAGTTTATGATAACTTATAATGATATTTATGAAGCTGCTAGAAAAGAGAGGTATTCTGAGAGTTTGCAGAAAATTCCAAAGGCGTTTGTGAAGGAAGTTGCAAATTATATTAAGGAGAAAAAGGATATTGCTGCAAAAGAAAGAAGTGATTTGTCTGAGGGGGCAATTAAGACTAAAAAGCAAATTGAGAATGCAATGACTTTGTTTAATGAACTTGTTCTTCGTCGGAGAAAAAAGATTTTGAATCTGGTTTTGGTTGCAACAGAGGTGGGAATTAGTAAGGCAGATTTTGAAAATATGCTGCAGATTGAAAAGGATTTATTTGAGGAATTAATGCAGTGCATGAAGGGGGCTGAAAAAAAACTTCAGGGTATTTTAGGCGGAGGTGAAGGCAGGGAAGAATCAAAGAATGAACTTGTTTTATTTGTGGAGGATGTTGGAGAGTTTGTTGGTTTTGACGGAAATATGATGGGGTGTTATAAAAAAGGCGAGATTGCAAATATTCCAAAAGAAGTTGCAAAGATTTTAATTGATGACGGAAAGGCGCAGGTGATTGAAGGATAATATCTTTTTAAAACAAAAGAAAAAATTATTAAATAACATCTACTTTGCCTATAAATGAAAAAAGAGGCCCTGGCATTTGATATTGGAGGAACACACATGAGGGTTGCGATTGCCAGAGGCAGGAAAATTTACAATTATGAAAAATGTAGCACCCCAAAAAATAAAATTTTATTTCTTAAAAAAATTGAAGATTTAATTTTAAAATTTGATCTAAAAAAAATTAAAGGAATTGGAATTGGAATTGCAGGCCCTGTAAAAGATGGGGTTGTAAAAAATCCGCCGAATCTGCCTTTGAGAAATTTTGATTTGAAAAAATATTTAGAAAAAAAATTCAAGAAAAAAGTTAAAATAAAAAATGATGTTGAATGTTCTACTTTGGCTGAATTAAAGCATGGCATAAATGCAAAGAACTTTATTTTAGTCGCAATTGGAACAGGAATCGGCGGGGGCATAATTGTTAATGAAAAAAACTATCGTGGCAGAGGATACGGGGGAGAATTTGGAAGAATGTATGTTCGTGATAAAAAATGGGAGGACTTATGGAAAGAAACGTGCAAAAAAATAAAACGAGAATTTGGAGAACAGAAATTCTTAAAGGATTTAGTAAAAATGAAGAGTCAGAGGTCAGAAAAAATTTTAGATGAAGCTGCAGATTATATTGGCGAAGGAATTGCATCTTTAATTAGTGCATTTGACCCGGAAATTGTTTTGATTGGAGGGGGGATAAAAAATTCAGGGAATTTGTTTTTAAAAAAAATAAAAAAAAGTGTTTTAAAATACTCAACTTTGCCAAAAAAAACCCCCATCAGATGGACAACACTAAAACATCCAGGGGTTTTGGGAGCCAGCATGTTAGTAGATTAAACCATACCATAAAGTTTAATAAGTTTCAAAATTAAATTCTTTCTTCAAATTACTTTTATTATGCCAACTTAATTTCAAATTTCATTAACAAAAACTTAATAAACTGCTTTTACTCTATTTTTATATTATTAATAATTTTATAAAAAGAGATGGCGAAAAAAAACCTTTCTAAGGAAAGAATACTTGCAACACTTAAAGGGATTGCTGAAAAAAGGTTTGGAGATAAAAAAAATCCTAAGAAAAAAAGAGTAAAGAAGAAGACGCATATAGTGAGAAAGTCTCCTCGCAATCCAATTATTTCTCCGAAGAGTGATAATGCATGGGAGGCATGGCAGACTTTTAATCCTGCTGCAATTTTAATTGACGACAAAGTGCATCTTTTGTATAGGGCGATTGGGCATGATGCTATTTCAAGGTTAGGTTATGCTTCTTCTGTTGATGGATTTTTAGTTGATGAGAGGTTTCCGGACCCTGCTTATGAACATCGTACTGGACAAGAAGGAAAATATGTTTGTTATTCAATTGCTTCAGGCGGAAGTTGGGGGGGATGTGAAGACCCAAGGATAGTTCGTGTTGGAAATGAAGATAAGTTATATATTACTTATACTGCATGCGACGGAGGTTTGAGGGTGGGCTTATCTTCTATAAGTTTAGAAGATTTTAAGAATAAGAAATGGAAATGGTCAAAGCCTCAGTTGATTTCTCCTGCAGGACAGGTTAACAAAAATTGGATTATTTTTCCTGAAAAGATTAATGGCAAATACGCAATTTTGCATAGCATTAGTCCTAAGATTTCTATTGCTTATGTTGATGATTTGGATAATATTAAGGAACCTATTGAAAGTCATTATCATCCTGGGAAGCCTGAAAAAAGATGGGATTCTTTTGTCAGAGGTCCTGGTCCGCCTCCGATAAAAACAGATAAGGGTTGGCTTTTGTTTTATCATGCAATGAATCACAAGGATATGAGTCAGTATAAAATGGGAGCAATGCTTTTGGATTTAAATGATCCTACTAAGGTTTTGTATCGTTCAAAAGAACCTCTTTTAGTCCCAGAAGAATGTTATGAAAATGAAGGTTTTAAGTCAGGTGTTGTTTATGCTTTGGGGGCAGTTGTCAGGGGAGAAGACCTTTTGATTTATTATGGTGGTGCTGACAGCCATGTTTGTGTTGCGCATGTTAATTTGGATAAACTTCTAAAATCCTTAACAAAGAAAACAATAAAACTTCCTAAATTGAAGTTTTTGAATTTTGGCAAGTTGTTGAAGAGTTAATCTTAAAAATATATGAATCTAATTCAGAGATATTAGAAAAGAAAATAAAATGATAATTAAAAGATATGAAGATAATCCGATTTTAAATCCGGATAGGAAAAAGATTTGGCAGATGAATGCTGTGTTTAATTGCTGTCCTGTGAAGACTGATGATGGAATTGCTCTTGTTTATCGTGCAGAGTCAAGTGATTATTTTCATACTTATGCAAATAGAAACATGGTTCTTTCAAGTATTGGTCTTGCACATAGTGAAGATGGAATTAAGTTTCACGACGGAAATAAATTTATTTTTACTGCAAATGAATGGGACAAGTATGGATGCGAAGATCCGCGAGTGACTAAGTTTGAAGATAAGTATTATATTTTTTATACTGCATTAGGAAAGTATCCGTTTGAAGCAAGCGGGATTAAGGTGGCTGTTGCGATTACCAAGGATTTTAAAAAAATTGAAACAAGAAAACTTGTGACGCCTTTTAATGCAAAGGCAATGAGTCTTTTTCCTGAGAGGATTAATGGAAAGTTGTGGGTTGTTTTTAGTTTTCATACTGATATGCCTCCGACGAAGTTTTGTTTGGCAGAGTTGGATAAGGAAGAGGATTTATGGGATAATGATTTTTGGGGAAGGTGGTATCGTGAGCATGAAAGATTTGTTTTGAATCTTAAACGTCGTGAGGAAGACCATGTTGAAGTTGGGGCTCCTCCAATAAAAACTGAAAAAGGCTGGGTTTTGTTTTATTCTTATATTAAAGATTATTTTAAGGGAAATCCTGTTTTTGGTGTTGAGGCTGTTTTACTTGATTTGAAAGATCCTGCTAAAATTATTTCAAAAACTGAAGGGCCGATTTTTGTTCCTGAGGAATATTATGAAACAATGGGGCGAGTTCCTAATATTGTTTTTCCTTCGGGGGCAATTGAAATGAACAATAAAATTTATTTGTATTATGGAAGTGCTGACACAACTTGTTCTCTTGCAGTTATTGATACAAAGTCTTTATTGAATGAATTAACAATGAGCAAAAAGTTAATGGAATTAAAATTGGAGAGGTATAAAAAAAATCCGATTATTTCTCCGAATGAAAAAAATTTCTGGGAAAAGAGGTCGACTTTTAATCCTGCTGCGATTTATTTAGATGGAAAGGTTCATATTCTTTATAGGGCAATGTCAGGGGATAATACTTCAAGTATTGGTTATGCGACAAGCAAGAATGGTTTTAAGATAAATTATAAGTCTGATGAACCTATTTATGTTCCAAGGGAAAAGTTTGAAGGAAAGTTAAAGGAAAATGGTTTTTCCGGTTGCGAGGACCCGCGCCTGACAAAAATTGATGACAAGATTTACATGCTTTATGCTGCATATGATTCAGTTAATAATCCAAGGGTTGCATTAACATGGATTAGGGAGGAAGATTTTTTAAAACAAAACTGGAAATGGGAAAAGCCGCAACTTATTTCTCCTCCGGGTGTTGACAACAAGGATGCATGTTTATTTCCTGAGAAGATTAATGATAAGTATTATATTTTGCACAGAACAGGGACTGGTATTGATTTGAGTGAGTATGAAAAATTGGATTTTAAAGAGGATGGTTATTTGCAGGAGACTAAGTGGTTAAGTAAACGCCTGGGTTGGTGGGATAGTGAAAAAGTCGGAGTTGCTGCGCCGCCAATAAAGACTGAAAAGGGATGGCTTGTGTTGTATCACGGAGTTTCTGTTGGCAATGTTTATAGTGTTGGAGCATTTTTGCTTGACTTGAAAAATCCGTTTAAGGTGATTGCAAGAACAACAAATCCAATTTTCACGCCAGAGGAAGATTATGAAAAAGAAGGGGACCATGCAAATGTGGTGTTTCCTTGCGGAGTTGTGCAGATTAAAGATAAGTTATTTGTTTATTATGGTGGGGCAGATAAGTTCGTCGGAGTTGCGACAATAAAGTTAAAAGATTTGTTAGATAAATTAGAATGTCATAGGGTTGATGAGTGAATAAGATGAAAATTAAAAATTCTATTATTAAAGATAAAAATAATGTAACCCCTTTGGATGTTGTAAGAGTTTTTTATGCGGTTGATGAGTTTTTAAAGGAGGAAGTTAAAAAAGCAAAAAAACCAATATCAAAAACTCAAATGAAAAGAATTCTTGAAAGAGTTTGTAAAAAGGTTATGAAGGTTCCTAAAAAGAAATTAATAACTTATCATTTTGATTGGCATCACCCGAGATATGATAATTATTTCAATTCAAAATGGAGGCTCGAGACAATTTCTCTTAAGGATTGCGGGGTTTATCCTGGCTTAAGAAGGTGGCCTCTTGATTTTTCTAAAGGAAATGTTTTTGATACTGCCAAGATGATAAAGCCTTATATAAAAAATAAGAATAAATTAACTTGGAATCTTAATAAAATTCTATATCTTGAGGGGTTTTTAAAATATGCAGAAATTATAAATGAGTATTTTCCGATGATTGTTCTTGAAGACCATGTAATTAGACATGCAAAATATCATGATAAATCAATTAGAAATTCTCATAAAAAAACAAAATATGATATTGATGATGGATGTAACAGAGCAATAGCTCTTGCACTTAATGGAGAGAGAAAAGTTTTAGCTTTAGTTGGGAAAAGAATTTACAAGTCTCCATATGTATATGATTAGTTATTCTTTTTGTAAAACAAGAGCTTGAGTCAAAACAGGGTAATTGTGCCCAATAATATATCTTTCAAGATTTTGCATTATTTTTTCTTTGTCAAATTCAGGATACCCAAAGAGTTCTTTTTTATTGCCTTGAACTATTTTTAATCCTGATGCTTTAACTAATTCTTCAATATTTTTATTATCTCCCCATCTATCTCTTTTCTTTTTAGTAAATGGATAAGCTGTTAAAAATAAATCTGCTGTTAAAACAAAATGGCCTTTTGGTTTTAAAATTCGTTTAATATGTTTCACTATTTGATCTAATTCTTTTTTATTAACATGTTCAATTGTAGAAATACTATATACCATGTCAAAGTAATTATTTGGCAGATTTGCCTTTTCTATAAAACAATTGTGAAATATTACATTTGTTTCAAACTTTTTATTTAACATAGACATTTTTCTTTTATGTAATTTTTTACCTCCTTTTCCCTCGCCCGGATCTAGGTTATGAACTTCTGCACCATATTTATCTAAAACAAATTGAAATCCTGAAAAGGCTCCTCCAATTTCTAACACTTTCATTCCTTTTTTTAATGGAACTGCATAAAATGCCCAAGGATATTCAAATACTCTTGTTGTATTATTTCTCTGATAAGAAAACATTCCATTAAAAGGGGCTTGCCATTTTTGATTCCAATCAATAAATTTTTTTGGGATTATTGCCTGATAAGGAAATTTTTTACCTATCTTGTGGGCTGCTTTTTTCTCTCTAGGATTTTCAGACCATAATAGGCTTTTTGCTAACATGTTCTAGATAGATTATTAGCCTTTAAAAAATTTTCTATGGTAAAATTAATCTTTTCCAAAAACTTCTTAAACATCTTTATCTTATTTGTTTTATGCTCGAAGAAAAGAGGCCGTGGGGATTGTTCAAGACTTTTGCAAAAAATAAAAAATGCACTGTTAAAATTTTAGAAGTAAAACCATATCAGGAATTAAGTTTGCAAAAACATAAAAAGCGCGAGGAGCATTGGTATTTTTTAACTTCTGGTTTTGCGCAACTTGGGAATAAAAAGAAAAAAGTAAAACAAGGCGAGGAAGTTGTTATAAAGAAAAATACTGCTCATAGAATTATTGCTAAAAAAAATAAAGTCATGGTTTTAGAAGTTTCTTTAGGGCATTTTAGTGAGAGAGATGAAATTCGTCTTGAAGATGAGTATGGAAGGAAGTGAAAATTTCACAAGGGAAAATTATTTAAATTTGGTTTTTTAATTATTAGAATGTTTAATATTAATGTAATTATTGAAGATGAAGGAAAGGAAGGGTTTTCGATTTTTAGTCCTGATATAAATGTTACTTCAAATGGGAGTACTATTTGTGAAGCTAAGAAAAATTTTGCAGATGCTTTGAGATTTCATTTAAAGTGTGCGCCAGAAGAAATTGAGAAATTAAACCAGAAGTCAGAAATTTTTCTTACAAATATTTCTATAGCAAATCCTCGCGAGGGATTCCTGTCACGCGCTCAATAGTTTTAAGATTCCCTTTAAGCATTTTTGGAGAAACAACTGTTAATGTTTTATTCCCCTTTCTTAGGAAATGGTGGCTCCCTTTGCTTCTTATTAGTTTCCAACCAAATTTATTCACCAACTTTTTTATTACTTTTCTTCCATCAACTTTATTTGGAATTTTCATATAATTAATAGAACAATTATCTATTTAAAAAACTAATATTATAAATTATATAATTTCCAAAAAATTATTAAAGAATTTTATTCTTATTTTGTTATAAAAAAGGTGATAAAATGAAAACTTTAGAAAGTCTTGATAGAAAAAAGTTAAAAAAAATAAAGTTAATTGTTTCAGATTTGGATGGAGTTATTGTTCCCCGTGGGACAAAGATTAAGCAGATCGGAAATAAAACAATTCTTGAAACAAAAAAAATTAATGAAAAACAAATTGAACAGATAAAAAAATTGAGTAAACTCGGGTTTAAAATTAATATTAGTTCAGGCAGAGGCCTATACATGCTTGAGGAAATGTTCAGGGAAGTTTTGGATGAAGTGATAATAACTTATGAAAATGGAAGTTCGTCGTGGATAAATGGGAAAATTATGCAGCATTTTAATAGTTATAATGATTTAAAAGAAATATTTTTTGAACTTAAGAAAATTAAAGATAAAAGAATCAAAGGTTTTGAACCAAAAGAATTTATTATTACTATTCATGCTACTTCGAGAGTTAAAAAGATTGAAAAAATAGTCTCTAAATATAAAAACCTTTATACAGTCTGGAACGGGGAGGCATATGATATTGGAGTAAAAAATAAACAAACTAAGATAACAGGATTAAAAGAATTAATGAAAATTTTGAAATTAAAAAAAGAAAATGTTCTTGCTATTGGAGACAATTTTAATGACAGAGAATTTTTTAAATTAGCAGGAATAACTATCTCAGCAGATAAGTCGAGGTTAAATGCAGATCATTATGTTCCATTGAATGGAAAACGCCTTCCTGCAGATATTGTTTTTGATGTTGTTGATAATCTTATTAAAAGAGATAAGGTTTTAAACTCATAAAACATATATATAATATGAAAAAAAAGGGGAATAGCAAAAAGAAAAAGGATGCTGGAAAAATTTCTTCTCCGAAAATTATTGGAATAATTGCGCTTAAAGGAGGAGTTGGCAAGACAACTGTTGTGTCTAATCTCGGAGCTACATTATCAAAAGAATTCGGAAAAAAAGTTTTAATTGTTGATGCAAATTTTTCAACACCTCATTTGGGATTGCATGTAGGACTAGTTAATCCTGATAATACTCTTCATTCAGTTTTGAATAATGATTGCGAAATTAAGAATGCAATTTATATTCATGATGCAGGTTTTCATATTATTCCAGGACAGTTAATGCCTGATGTTCTTAATCCGCGTGTTTTGAGGACTAAGTTAAAGCCTTTAAAGGAAATGTATGATGTTATTTTAATTGATTCTTCACCTTCATTGGATAAAGAAATTATTGCAACTATGATGGCTTCAGATGAATTGCTTGTTGTGAGCACTCCTGATTATCCGACGTTAAGTTCTACGATTCATGCAGTAAAGATAGCACAGGAAAAAGGAACTCCTATTAAGGGGCTTGTATTAAACAGGGTTAATAAGAAAAAATTCGAATTAACTCAAAAGGATATTTCTTCTGCATCTGATGTGAATGTGTTGGTGTCTTTACCAGAAAATTTGAAAATTCAAAGCGCTGTTTCAAAGATGATCCCTGCTGTTATTAGTTATCCTAAGGCAGATGTTTCAAAGAGATATAAAAAATTAGCTAGTTTGCTTACTGATTAAACTAAAGTTTAATAAACTCTTTTATTTTAGTTATTTAACGAGGTGAAAATGAAAGTTGCAATTAATGGTTTTGGAAGAATTGGAAGACAAGTTTTTAAAAGAGCATTGGAAAAAGGAGTTAAGATTGTTGCGATTAATGATTTAACTGATACAGAAACTTTGGCGTATTTATTAAATCATGATTCTGTTTATGGAAAATCTGAAAAAAAAATTATAGCAGGAGAAGGTTTTATAAAAATTGGTTTTAAGAAGATAATTGTTTTTGCAGAAAAAGATCCTGCTAATTTGCCTTGGAAAAAGTTGGGTGTTGATTTTGTTGTTGAGTCAACTGGTTTTTTTACTGATAGAGAAAATGCAAAAAAGCATTTGGATGCAGGTGCAAAAAAAGTTTTAATTAGTGCTCCATCACCTGATGCAGATATCACTGTTGTTCTTGGGGTTAATGAAGGTGAATTGAAAAAAGAACATAAAATAATTTCTTTAGCTTCATGCACAACAAACTGTGCTGCGCCGATAATTAAAATTTTAAATGATGAATTTGGAATTGAGAAAGGTTTTATTACAACTGTTCATGCTTATACAGGAGACCAAAGACTTTTAGATTCCCCCCATAAAAAATTAAGAAGAGGAAGAAGCGCTGTGATTAATCTTGTGCCAACGACGTCAGGAGCAGCAACTGCTGTTGTTCAGACTATCCCTGAATTGAAAGGAAAATTAGATGGCATGGCTATTCGTTCACCTGTTGCGTGCGGGAGCATAACTGATTTTTCTTTGAATTTAAATAAAAGTGTGACAAGTGAAGAAGTAAACAAGGCTATCCAGGAGAAATCCAAAAAAATAAAAGAATTTTTGGAGTATTCAGAAGATGAACTTGTTTCGTCAGACATTATTGGAAATAGTCATTCTTCTATTTTTGATTCTAAACTTACAAGAGCAAATGGTAAAATGGTGAAAGTTTTTTCATGGTACGATAATGAGCATGGTTACAGCTGCAGAATGGTCGATATGTTAAAAAAAGTTTTAAAATGAAAACATTAAAAGATTTTAATTTAAAAAATAAATTAGTTTTGTTAAGAAGTGATTTAAACTGCGATGTTCTTGGAAAAAAAATAATCCCAACTGAGAAAATTAAAAAATCTGCAGAGACAATTAATTTTTTGAAAAAAAAAGGAGCAAGAATTGTTGTTTTGGCGCATCAGGGGAATCCGCACAAATTAGATTTTGTTAGTTTAAGACAGCATGCAAAATTTTTAAATAAATTTGCAAAGATAAAATTTGTTGAGGATGTTTGCGGTAAATTCGCAATAGAAAAAATAAAAAAATTAAAATCCGGAGAAGCGCTTTTATTAGAAAATGTCAGATTTTCAAAAGATGAATTTTATCCTAGAAAAAAAGGAAATGAGTTACTTAAGAATTTGGCGCCTTTGTTTGATTTGTTTGTTAATGATTCATTTTCAGTTAGCCATCGAAACCATACTTCAATAGTTGGGTTTGCAAAAAAAATTCCTTCATGCGCAGGACCTTTGGTTGTTAAGGAACTTGATGCATTGAAGAAAATTTCAAAAAAGAGATGTCTTTATATTTTGGGGGGTGCAAAACTTGATTCAAATATTAAGCTGCTGGGAAAAAATAAAATTATTGCAACAGGTTTGTTTGATCAGTTGTGTTTAATTGCACGAGGAAAAGATTTGGGGATGCAAAACAGGCTTATTAAAAAAATTGGTTTGTTTAAGGAAGGATTTGAAAAAACAAAGTTAAAGTTAAAAGGAAAATTAAAAAATGTTGAGACGTCAATTGATTTTGCTGTTTTAAAAAATGGAAAAAGGGTTGAATATGATTTGGAAGATTTCCCAATGAATTATGCAATTAAGGATATTGGAGAGAAAACAATTCAAAAACATTTAAAGGAAATAAAAAAAGCAAAAGCAATTTATATGAGGGGTGATGTTGGAATTGCAATGGAAAAAAAATTTTCAAGAGGAACTTTAGAACTTTTAAGGGCAGTTGGGGATTCAAAGGCCTTTTCAATTATTGGCGGGGGAAGTTTGAATGATGTGATAAAGAAATATAAAATACAGAAAAATAAATTTAATCATGTTAGTTTATCGGGCGGAGCATTGTCAAATTTTTTTGCAGGGGAGAAGTTGCCTGGGTTAAAAGTTTTGGGGGATTATAAAAAATAATTTTTCGTCTCGAAACATTTTTAATCTTTATTAGTTTATTTTACTAAGGTGATAAAATGGATTTTGATGTAATTACTTTTGGCAGTGCATTAGTTGACATTTTTGTTAATACTGGTTTGCCTGAAAAAAAGAATGATATTTGTTATCCTGCTGGTTCAAAGATTAAGATTACAAAAACATTTACTGATATTGGGGGGGGAGGGACAAATTCTGCTGTTGCGTTTTCAAGGTTAGGATTAAAAACCGGTTGCATTTCCTGTTTAGGAAACGATTCTTATGGGAAAGAAATTCTTGATTTGTTAAAAAAGGAAAAAGTTAAGTTTTTTGGGAAAGTTAAAAAAAATGCAAAGACTGATTTTTCAATTATACTTGACAGCAAGGAGAAAAATAGGACCATCTTGGTGAACAAAAAAACAAATAATGAAATTAGTTTTGGTAATCTGAATTTAAGGGGCATAAAAACAAGGTGGCTTTATTTGTCGAGTTCTTTGGGGGAGAGTTTTGAGGCGCAAAAGAAACTTGCAAGGGAATTGCGCAATCGAGGAGTTAAAATTGCTTTTAATCCATCAGAGTATTTAATTAAAGAAAAAGATATTCGTCCTTTGCTGAAAATTTGCGATTGTTTAATTTTAAATCTAGAAGAAGCCGGACTTTTAACTAAAGAAAAGGATTTATTGGAAGGGCTGTATAAACTTGGGCCGAAGATTGTTGTAATTACTAATAGAGAAAAAATGGTTTCCTGCTATGACGGGAAAAAGAAATATTTTTTTAAACCTGGCAAAGTAAGAGTTGTTGAAAATACTGGTGCAGGAGATGCATTTGCTTCTGGTTTTGTTGCAGGACAGATTATGGAAAAGACAATTGAGGAAAGTTTAAAGTTAGGATTGAAGGAGAGCGAGTCTGTTATTAGTTATTTTGGCGCAAAGAATAAATTATTAAAGATGAAGTTAAAATGAAATTAAACAAATATTTTAATATGAAAAAAATTTCACGAAAAGGAAAATTTATGTTTCTAGCATATGATCAAGGAATTGAACATGGACCGACTGATTTTAATGACAAGAATGTTGATCCAAAATTTATAATTGAATTGGCGAAAAAAGGAAAATTTACTGGAGTGATTTTTCAAAAAGGAATTGCTGAAAAATATAATGAAGAAATAAAAAAAGCAGGAGTTCCATTAGTTGTTAAATTAAATGGAAAAACAAATCTGTTTAAAGGTGAGCCTGTTTCAAAACAGCTTTGTCAAGTTGATGAGGCAATTGGTCTTGGGGCAAGTGCAGTTGGGTTTACTCTTTATCCGGGAAGTGAATATGAAGATGAAATGTTTTTAGAATTTGAAAATATTCAAAGAGAAGCGCATAAAAAAGGTCTTCCTGTTATTGCATGGATTTATCCTCGGGGAAAAAGTGTCAGGGGAAAAAAGAAAAGAGATTTAATGGCTTATGCAACACGGCTTGGTCTTGAACTTGGCGCAGATATAATTAAGATTGAGTCTAATGGAAAAAAGGATGATTTATCATGGGCAGTTAAATCTGCAGGCAAAGCTAAAGTTGTTATTGCAGGCGGAAAGAAAATTAAAGAAAAAGAATTATTAGGAGAAATTAAAGATGCAATTGAAGTTGGTTGTTCAGGATTAGCTATTGGAAGGAATGTCTGGCAAAATAAAAATCCAATTAAGATAGCTGAGAAAATAAGAAAGGTGATTTGGGGATGAAGATAGAAATTGATTTTCGTGATTTGAAAAAGTTTTGTGACAGAGTTATGATTCGTAGATATAAAGATATGAGTGAAAAATTTTTAGGAAAAATAAACGGAAATCCGATTTTGTATAAAGTTTATATTAAGGATTTTGGAGATTTTGAATCTGGTCTGACTTGCATTAATTCAGGAGATGTCGAGGGGGAATATTTTATGACAAAGGGCCATCGGCATAAAAAACCTTTTAATGAAATGTATATGTTGATAAAGGGAAAAGGAAAATTGTTAGTTCAGGGAAAAGAAACAAGGGTGGTTGAATTAAGGAAAAATAAAATTTATAATATTCCAGGCACAAGCGGACATAGATTGATTAATATTGGGAAAACAAAGCTGCAGGTTTTAACTATTTATTCAAAAGGAGCAGGGCATGATTATAAATTCAGATTTAAGTTCAGGCGCGGAAAGATAAAACATAAATTTGATAAAAGGTTTTTTAGAAAATGAAACCCGTCATCATTATAAATCTGAAAACTTATCAGCAAGGGAAAAAGTCAGTTGAGATTGCAAAAAAAATTTCAAGAGTTGATAAAAAAATAATTATTGGTGCGCAGGCAAGTGATATTTTTGAAATTTGTAAAGTTGTAAAAAACCCAATTTTTGTTGAGCATGTTGATTATCAATTGCCTGGGAGAAATACTGGTTTTATTTTGCCTGAGGCAGTAAAGGCTGATAGAGCTAAAGGAGTTTTTTTAAATCATTCAGAACACAAGTTGAAATTTGATGTTATAAAAAAGACAGTTCTTCGCTGCAAAAAATTAAAATTAAAAACTGCAATTTTTGCTTCTTCATTAAGTGAGGCTAAAAAAATTAAAAAATTAAAACCAGATTATTTAATTTATGAACCTCCTGAATTAGTTGGCGGGAAAAAATCTGTCTCACTTGCAAAGCCTGAAATTATAAAAAAAATTCATGAGAAATTAAATTATGATCTTTTAGTTGGAGCAGGAATTAAGACAAATGAAGATCTGAAGATTGCAATGAAACTCGGTGCAAAAGGAATTGCGGTTTCTTCTGGGATTACTAAGGCGAGGGATGTTGAGAAGGCTTTGAAAAAATTATTAGGAAATTAATTAAAGAAAAAATATCTGTTGAGGATGGATTATTAATTCTCTGGCATTTTATCTTCAATAGAAACTATTTTTCTTTTATCAATAATTATCCCCTCTTTCCAAGATATTACTGGATGTTCTCCAATTGTGGGAAAATTACTAAATCCTTTAATTTCATCTGTTGAATTATAGGCTTTGGAAGAAGGAGTATTTGTTGAGCCAAGTATAATTTTATCGTATTCATGAACATCCCACCAATCAGATGCAGACTGGAATCTATTAACCAATCCATTCTTTTTTACTTCGTAAACTGTACTCGGTATCATTTCATGATTAGATAATCGAATATATTTCATATTTATTTGGGACTCTTGTTCTTTAAAAATTTAACTGAATAAGATTTTTCGCAAACTTATTTAATCCTTTTATTCTTATTAATTTATGCATGAACATTCTTTTATTAATGCGATTTTGAAGAATATTGAAAATCCTGAAAATATTTCTAAGATAAAAATTGAAGTTGGTGGGTTGGCAGGAATTGAGGCGGATCATTTGAAAGAACATTTAAAAGATAAAATTAATGGGGATGTGGAAGTAATAGAAAAAAAAGCAATTGTAAAATGTGCATGCGGATATAATGGAGTTCCAAAAATAAAAGCGAGATTGCATGATTTAGTTATTTTTGAGTGTCCTGAATGCGGAAAAATCCCTGAAGTTCTCGAGGGAAAAGATATAAAAATAATAAGTGTTGTGTATAAATAATGTGTTTAGCAATTCCGGGGAGAGTTATTGAAATAAAAGAAGATGGAAGTTGTGTTGTTGATTATGTTTTTGAAAAGCGAGAAGCAAAAATTTTTATCAGTGATATTAAATTAGGGGATTATGTTATTGTTTCGAATAAGATTGTTGTTATGAAAATCCCAGAGGAGCAGGCTAAGGAATATCTAAATGCTGTTGGAGGTTGTTAATGAAATCTCGATCAGCAGAAGTTTTTTTTCTAAAGTATGCTTTTCCATGCGCAAATGTTTTGTTGCAAAAAGGGACTATCTCCCGGGAAGATTATGATTTGTTGGAAGATGCCACTAAGAAAAAGGAAGTTTTGTCAAGGGAATTTCTTGAAAAATGTTTTCCTGCGGCTTTTAGAAGAATTAAAAAACTTGCAGAAACAATGCAAAGGAATTATTGGGATATTGAGGTTATGAAAGAATATTGGCATCATGATCATAATTTGAATATTGACGCAGGGGAGGGGAATTATTCAAAGTTTCCAAATAGTTTTTGCGATTTTTGCAAAGTGCATATTGCAGAAGTTGAAAAAATTTTGCCCCAAGGTTTTTTATTGATTAAGTATGGAGATATAGAGAGACCTGTGAATTCAGAATATATTTCTGACATAAAAGTTGGAGACAAAGTGAGGATTCATCATGCTTATGCTATTGAGAAAGTTGAGATTTGATTGTCACTTTTCCTAAATAGTTACAAAACCAAAAGATTTTTAAAGTCTAACTTTATAAAAATTTCATGGCACCAATTTATCAATTTAAGATGAGTGAAGATGAGGCAGAAGGATTTAGAAAACTAGGTTATAGTCCAAT
>JASFEO010000006.1:0-52876 GCA_050124795.1 Candidatus Pacearchaeota archaeon
CAACTTCAAGATCATTTGCGCTTCCCCCGTCGAGACCATCATTCGCAATTCCCACAATATAATGCGCTCCCGTCGCGAACTGCAAAGTCAAAACTAAAATTAAAAAAATAAAAAAGTGTTTCATTTTAATAGGGCAAAATAATTGTCGCATTTTCTCTCATAAAAATTTCATAATTCACTCCATCTTTTATTGCGAAATTCTCCCCGACACCCCCAAGAAAATTAACATACCCTTTTGATTCATTATTCTCATAAAACGAAACAGCTTCAATTTCAGGATTTAATTTAACTAAATCAGCAACATAAAAATTTTGACTTGAATTTAATAAAAAAATATTTTTTCCTTTTTCCAAAAAAATCCCCGACGAAGTTAAAGGATAAACCAATGCAATCAAAAAAACAAAAACAAACAATCCAAAAATAAATTTACTTAATTTCATTTTTCACCTCTCCTGTTTTATTTCCTTCTTTCTCACTGTTTTTTTCTTCCTCTTTCTTGCCTGAAGAATCTCCAACTGTCTGGACAGCTTTTATCTCCCCCTGCGCCTCCATTTCCTTTAATTCGACATCACGCTTTACCTGCAAAAAAACTTTTTCAATTTTCTTTTTATTTTTATCTGTCAATGCATTGTAAATTTTTTCAAGTTTCAAAAATAAATTCTTATCCCAACTTTTTTTAAGTTCAACCAATCCCGCTTCAAGTCTAAGAATAAAAATTTTGTCGCGCAAAGATTCAACTTTTGAATAAATACTATTCTTCTCATTAAAAGCAAGAGAATTATAATTGCTGCAAATTAAATTATAATTTTTCTCCATTGACTCAATTGAATCTTTTCCGATTAACTCATTAACCTCTTTTAATCTTTTTGATAAATTAAAATAATTTTCAGAAAAAAGATTTCGCCTTCGATAAAACAAATATCCCCCGACGCACAAAATTAAAACAATCCCTAGAGCAACCCCTGTTGATTTCTTCTTATCCATTTCAAAAAGAAAATAGCCTGTTATAGAATTTTTACTTTCTTCTTCCATTGCAGTTGAAACAAAAATAACAAAAGTTTCTTTTAATAAATCAATTCCTAAATCTCCTTCAAAAAAATAGAAAATATCTTTTGTAGAAGAATCAAAAGACAAAACAGGATCATCCTTTATTACGTCATAATTTAAATTTCCAACTTTAATTTTTGAAGCAGTATCAATAACTTCCTTGGGAATTATCTCAATAAAATTTCCGTCATCACTTTTATCAAACTTAGAATTCATCTCCCTTTTTACAACAGAAAAAGTTTTTCTCTGTCCATCAGAATATAAAACTTCTGCAACATAAAAATTGCTTATAACCTCAAGACCCCTCTCTTTAATTAAGTCTCTGCTTTTCCCAAAACTTTTATCAAGCATAGCTTCATCATGCAAAGGATTTGCTTCAATAATCGCTTCCCTCAAATTATCCTCATTAAAATTAATTTCTTTATCACTTCCTTCTCTTAAAATAGCAATGTCCTCGGGTATTTTCTTTTTTATTGCTTCAATTTTTAACCTGGAAGAAGCAATTTTTTGATCCAGGGCTTGTTTAGTTAAATCCTGTTGCTTATATTTTTCAACATCTTTTTTCAAAGAATTAAAACTGCTAATTGCATTATTAATTTCAGAATCAAGTTTCATCAAAGAAAATAATTCTTTCTCCTTATCGGTTTTATAAGAAATTGCAGATTTAATCTCTTCGACCTCCCCTGTTGCAAAATCAATTTCATTAATCAAACTATTAACCTCCCCAATTAAATTTAAAGATAAACCAGATTGACTAACAGTTTCGCTGGTTGAAGAAGGCGCTGCATAAACTTCAATAGATAAATCTCCCTCATTACCTGCATCATCAACTGCAGAAACCTTGTAATAATATGTTCGTCCGCTCACAACAGAAGTATCTCTAAAAAATTCCCCCTCAATATCCTCATTATATAAATCTGTATACGCAACTCCTGCAGACTCAGAACGATAAAGATTAAAATGATTAAATTCCTCGTCGAGATGCCATTTTAATTCAATCCCTCCATTATATCCTTGCGCATTTATTGCAGAAACTGTTTTTGGTTTTATTGTATCAATTGCATAAACTGCGCCATTTGTAAGTTCCACATTTTCTTTTGTGCTCCCTTCCAGATCAACAATTCTATCTAAGCGAAAAGAAAGCAAACCTTCTCCAATTTCATCTTCGACAATCAAATAACCCGCCCAATTCTGACCTGTTCCTGCAAGAGTAAGAGGGTTATAAACAAGCCCGTCAAAAGAATATTTTAATATTGGAACAGAAGAGACAGGCTTTGTTAAGTGAAGCGTCACATCAACTCTGCCTGCCGTTAAGGGTGAATCTGAATTAGGAATATTAACCTGTCCTGTAATTAAAGGATTAATCAAGAAGCTTAGTTTTAATCGGGTAAGATTATTTTCATTAGAAGAATTTTCTTCAAGACATTTAACATAATAATCATAAACTTTATTGCCTTCGAGACCAATCAGAATTTTTTTGTGAACAAACCCGAGTGTAGAATCAAAAGAATTTCCCCCGGCACTAAAGCTAAAATTTGCAGTATCCCATTTGCACTCTGCTTTAGAATTAGTATGAACCTCCAAGATAATTGACGATGAAAAAAATTCATAAGAACCAGAAGAATCATTATCAAAATTGTAGTCAAATGAAGGATTAGCGCTAATAATCCCCCCAAAACAAGAAACTAATAAAAACAAAACCAGAATTAATAAATTAAATTTACTCATTTTATCCTCCTTAATTTATCAAGATAAATTTTCTTTTCTCTTCGAATTCTGTAAAATAAGAACCCTATTACAAAAATAAACATAACATACACCCCCCAGATTAAAGAAAATCCATTCTTCTCAATTGCTTCAAGAACCGAACTTAATTCAAAGGTTTTCTTTCCTTCATAATAAACTCTTCCATTCACAATATATTTTCCTTCACTTTTCGGGGTAAAATAAAAATTAAATTCCTCAACACTATTCACAGGAACTTTTGAAAGCGGGCTTTCAAGAATATCTATTATTTTGCCGTTTTTTGTGACCTCTCCTCTAAACTGCGCATCAATTTCTTTTTCCCCGGTATTCTTAAAATTAACAATCATCAATGAAGTCTCTCCCACTTCAACTGTCCCCTTAGTTAAAATATTCAATAGAATCCCTCTTGCGCTTAAGGTCCCTGGTTCCATTACATCAAAAGTCAAAACCTGGGAATAAAAACATTCAGTAACAAATGCATCTGACCAGTATTGTCCAATCTCAAAATCTTTTGAATTAAATCTAAATTCCAATTCCTTTTCTGTCGACGGCAAAATTTCATTTCCCAAAAAATCCTCTTCATCAATAATACTTATCTTATCAAAATCCCATATATCAAGTTCGACAGTTGGCTTTAAACGGATATTCCCTCCATTCGCAACTTTCATTTTAAGAATAATATCATCCCCCTTCTCTGCAGAAATAATCTCCAAATTAGAAGCCACACATTTTGTAATTTCAATATCAGTAACTTCAATGCTAACCGCCAAATCAAGAGAAGATTTTACAGTTCCTACTGCATGTTCTTCAATTGACTCAGTAGATCCTCCGACTTCAATTCTTAAAAACCCGGTGTAACCCCCATTAGGAATATCGCTCGGAGGCAAAACAGAAACCTTTAATGAATAAGGTTCATCCTTTGAAACAGTAAATTCTTCTTCTTCAAAGATAAACCAATCTTCAATATCCCCGCGGGGTTTTAAATTCACTGTCACAGGCAAATCCGAGTCAGCAGAAATAATAACAGTTCTCTCTGCATACCCCCCTCGCAAAACATCTTTAAAACTAATGCTTGCAGGACTTACCCCTATATTAATTGCAGAAATAAAATTAACAAATAGGAGTATCAAAATCCCTGCTAAAAAAAATCTTACTCTAACAAATTTTGTTTTCTTTTGTTTTCTTTTGTTTGCTTTTGTTTTCATTTTCTTTTGTTCTTTCCAATTTTAAAAAAAGAAAAGGAGTAAAATAAAAAAATAAATTCTCCTTATTCAAGTTCTACATAAAAGTAATATGTAGTTGTGGATACATCTCCGTCATGACCGTCTTCTAGAACAAGCATTTCAAAATCATGATCTGCCTGGTCAAAACCATCAACACTTGCATCCTCAAGTAATGACGCAAATATAATGTTGGCTGCATCTGTCAAAACAACTTCTTCAAAATGCTGATCAACACTTGCCCCGGTATCGTCATATAATTGAACACTTGAACACTCGTTTTCAGTAAATTCGACGCTATTTGTATAAAACGCATCATGGTTGTTTACAGCAAAAGTTTCATTCAAACCATCAACATCAGTCGCCCCGATATTATACGAAGATTCAATCCCAAGAGAGTCTGTATCCACGTTATAACAGGCAATTGATGCCCATGCTATGCTGCTCGCATTTGAAGCATAAACTTCACCTTCTGGATCTGAAAGAGACCAATTATACAAGACATTATCAGATGCATCAGCCAATTGAATTATACCTGTAACATTACCAAAATAACCCTGCCAGGTTTGGGTAGTTGAATAACCTGTTATTGTTAGTTCGGTTATGTTTCCTGCAAAAGCAGAATTTGCATCAGGACTATCTGCTGGTGCGGTCTCATTTGATCCTCCGACTAAACTTGCTCCGGAAGGCCCGGCAGCTAAAACCATTGCGCTAAATACGAACACAAAAACTAATGCTAAACTAATTAACAAAAATCTTTTCATTATTCTTCACCTCCTTTCAATTCTGTTAAAACATCTTGCTTCCCGTAAAGAGAAAAAAGATTTTCCAAAGGAATTTTATTAAGTGAATTCAAAGTAACAAAAGAATAATCTATTTTTTTCTCAAATGTTTTAACAAACAAACCAATTTTTGTCTTCAGCTGTTTAGAGTCTGATAAAATTAATAGCCTCGGTGCAGAAGAATTATCAATAAAAATTCCGTTTACCTCTTTTATATTTTCCTGCAGTTTCCAAAAAAGTTTCTCAAAGAAAAAATGAAGGCTTTCATCTTCTAGAAGCCAAATATTCAAAATGCTTTTATGATAGTCAGAAAGAGCAATTAATTTCTTTTTTGAAAATCCCCGCGCAAGAGCAGTCAGGTAAATAACTTCCTTTGAGATGCTAAACAAAGTTCGCGGTTTTCCTTTTAATGCCGCCCCTGTTTTTTCTCGCAGCACAATCCCTGCCGCATCAAGAAGTTTTAATTGCTGACTCATATAAGAAACAGTTGTTCCTAACTTTTCTGCAAGTTCAATCGGGGACATAGGTTTCCTTGCTATTAATTCCAAAATTTCCCAACGCGGAGAACTAAGAAAATCATCAAACCTCATTTTTCACCTCTCTTCATGCACAATATTGTGCACAACTCTATTTAAATGTTTTGTTTACTTAATTAAATATATCTAAATAGTTAACAAAAATATAATACTAAAGAAACTACTTAATTAATTACTAAATTAGATAAAGAAAAAAATGATTTTATTGCAGCTCAACATAAAAGTAATATGTAGTAGTCGCTGTGTCTGTTCCATGACCATCTTCTAGAACAAGCATTTCAAAATCATGATCTGCCTGGTCAAAACCATCAACACTTCCCCCCTCCAATAGCGACGTGAAAACAACATTACTTCCATCCCATAAAAGAACTTCTTCAAAATGATTATCAACCCCCTGCCCGGTTGAATCATATACTTTTGTGCTCATGCATTGTCCTTCAGAAAACTCAATTCCATTTGTATAAAATAAATCATGATTATTCCCAAGACTAAAAGTTTCATTAACTCCGTCAACATCATCCGGCGCAATATTATACGAAGACTCCAGTGCCGCGCCATTAATTGAAAAATTAAAACAATCAATAGAAGACCAATCAATTGTCCCCCCGGTTGAAGCGTAAATCTCTCCTTCTGGTTCAGCTAAAGACCAATTATAAAACACATTATCAGATGAATCAGCCAATTGGATTGTACCTGTAACATTACCAAAATAACCCTGCCATGCCTGAGTAGTTGAATATCCAAAAACATTAAGTTCAGTTACATTTCCTGCCTGAGCAGCAATACTTGAGGGGGCGTCTGCAGGAGCAGTTTCAGATTTTACCTGCGCAACATTTGCAGCGCCCGACGGAGAAACTCCCAAAACAAAACAGGAATAAATTAAAAAAATTATAATTACAAAAAACAAATTAATCACTTTCATTTTTTATCCTCCTTTTCCAAAAGACTCAAAACAGCCAGATGAATAAAATGTTTGTCAGACGGATATTTAATTTTATTTATTTTTTTCTTCTCGCGAAATTTCTTTATCTCATTTAACAAATGCTCATCAATTCTAACTTTTTTATCTGCCATTTTTATGGATACAATATGTACCCATAAAGTACCCATTACTTTTAAATGTTTTCATTTCAAAATAACTCTAAAATTTACAGAACAAATTTTTACAAAACACAAACTTCAACTTCTTCACTATCAACTTTAAACTTCTTCACATTCTTTGGATGACTAATTCCAATTTTTTTGCAGACATTTTTTGAAATAAAAATTTCTCCGTCGGAAAATTGGAGAAGTTTTCTATTAAAAGATGCAAAATCCTTTACTTCATCCATCCCCCTAAAAGGCATTGAATTAATAACAAATGAAACCTTCGCTCCTTTCTCATTTGCAAATCTTTTTGCACTTCTTGCAAAATTAAACATTTTCTTTTCAGGATTTTTTTCAGGAGCAGAATAAAAAAGAACATAACCCAATCCTTCGCCAACAGGCTTAAATGAAAAACCATAAGCTTCAAACAAATCATCCATTTCAACAAACCTGCTAAATTCCAAAAACACCATGCATGCATTAACCCTCTTAGAATTAATTTTTGCAGAAACAACCTTTTCACTTTTTTTCTTAACCTTACCCGGAAAACTCTCCCTATTTTTATTCTTTTTTCCAAAACCATATTTCAAACCATAAGCTAACTTTTTTCTAAATAAAAATCCCAAAACAAAAATACCTAAAATCAAAAATCCGATTACATAACTTCTCGGACTAAGTTCATCTGTAAAAAAAATGCTGTGCCCGGTTATTGAAAACTCCTCGCCTTCAAAACTTAAAGTATAATTCCCTTGAAAACCCAATTCATTTAACCCATAAACAATTTCATGTTTTTCAAGAGGAATAGAAATATTCAAAGAAACATCTTCGCTAAAATTATTATTCTTAAGATTAAAAACAACATTTCCAACATAATCAATATTCCCTGTATTTACAATATGAATTTTGTCATCTTCAACAATAACTGAAACCTCTCTATTTGCACCAACATCAAGACCTAAGGGGGAAAAAATATTACCAAAATAGGCATTAATACTCCACCCCCCCAAAGTTGCATTATTTTTAAAAAGATAATCTGATTCCCTCCCAGACAAAATAGTTTCCTGAGATACTATCTCTTTATTTAATGGACTAAAAATTTTTATTAAAACACTTTCATTTGAAATTAAATTCCCAGACTGATCAAGTAAACTAACATTAAAATGAAAATCTTTCGGAGGAGCAAAGGAACTATTCCCGTCAAAACCAATTGAAATGCTTGTTGGCTTTGGTTGAATATGAATCTTCTTTATTTCTTTTCCTGAATTCAAAAAAGAGTCCTCTGCACTAACAACTAAATCATAATCTCCTGGAAAAATATTTTCAAAATTAAATTCATCTGAAAAATTCCCATTAAAGGCATTGGTTGTGAAATTTTTACTGCCAATCACAATATTTATTTCCCCCTCAAAAAAATCTCCATTTTCTTTTCCTGCTGAACCTGAAATTGAAATTTTGTCTTCGGCAAAAGAATAAGAATAGTCAATTAAAATCTTATTGCTAATCTTAAATTCATTTGTTGATTTTTCATAACCCTTGAACTTTGCAAAAAGTCTGCAATCCCCATTAATAGGCGCAGGAAAACTAATCCCAAAATATTCTTCTTCAGAAGAAATCAAAACATATTCCTTCTTCACAATAAACTCATTACTCCCGCACATTAAATAGGACTCAACATAATCTGCAACTCCAGAATCATCTATTGAAAAATTCGCAAAAATAGAATCTCCTAAACTGTACAACCCCTCTGGCTCATCATAAAAAATAATCTGACCGCTTGCAAAACTAATAAAAAACAATGCAAGACAAAATAAAATTAACACTCTTTTCATAAATGAAAATGAATTAAGAAATTTAAAAACTTTTATATGATGATGTTATAAAATTTTCTTTAGAAAAATTTATCTCAAACTCTCCAGAATTCCCCTCAATTTATCAATATCCCTTGTCATTGAAGATTTTTTCTCAAGTGCCTTTAAAACTTCAATATACTTCTTAACTCTCAGAACCAATGCCCCAAGTTCATCTTTTGTAGCCAATGTCGCGGATTTTTCTTTTAACATTCCAACATCCTTTAAGTTTTGTTCCCCTGTAACTTTCATTTCCTTTAACTCTGAATCAAACACATCAAGTCTCTGAAACTTACGCCGCATTTCAGCATAGAGCGTCTCAACCTTATCTGCATTAATATTAATCTTCGATTCAACTTTCTTAATTTCAATCAATTCCTTTTTTGTCTCTTCACTTAATTTAACAATTTCCTCAACACCTCTAAAAAATTCAATTTTCCGCTTAGCTTCTTTTAATTCCTCCATAACTCTGTCCATAATTGCTTCATTGCCTTCAAGATTAGCATTCAATGCTTCTATCTTTGCTTCTTGTTTTTGAATCTCAATCATTGTTTTTTCAGGCTGAACAGTACTCACCAAATCATACGCCTTCAGGGCCTTTAATTCAATTTCCTGCATTGTTTTATCCCGATCCATTATCATCTGCCGCAATTCCCCTATATTTTCACTCATCTGATTAAACCTCTCGCCAAAAGATTTCCTCACTTCACCAAATGCTTCAACACCTGCTTTTATTTTCTCAATCTCTGCTTTTAGTGCTTCAGTAGATGCAGCCTGAGAAGCGGCTTGCGGAGTTGCTGCAGGAGAATTTACAGGAGCGGAAGTGGTTGATGGCACAGGACTATTTGTCTCTCCTTCTATACCTGCAGAATTCTCTTCGCCTTCTTTTTTCTTTTTCAAAAAATCAAACATTCTTTATGTCCTTTTCAATCTCTTTAATTAATTTTATAATTTTCTTAGCCCGCTCTCTTTTAGGCGCTATAAAAAAATAATAGATTTTATACTTTAATAAATTAATCTTAACCCTCATAAAAAAAACTTCTTTCTCCATTCTGTATAATCTTTTAATTTTCTGCCGGAAATCCATGACCTTTAATTCAAGTTCCCGCTTTATTGCATGCTCATACAAATTTCTCTTTTCATGAAAATCGCAAATTCCCTTAATTTTCAGAAATTTCTTTTTATCAAGAATTTTTCTCGCTAAAAAAGACAAAATCTTCAACTCTTTCTTAACTTCCATAAGTAAAATAAGTTTTTAGAATTTATAAAACATTGTAAAATTTTTTTAACAACTTAAATACATCATTAAACCTTCTTCTTAACAGCATCTTCTGCCTGCTTCATCAGATCAGGATCAAGAACAATTTTCTTTTTCTCTGAAGATGCGCATTTATTATTTTCTTCTTCAGAAATTTTTCCTGTATTATCAAGATTCATTTCAGGATTTGCTCCTGCATTAACTTCTTTCTCTTCATTAGTTTTTTTAATATTTGCTTTCTCTTCGGCATTTGCAATTTCGGGGGTCTTTCCAAAATTCTTTGGATCAGCTTCGCTCTTTTTAGTTTCAACAAATTCCTTCCTCGACTCCTGCGCCTCCTTAACGGATTTCTTAATTTCATCCTCGCTGACAAGTTTAATCTCTCTCTTTGGCGGAGCCTTCCCTAAAGTTTCCCATGCCTTCTCCACCCTCGGCTTCAGTCCTTCCAGATAAATTTCCACGACGCTAAAATTCCCGCTCATCACTTTATCCTTAACAAGTTTCAATTCCATTCGAAGATCAAAAACATCCTGCTTTTCACGCTCAAGCGCATCAATCGAAAACTCCAAATCATCAACAATATCATTATACTTATTATATTTCTCAAGTTCCTCATCAGGCAATCGACGGGTATTATGCAGGATGGGCCTGAAATTTATGAAATAAGGTCGACCCCGATTATACTCTGCATTCTGAAACATCGCAACTCCAACTTCAGCACGAATCAAAGATTTCAAAAACCCCTCACCATACTTTGTTTTTATCCTCTCCAAATCTCCTTCCTCCAATGTTCTCGTCTGAACCTCAGTATTAATATTCGCTTTAATCTCTCCAACAAAATCATTCAAAACCTGACTAATCAACATCATCCCTAATCCCCATTTCCTGAATTCACGACACGCTCTCTCAACCTGCAAAAATCCCTGCCCGCTTCCACCAAACTTACTTAATAACCTATGAACCTCATCAAACACCAAAAGAACTTTCAATACAGGAGATTCCTTGGGATCAGACTTAAAAACTTGCCTGATAACATTTGAAACAAAAATATCCATATCTTTTGGATCAAGTTTATTCAAACTAAAAATCTGAATCTGTCCGGGGGAAACATATTTATTAATATCAATTAATTCCCTTGCATGAGTAACCTGCCGAACATTTCCTTTAAACGCCCGTGCATCAGTCTCTTTTAATCCGAACTTGGGATAATAACTCATCATTTTTTTGTCAGTGCATTTTCTAAGCATCCCGCTCCACTGCGCAGTCGGATCAAACACAATCACAGCAATATTATTCATCAAAGCCTCTTCAATTATAACCTGCGCAGAAATACTTTTTCCCATACCAGTAGCACCAGCAACAATCGCATGCGTTGTCAATCGTTCAAGTTCATAATAAGCAGGATGTTTTGTCTCAGCAATATTGCCAAGACGCGCAACACCCTTCCCTGGCTTTGGCAGAGTCGCAAATTCAACAGCAACACTATATCTTTTCTTTTTATCCTTATATCTTTTGTAAAGAAAAAAATTCAAAAAACTAAAACTAATAAATGAGATAATTGCAAACATCGCCCAAAGAGGAAGACCAAAAAAGGAATAAAGATAAAGAGGTTTTGAAATCAAAAGATGGGCAACAGAAACAGAAAACAAATTCAAATAAGTCGCCTCAACTTCTAAAACAAAATCTCCCTCTGAGACTTCAGAAGGAATTTTAACTTTCCTTAAAATCGCATGTGAATTAGAAATCTCTTCATTAAATTCATCTAAATTATAAATGCTTGAACTATTTAAATCCCTTATTCTCGTCTTAAAATTAACATTATAACTTTGTCCCCTCAACAAATTTTGAAGATTCAACTGGTATTGCAAAGTATCTTCCGGATGCAAAACAGTATTAAATAATTCAACATCCATCAAAAGAACTTCAATAGGGAGATTTTTTTCAACAACTTTTATTTGAATTGGAATTTCCTGATCCAGATCTCCTCCGATTGTCAATGTCCCGTTATATTGGCCTATATCCGCGGTTCCATAAACAGTTATGCCAAGGTTGGAAAATGTATCCGGAATAACAGAGACACTTGTCTTATCGATTTTAACAAAATCTTTTAAATTAGAAGACAAAGAAAAAGTCGCCTGCAAGGCAGAACTCTTAAAATTATAAACAGAAAGACTTTTTTCAACAAAAGTATTTTTTCTTACTTCAACATTAATCTCCTTTGTGCTAATCCAATAATCAACTCCCTGGGGGATGATATCTTCAGGCCTCTCATCATATCTGCCGTCATCAGAATCAGTGTAGGGTCCTGTGGGATAAGAATAAGCATCTAATGTAGAATTTAAGGTTATATTATAGTTCACTGAACTGGTGTTTGCAGTAAAATTAAGCATTGCATAATAATTATTATAAGAAGGCTTTATTGCAACAATTGCATGAGACCCAACATTAATCCCCGGATAAAAAGAATAATAACCCCCCGAATCAGTATACGCGGTTTCACTTCCAAGGATTACTTTTGCAGTTGACACCGCACTTCCTGTTTCATCACGAACATAACCATAAACATGAGGAATTAAAGAATCTATCTGCCCCGGCGTCTGCAAACTCAGAGTCAAATTTTCTTCAAGAACATAATCAGTAAAATTAACAGATACATTGCTAAAAAGATTGTCGTAATTTTCTTTTGTTGCAAACAAATTATATGTTCCGGGAACAACTGTAAAAAGAAATGAAAAAAAACCATTCTCATCACTTAAATCAGAATATCCTGCCACAGTTACACTCACATTTGCAAGAGCAGTTCCATTTTCATCAAAAGTATATCCGGAAAGATTTGCCTCAACATTATTTCCAATTCCCCCGCCGGGACAAACATCATTCGGATCCGTAAAAAAGTAGTATGTCTCTGTAACATTCTCTCTTGTGGGGAGGATCATCTGAAAATTAACTAATTTCTCTTCATTATAAGATGCCTGAATATCTGAAACATGTGTAACATAAACTAAATTCACACCGTCACTCAAAATACCCAAATCAAAAACATCGTTATTGCCATCATACTTATATGTATATGCCGCGGGAATATTAGTTATATTAGTCTCGCCCACCATTACACTCATATTCTCAAGATAAGTATTTATTGCGCATTCAACTTTCCCGGAGCACCCGGTAAAACTATCTATATCCGAAGGGGATGCAGGAACCAAATTATCAAAATCAACTGTTGAAGAAATAGAGGCATAAACTTCAGGTCCTCCGGCTGCAGAAGTATCAATACAATCAAAAAATAAATCCTGTCTCGTAATCTCAGCATTATCAAAATCACCATACAACTGCTCAGTAAAATTTGAAACTCTCAGGGCAAGACCATAAATCCCCGTCCAATGAGTCGTATCAAAACTTCTTGTAATCTGCACATTTGTAATTGTTCCTGCCTGGCTGGAAAGATAATTAGCATAACCAGTCATTGAAAGTTTTGCCAAAAAAAACAAAAGCAAAATAGAAACTGAAACCGCAGTGATTAAAAAAAGAAAAAAAACAACTTTCTTCTCAAAATTCTTTTGCTTAATTTCTTTTTTTGCAAGATGTAAAACCCCTGTTTTTTTATACTTTATAGACATAAAAATAATTATGAAAATAATTTAATAAAGTTATGCTTTGTTAACAGTATTATCCAGGACTTTTATCAGGTTTTTCTTCAGTTTTATTATCTGCTTTCTCTTTCCCGTTTCCTTCTCTGTCAGATGTTTTATTTTTAAAAATCCTTGAAGATACTCTCCTAAAAAACCCTTTGATAAAATTAAAAACCCTGATAAATAAATTCTTAATTAAAATCAAAAAATATTTTATCTTCAAAAATACTTTCTTAAAAAATCCTCCAATATAAAATTTAAGTTCAATATAAGCATTGATTATTTCAAGTTTCATTGTCAAATAAAAAAGAACAAATTTCGCAGGCAAAAATCTTCTTACAAAATTCCTAAAATTTATTCTAAAATTAAATCTAAAAACCTTCCACCAAACTCCTGTCCTCTCTTTATACCCTGGGTTCATATCAAACTTTTCAATCTTAAGTTTAGTTGGAAGTTTCTTTTTTATCTCTTCATCTTTTGGAGCTTCATTTTTAGTAAAAAGCACAGCATCTTTTCTCTTCAAAAACTTAGAAACATTATTTTGATACTCACTCATTAAAAGTTTCAATTTCTCATGATACTCCTGCTCTAACCCCTTTCTTTTTCCCTTATTCTCAGGCAAATTGACTTTCTTAAGGAATGCTTCATCTTCATGTTCAACATTTAATTTATATTGATCCTCAATTTCTTCTAAATCCATTTAATATTAAAAAATCAAAACTATATAAATTTGCCTTTATCAAAACTTCTTCAAAAAAACAAGACACTAAATATTCTTCGGATAAATTCAAATAATAATCAGGGTTATTTAATTAAAAAGTTTCTCAAAAAATCTTATCTGCAATAACAAAGGCATTCATAACAAGAACCGGTTTCATCACTAAATTCAACCCTCACAAAAGACTTATCAAGAACATTGCATTCATTATTGCACATCACCTTACAATTATCTTCAGATTTAATTTCATGTATTAAATTTCCAACAGCAACTCCGCAATTATCCTCAATAACAATCAGTTGAGTGCTTTTAAAAAAAGTTTTAAAATCAGAATTAATTATTAAAAGAATAACCAAAACAAAAATTAAAACTCCAACCAAAATTAAAAGTTTCTTAATTAACTTTTTTTGTTTTCGCATTTTCTTGTGCCGCATTTTTATTAGTAGATGCTGCAGAGGCTTTCTTTACCCCGGAAGATTTCGGGAACAATTTTTTTGCAGAGTTTAAAGAAGTTTTATTTTGAGCCTGAGTGGAAATCTCTTTCTTAACAACTTTTTGTTCTCCTCCCTCTTTTTTACTTTTGCAAATTTTTACAAATTCCGCCAACAATTCTTTTAGTTCCAATTCCTGTTCTTTTATTTCTTCTTCTTTTTCTACCAACTCAAAATAAGCAGTCTGCCAGATTTTTTCAAGTTCCTGCAATTTTAAAATCTTGCCGGAAATCTTTTCCTGAAAATTCTTGCCTAAAATTTTGATAATAGAATCCGTTTTTTGATTTTCCCAATAACTCTTCATATCTTTTATAACATCTCTTTTTTCAAATTTATCCTTGTACCATGATTCAAATTGATTAAAATCAGAAATCTCTTCTTTCAAATCATTTTGCAAATCCCCAAAAAAACTCTTTTCATCAATCGCAGCAGAAGTTTCTTTGAGTTCACCAGTTTTAACTTCTTTCTCTGCTGTAGGCTTTACAACGGGAGTCGGCTCAGAAGACTGCGGTTTCTTGATATCAACAGTTTCCTTTTTAACCTCAACAGATTCTTCTTTTTTTGCCCCCCCGGAAACATCCTGCGTTGGAGAACTAAGCGTGTTTAATTTAGTATTAACATCAGGGGATTTAAGTTCTTCAGTTTTTTTTGCTTCTTCTTGTTTAAGGTGGTCATGGACCTCTTTATTTCCTGATTCTAAATCATCCAAAGCTAATTCAGGTAATTCGCTTGGAACAGCTTTTCTTTTAAATAATCCCATTTGTTCCTCCTTTTTTACAAAACAAAACATATTTAAAAAACTTATTCTCCATTTTAAGTTATTATCACTTTTGCTTTTTTATTTAAAAATTCTTTCGGCAAAACAACGTGGCAACCATTACCAAATGCCTTAACATCTTTTTGAATTATCTTCTTAATTGAATTAAGAGACTCCATTGTCTTTTCTATCGAAGAGAGATCTTTAACAATAGAATTAACTTTTTCATTTAGAATTTTTTTTGAATCAGCCATATATACTTTAGTATATATTAGTTTATAAACTTTTCGCTTAACAAAAATTAAAAAAATTTGTGGCAGGGATTTATTCAGGTCAAAAAAAATCTTTGAATTAGGACAGCCCAGATAAAATTTTCTTTTTTCAAAATAAAACTAAACTAGATCATAATAAAAATAAATATCCTCTGTATTATCTGAATAATAATCCCTCAAACTCACAGGAACCCTTATTTCATAATCATAAATCCCGTATGCCCCATTAGAATTCTTATTTAGTTCCGCAACAAAAACGACATCTTCTTTATCGCTTAATCCATATTCTCCGTCAGAATCATCAGAAACATCCCACAAAATCCCGGTGAAAAATGCAGAATTATTTGTCGAATTAATTATCGGAACTCCTGAAATATTATTTTGGTGTATAAAAAAATCCTTAGTTAAAACAGGCTCCCCGTCAACAGTAAAAACATTTTCAACAGAATCTTCAAAATTGTTTGTTCCCAAAAAAGAATCAATTTCACTAAAATCATTTTCACTCGAAGCACCGAATTTATCAAAACCAATCGCAGTAAGATTCGTCCAATCAATATCACTTTCCATATCTGTCATAAAAATATTTCCGCTCAAATTAAGGTCTTCCCCCCAAAAAGAAAGATTATTCATAAGATTATCAGATAAAATTTTTATCCCGCTTACATTTCCATAAAATTCCTGCCACATCCCAACATCAATCGTTTGATTAAACTCGTTATTTGTTTCATTAAACTCACTAATTGAATCTCCAACATCTGAAAAAACAAAAAGGTTAGTTGAACCAATTTTCGAATTCCAGGTAATATTAACACTTTTATTTGATAAACCTCCAAGAGAGATTGTTTGATTGCTCCCAACCTGAATTCCAAAAAGAGCTTCCCCTTCATAAAATCCCACAAGAAAATTATTCGCATTACTGCACCCATTATTAAAAATAAGCGTGCTTACAATTATAGATTCGTTTTCAAAAGGATCCTCCTTACTAAAATTAATTTCAGGATAGACAAATAAATCCGGAAAATCAGGATAAACTTCAAAATTATTATAAGACATGTTCGCAGAATTATTTGAATAATCAAATGAAATGCACTTAAAATCCCATACACCCTCCAGATCAAGAGAGATGTCCGCAGCATAATCGTCCCCTGATAAAAAAGTTGCAGAATAATTCGTCACAGTGCCATTGGGTTTTGCCGCTTCAATAAAGACCCTTTCTACTCCGAATGAATCATTTGTATTGCAAGTAACCCGAACAAAATCAGAACTCCCGCAAACAAAACTCTCATTCACTAAAACAGAATTCACAACTGGTTTTGTTAGATCAACAGTAAAAGTAAAATTGTCTTCGGAATATGAAGATATAGAAAGATTATCCTCTGCAAAACAAGCCCATTCATAGATTCCTTCAGACAAATTTTTTGTAAATAAGGCAGAACCAGAAACACCTGCTGCGCTTTTTGTTTCATTTAAATGCCATCCTGACCAATTTCCGTAAAGACTAACATTTGCAATATCTGAATCCAAATCCACAAATGAACAATTAAAATTAATTAAACCTGAAGAAATGTTTGCAAAATTAACAGGGGAAACTAGTGTTGCATTCGGAACACTATTCCTCGTTATATTTCCCGCAGCATCAAATCCCGCGCCTGTAACAGTTGCATTAGCCTCCCCGCTATAGGGATAAGAAAAAATTTTCACCCTCATTGTGTCTCCAATTTCGCAAGGGTCATCCAAACCCTCGCAATCAATTAAATAAAAATTATTCTGCCCCGAATTTCCGTTCACACCGATTGTATCTGTTAAATTATCACTGATTCCGTTTGCCGGATTCCACAAGACAACTTCAAGATCATTTGCGCTTCCCCCGTCGAGACCATCATTCGCAATTCCCACAATATAATGCGCTCCCGTCGCGAACTGCAAAGTCAAAACTAAAATTAAAAAAATAAAAAAGTGTTTCATTTTTTCTTATCCTCCTCAATTAAAATTTTCTTTTTTTCAGCGTCAAACTTTAAAACTATTTTTTGCCCCTTCTTCAAACCAAGAGTATCAATAACTGCTTTTGGAATTTTAACCCGATCTCCAACCTGAATTTTCAAATCCCGAAATATAACTTCTGCCATTTTTACTATACTTTATAAGTACTTTTAAAAGTATTTAAATTTATGGGTAAATTACGAAGCATTTTTTAACAATAAAAACAATTATGATTCATGTTAAAAATTCTGCTTAACCCAAAAAAAGCAAAAAGGCATGCTTTTGAATTCTTTATTATAAGTATTTTCTATTCTTCACTTTCAATTCTTGTAGCATCATTAATCTTTCCGGAATATTCTTCAATTGTGATGGTCTTTCTCTCATCAATTTCATGCCTATACGTAATTCAGGGGGCAATAAAAATAGAAGAACAAAAAGAAGTTGACACAACAAGCGAAAAAAATTTATTAAAAAAACATTCAAAATTAATCAAATTCATTCTTGCTTTATTCATCGGTTTTGTCGTTGCCTTTGCATTTTGGAGTTTTATTTTGCCGGATGAGAAAGTTGCAACCACCTTTGAACTTCAGGATAAAGTAATCAGAGGGATTCAATCACAGGGAATTACTGGAAATGCTGTTAACAATTCGTCTGCACTAAAGATCATTATCAAAAATAATCTCAAAGTCCTTGCAATATCATTCATACTTTCGCTATTTTACGCTGCAGGGTCAATCTTTATAATAGTTTGGAATGCAAGCATAATGGGCTTCGCGATAGGGACAATTGCGAGAAATTCTGAAAACTTTCTCTCACTTCCGGTCCTGTTTACAAAATACTTCCTTCATGGAATACCTGAAATGTTGTCATACATAACAATTATCTTAACTGGGAATATTATTTTTATTTCAGTTTTAAAAAAAGACATCTTTAGAGAGGGCGCAAAAAAAAGAGTCCTCATTGATACCGCAATCTTACTAATAATCTCAATCCTGCTTGTTATAATTTCAGCATTAATCGAGGTTTTTATTTCGCCATTAATTTAAGAAAAATTTAAATACAAGTATCAAATTTATTTTACTTATGAGAAAAAAAATAAAGTTATCTCTGATATTATTAACAATATTATTAGTAA
The DNA here is from genome assembly GCA_050124795.1 of Candidatus Pacearchaeota archaeon. Classification (GTDB taxonomy): domain Archaea; phylum Nanobdellota; class Nanobdellia; order Pacearchaeales; family GW2011-AR1; genus JASFEO01. Next base: position 18,508 of record JASFEO010000006.1, read on the forward strand.
TGCCTTTTTTATCTGCAAACGAAGAAAGTTATATAATTGCAAATTCCCAAAGCTGGCAGGATGTATATTCGGCAATGCTTTATTCTTCTCTTCAGGAAATTGGGGGGGACTTTTTGACAAATACGCAACACGGAACAACCATATTAAATGGAATAAAAAAGGAAAATTCAATCCTTGTTGTTAGTTCGTCAGATTCTCCTTATGTTTTTAATTATCCGGACCTCATTAAGGCAAACGGGTTTAAATCAGCAAGGGAAATCACAGCAAAAAACGCAAATATCCAACTAATTGATGAACTTCCGGATATAAGAAATTTTGTGATTGTAGGGGATTCATATGGATATGATTCAATTGCAGTTACGCCTTATGCAGTCCAAAAAAAATCGTGGGTATTTCTTTCAAACAAAATAAACATTAATGAAATTGATTCAACCCTTTCAAGAAGAAACATTGATGAAATTTTAATTTATGGGTATGTGGATAGAGAAGTAAGAGACATTTTAGAAAAATATAATCCGAAAATAATCGACACAAAAAATAGATTTGAAGATAATATAGAAATCACCAAAGAATACCTTAAAATAAATCCAACAAAACAGGTTCTTTTAACAAATGGGGAATTCATTGAAAAACAACTTATGCTCGGAACAGAACCAACACTTTTTACCGGAAAAGAAAATGTCCCGGATCAAATAAGAGATTATCTAAAAGATTCTCCTATTGAAATAGGAATATTAATCGGAAATGAATTAATAGGAACTGCAACAAACATAAAAAAAAGCACAGGAATAAATGTGATGGTCAAATTCGCAAGAGGAGCAAGAAGTCAGGAGAAAGGAGTCTCTGCAGTTGAAGGACTTGACCTTTTTCCAGTACCAACTCCTTCAATAAGCCTTTCAATCCATTCAATAAAATATAACATAATAAATTCCCAAATAGAACTAACCTACAAAAGTGAATCAAATATTCCTGTATATTTCAAAGGAGTCATAACAATAAACGGAAACAAAATCGGTGATGCCGAAGCCAACTTCATTGCGCCCGGAAATTTTAAAACAATGGTTTATAGCCTTGAAACACAACCTGAAGATCTAAGTGCAAATGTTTTTACTCTCTACGGTGAATCTGCATCTTCTCTTGACAGAATACTTGAAAAAACAATTGATGTTAATACAGTCGAGGTTTTAGATAATTGTGAAATTGATTTAACAGAAGCAAAATACAATAAACAAAAAAAAGAATTTAAAATAAGGGCAGAAAATCTAGCAGATGTTGATTGTTGGGCAAACATTGAAATAACTAACCTAAAAGTGGGTTACAATGAAATAACTTCAGGAACAATCACTGCGGAAAAAATTTCTGCAAAAAAAAGTAAGACAATTTCAATAAAAGAAGAATTAAATGAAGAGGATCTTTTGCAAAATCAAATTATTGAAGTAACTGCGAGATATGGTGAACGAGAAGACGGACTTGTAAAAACCAAAACCAAGACACTAACTCTTGCAACAGAATTTTTTTCAGGAATTAGCTATGGGATAATGACAATTGTCCTGACAATAATAATCCTGCTTATCACAATCTGGATACTAAGAAAAAAAGATGAAGAAGGTTATTAAATTATTTTTTCGCCGCAATATTTTTTTCTTTTGATTCAATCACATCCAATTCTTTTTTTACGTTATCCAAAATCAAAACAACCTGATTAAATGATTGTTCATCTAAATCAGACTTAAACAATTTAATTTTAAATTTAACAGAACTTAATTTTAAACTTAATTCGATCAGGTCTTTTCCTTTTTTCCTCTCCACACTTATTCGTGTATGCAAATCAGAATACTTTTCATTTAGATAACTAATAACAATATTTTCAAGAAAGACCATAAGTTCTTTTTTGCCCCCATATGCCCTTTTCACTTTTTCGTCAGGAATAAGATTATATTTTTTTAACAAAATCAAAACTTTTCCAAAATCTTCATTAACAAATTTTAAAACATCTTCAAAATTATTTATAACGATCTCTTTTTCTTCGTCACTCATTCTTTACTTTTTCCTTTATTCTCTTTATTTTGCGGGTTTTCTTTTTTTCCAGATGAAAATTTTTCTTCCCTTTTTCCCAATTTACCTAGGGCGGTGATCATCCTTTGCTTATCTAAAATAGATTTTAATTTTTCCCCTTCATCTTTTGATAAATTTTTCTCCACCCATTGTGCAATATCATTCTTGTTTTCATTTACATGAATTCTAAAGACTTCTTCATCCATCGTCGGAAGAGCCCCCAAAAGTTCAGCTGCACTACTAACCATAATTCCATTGTCAAAAGTTAGGGCAGCTACTTCTTTTTTTAAGATATCTTCTTTTTTTTGAACAACTTTTTCTGCAACTTCACTTGCTTTTTCCTTTTTCTCAAACTCCTTCCTCGACTCCTGCGCCTCCTTAACGGATTTCTTAATTTCATCCTCGCTGACAAGTTTAATCTCTCTCTTTGGCGGAGTCTTCCCCAAAGTTTCCCATGCCTTCTCCACCCTCGGCTTCAGTCCTTCCAGATAAATTTCCACGACGCTAAAATTCCCGCTCATCACTTTATCCTTAACAAGTTTCAATTCCATTCGAAGATCAAAAACATCCTGCTTTTCACGCTCAAGCGCATCAATCGAAAACTCCAAATCATCAACAATATCATTATACTTATTATATTTCTCAAGTTCCTCATCAGGCAATCGACGGGTATTATGCAGGATGGGCCTGAAATTTATGAAATAAGGTCGACCCCGATTATACTCTGCATTCTGAAACATCGCAACTCCAACTTCAGCACGAATCAAAGATTTCAAAAACCCCTCACCATACTTTGTTTTTATCCTCTCCAAATCTCCTTCCTCCAATGTTCTCGTCTGAACCTCAGTATTAATATTCGCTTTAATCTCTCCAACAAAATCATTCAAAACCTGACTAATCAACATCATCCCTAATCCCCATTTCCTGAATTCACGACACGCTCTCTCAACCTGCAAAAATCCCTGCCCGCTTCCACCAAACTTACTTAATAACCTATGAACCTCATCAAACACCAAAAGAACTTTCAATACAGGAGATTCCTTGGGATCAGACTTAAAAACTTGCCTGATAACATTTGAAACAAAAATATCCATATCTTTTGGATCAAGTTTATTCAAACTAAAAATCTGAATCTGTCCGGGGGAAACATATTTATTAATATCAATTAATTCCCTTGCATGAGTAACCTGCCGAACATTTCCTTTAAACGCCCGTGCATCAGTCTCTTTTAATCCGAACTTGGGATAATAACTCATCATTTTTTTGTCAGTGCATTTTCTAAGCATCCCGCTCCACTGCGCAGTCGGATCAAACACAATCACAGCAATATTATTCATCAAAGCCTCTTCAATTATAACCTGCGCAGAAATACTTTTCCCCCCGCCTGTTGCTCCTGCAACAATTGTGTGTGTTGTCAGCCTCGCCGGGTCAAGATAAGAAGAAACTTTCTTCTCTGCGATGTTTCCTAAATGCAAAAAACCATCTTCTTTTTTAGGAAGAGTCTTCAAATCAAGAACCATCTTGTATTTTTTCTTTGATTCTATATGTCTCTTTATAAAATAAAAAATCAAAAACCCCAAAATAAAAATCCCTGCAATAAGAATTAAAACCCAAAGAGGCAAAACACCAAAAAGAAGGATCTGCCAAAAATGCTTTTTCAAAACAAAACCTGCTTTATTCTCAATAACAAAAGAATCACTCTCCAAAACAACCTTCAGAATACAATCACCAAAATTTATTTCATCAGGAAAGGAAAATGTCTTAAGAATTTGAAAAGAATTCGTTACATTAATCGTTTCTGTTTTAAGGGGAAAAGAATTATTCAAAGAATCCTGCATGGAATAAGTAAAAGAAACGTTTTCAATTGCTTCTTTTTTCAACTTATTAATTTTTAAATTAAATTGAAAAAGTGCTCCTTTTACAAAACTTGTTTTTATGGGCTTAATTTCCATTAAAAAAGGCGAAGTTATTTCCTCTTCAACAACATTTACATTTATAGGAATTTTTTCAATTATATCGCCTTTTATTTCCAAAAGACCATTGTAGACACCAACATCTTTCCCAACTATTGTAAAATAAAAAAGAGATTTATTTTCAGAAGAAATTGAAAATCCAACATCGTACTTATCAATGACCTGCCCAATATCCCCTGAAAAAGAAAAAGAGATTGTTATTCCTGTTTGCTTCAGATTGTTAATTTCAATAAAATCCTCCAAAATAGTTCCGTGCCCAATTGTTCTGTTAAGACTATTTGTGGAAATAGAATAATCATCAGTCTTTATAGCTGAACCATAAGAAGCTTCTGTTAATGGGTAAAAATTAAAAATTAAAAAAAGCCCAATAAAAATTAAAATATTTCTTCTAAGAATCATCTGATTTTTCTCCTTTTAATTTATCTCCATTATTTTCTTTTCCATCTGAATTTTTTTGATTTCCCTCTTTAACATTTTTTTCTTGTGAAGTTTTTTCTGTAGAAGAATTACCCCAAAAACCAGATTCCCCGCCCAGGTCAAATTTCTGCGCAAGATTTTCCATTTGAATCTTCAATGCCTCCTTATTTTCAAGCATCTCTTTTGTAACTGGTTCGCCATAGCGGTTTTTCATCTTTATAAAAAGGTTAACAGCCTCATCAAATTTCTTCATTGCCATTAATTTGCGAAGTTCAAGAGATTCAACATACAAATTCAAACCTTTCTTTCTTTCTGCAAGATTTTTATACCTTAAAACAAAGAGAATTGAAAAGAAAGAAAGAAAAACAATTAACAAAAAAACAGATGAAGATTTGACAAAAGCTAAAAATTTAAACCTTGCTCCTACCTCGAATTCATCTGAACTAATAGAAAGGATCGAATCTTCCTGAAATGCTCTGGCATAAAAAAGATAATCCCCAAGAGACATATCTTCAGGAAGAGTAAAATTCCTCATCAAACTTATTGGAGATGTTAAGACAATCTCCTCATCAGATGAATCATAAACCCGCCCATAAAAATCAATAATAAAAAAATGAAGACCAATAGTTTCCTCAATTAAATCCCCTAAATTTTCCAGAGAAATATTGGCAACAATAGTTTCACCGGGTTTTACAAATTTATATTTCTCTGGAATTAAAACCGAAACTTCAATATCACTTTCAAGAGGATTGACTTCAAACACAATTGGAATTGAAAGATTAGATACAGATTCAACTAAAACCTCTCCAAAATAATGCCCGGGAATAGTCTCTTTTTTTGCGAAAAAATCAATTGTAATTTTTTTTGTTTCTCCTGCGGAGACAACAAGGGAATTGTGGCTTAGGATAACAAATTCCCCCAGACCATCAACACTAAAATTAAAAGGTAATTCTGTATTTCCAGTATTTGTAATTTCAAGGATTTTTGTTTGCGCCGAACCTTGCTTTACTGAAACAAAAAAAGAAGAAACACTGAGTTTAAACTCATCAAAATCTTTTTTGAAAATTTTTTTAATTTTCGCTGTAATTGAATCTTCGTCATCGTCGTCGTCAGGGACGATTGTTGAAGGTGGAACAACTCTTGCTGAAACTGAAAAATTTTTTACATCGGTGCAATTACTATTGCTGCTTGAATCTCTTGCACAAAAATACCATGATACTATCTGTCCGGAAGACGCGCTTATTTGAATTGTCTTTGTAGATTCATTTGTTAATCCTGCAAAATTTCCATTATATCCAAAAGAGCTGGAACTTTGATTAACAAAAAGCGTGTAATTTTTAAGCAAAAGATTATCTGTCCAGTTTGCACTAAAAACAACATAATCGTTTTGATAAATAACCCCCTTATCTTTTTCAGGATTATTCCATTTTGGGGGTTCATCATCAACTGCAATAAAAAGCGAAACTACATTACTACTGGCATTCCCTGCCCCATCATCTGCATAAAAAATAATCTCCCTTATTCCTGAAAATGAATCATTTGGATAAAAAGAAACTTCTCCCTCGCTAATTACAATAGTTATATCTTCAACAACAGAAGAAGAGTAAATCAGGGTTGCATTTATTGCAGATCCAAAATAATCATCTAAATCAAATGCACCCAATAAATTCCCCCCAGACCATGACTGATTAGGGATTATCCCCACAAAAAACGGTGGAGAATTTTCTATTTCTAAACCTGTGCTAACTGCTAAAAGAGAGTTCATAAAAAAAATAAAAATGAATGCAAGACATATAAATAAAATACCTCTTTTCTCCATCATAATATTGATTAAACGCAATTTAAATAATTTTATTAATAAGATTGTCAACAATGGAATCCTTCTTGCGGGATATTTATCAGAGTAATTGAAAAGCTCTCGAAAGAATTGTTAACAACATTATAAACAATAATGTTTATAAAGTCTTAAATCAAACCTTTAATATGCCAAAAAAAGACTCTAAAAAGACCAAAATAGGCTCAAAAGAAAAACCCCGAGCAGAAACAGTGATTGTCAAGGGCACAATAACAAAAAAACAGAGGGAAGTTCTTCAAAAATTCGTGGGGATAATTGGAAGTAATGAACAGGATGTTGTTGGGAAAATCCTGACACTCTGGATGTATAATGAAGGACACTTAAAAAACTTAAAATGAAAATAAAAAAATATCTTTCAATAGGTGTGATACTCTTTTTTGTAATGAATATTGTGATTGCAAATGAAGCCATGACCTCTTCAATAACTCAGGATGAAAGTTCAGAACAAATAAATTCAAACAGTGAACAAGCTTCAGAAGAGATAAATACAGAATCGCAAACTCAAAACATAGAGCAGAAAGTAAACCCCGAAGACAATGAAATAAATCCCAAAACAACTAGCCAAGAAAATGATGTAACCCCCCCAACAAAAATAACTTCTGAAGAAATTACGGAAAATCCTGAAGAGGTCGCAACAGATACAGAAAATGGAGATATTAATTTAGAAATTGTTTCAAATGCAATAAATGAAAAACAAGAAAATGCTTCTAAAGAAGAAGTTGAAAATACAACCGAGATTCAGGAAATTTCTTCAAAAACAAATCAATCATCCGAAATTAAAATAGGTTCAAATGATTCTTCCAAAATTAAAGAAATTAATTCACCATCTAAAACCGTGGAGAATTTTTCAGAAGAAAACAATTCAGAAATAGAAAATTTATCTTTAAAAGAAAATCAGGGTTATTATATTAATATTGATAATGTCGAAAATTCAAAAAGTTCTCCCTTATCTAATATTGCAAAAACACAAGAAAAGGATGAAAATAATTTTGAAAATAAAACCCAACTCCTTGCTCTTTACAATAATGATGGAAAAATTGCAATCAAAGGAGAAATCCCTGCAAACTTCACAAATGCCATTACAAAAAAAGAAAAAATTATAGACTCAAAAAATTTTTCAAAAGAATTCACAATAAAAAGTTCAGAACACCTCAATAGTGAACTAATTGTTTATTCAGATATCCCTGAATCAAAAAAAGAAAATATAAAAGTTTATTGGAAAAATGAAGATAAAGAAGTAAAAATAAAAGAATATCTTGATGAAAATAATAATGAATTAATTGAAAGAATCTCATGGATAGTTCCGCATTTGTCTGAACAGGTTTTTGAAATAAGGATTGAAACAGAAATCTTAGGCAATTCAACAAGTGGAGAAATAGAATTAAACGTTATCAATTCTCCAAACATAAATGCAAAAAACCCAATTAATTTTAAATTTAGTATTGATTACAATGGAAACAAAACATTAAACTGCAGTTTAAGATTATATAATTCAACAGATAGCCTAACATACAGCTTTTCAAATGAAAAACCAATTAGTGAAGAATTAGAAATTCCAAATGGAGATTATAATTGGACTGCAACATGCCTTGAAGAAGAAGACTCTTCAAATAAAGATAGTAAATCAGGAAATTTTACAATAAATGAAGAACCATTAACAATCTATGGAATGCAGGAGATATATTTAACAAATGATGATATTGATTTTTCACTTACAGGGGGGTATGATTTAAGCAACATTACATTATTTTACGAGGATGATTCAAATATTGCCTATCAAAAAAATAATACCTCTGAAAAAAATATCCCTTCTTCAGCAATTCAAAATCCAGGAAAATATATTTTAAAAATTAAATCAACTGGTAATGAAAAACCAACGCAGATAACAACAAAAGAATTTTCAGTCGCTTCTGCAGAAATAAATCTTGAAAAAGAAAAGATAGAAATTGATGAAGATGCTAAAATAACTATTAAAATAAATTCACCTGATGAAAAGATCCTATTTGCTAAATTAGAATACGGGGATGAAAATTATGATTACATAGCAGAGAACCAATCTAACTTTATAGATACCTTTACTTATAGTTACCTGGAAGAAAAAATATATAATCTAAAATTAACAATTTATTTTGACAGCCAACAATTCTCAATAACAAAACAAATAACTGTCTCTGATTCTGACAACACTGACAATGAAAAACCAAAGATAACATTAATAGAACCTGCAAATAACGCAAAATTCACAGACCAAACAATAAACTTCAAATACAATGCAACTGACAACACAAAATTAAAGAACTGTACTTATGATTTAAACTATTATTCCTGCCCGTCATGCTGGGGGAGCGTGGACTACTCAGAAAATAAATCCTTCTCATCAAATGCTGGAGAAGCGACAATCCATCTTCATGATTTTGATGTTGGAAATTATACCTGGGTTGTGACTTGCTATGACAATTCCAGCAATTCAGAATGGGAATCGAGAAAGTTTGAAATCATCCCTTCGGGTTTTGAAGCTTTGACTTACTCCGAAGAAACAGAAGTTGAAGAAGCCCAATCAAGGCTCGAGGATTTTCTCACTAAAATAGATTCACAGGGACCTGAAGTAAAAGAGGCCTTAAAAGATCTGGGAGTTTATAATGACCTATCAAAAGTCTATTCCGGAAGAATCCAGGCAATAAAAATTTATTTCCAAACAGGATACAAAACAATTTCCCCAGACAAAAGAGAAGAAAAAAATAAAGAATACTTAGAAGAATTAGAGGAAATTAAAGAAAAAATTCCTTTAGATATTGAAATTATAAAAGCAAATGAATATGTAAAAAATTCTGTTTCAGAAAACTTAAAAGAAATAATAAAACAAGCCATTCTCTCAACAACACCGTTAATTGAAAAAAGATCTCTAAATAAGTTAACTGAAAATATTTTCACAATTCAAAATAAATTCACTGCTTCAGTCACAAGTAAAAAATTAAAAATCAAGTACCAAAATGAAACCAGAGAAATAACTCTCATCACAAAAAAAATTAAAACAGATGAAGAAGATGCAACTTTTTTTGAATACACTCCAAAAGAATTCGGAAAAATAATATTCATAACAAAAACAAAAGAACTTGAAAACAATATTTTTGAAATTAATAAAGAAAATATTGAAGATAATAAAATAATTTACTATATTGATGACTTTGTCGATATTGATGAAGTCAAAAAAACAGAAACAATTTTAGTATTAGAAGTTTCTGAAAAAAACAAAAACAACATAACAGGATTCTCAATAATTGATTTAAAACCAAACAATATGTTTAACTATCTTATCTACATTGTTTTTTTAATTGTCCTCCTTTACTCTGCTATTAAAATAAAAGAAAAAATTGATTGGAAGAAATTAAGTAAAAAAGAAGAGATTTCAAAAAGTCTTGAGTTTATAAAAGAAGCAAAAGAAGCTTTGAAACAAAACCGCCTGGAAGCTGCTAAATATTCTTATTACAAAATAAAAGAAATTTATTCAAAGCTCTCTGAAAAATGCAAAATTAAAATGCAAAAAGAAATAATTAAAATAAAAATTGGAATTGATAAAAGAGAAATTATAAATTTAGTAAAAGAATATGAAAACTTAAGGAGGGAAAATCAAATAAGCGAAGCCAAAATAATTTACAGTAAAATACAAAGAACATATAAAACATTGCCAAAAAAATACCAGGAAAAAATTTACAGGAGAATTTGCCCGGCATCTGTTGATGATTTTTTTAAATGATTCGATTACAATAATTTTTTTAAAACAATTTTTTATTAAACCTAAATGTTAATTCAAATTATTTTATTTTTGTTCCTTGGAATCCTTGCAGGCACTCTCACTGGCCTTATCCCTGGAATACATATAAATACAATCGGAGTTTTTTTAATTGCACTCTCAGCCTCGCTGTTAACAAATTTAAATCCAATTTATTTTGTAGTTTTTATTTCCTCAATGAGCATAACCCACACATTTCTTGATTTTATTCCTTCAGTATTTTTAGGTTGCCCAGATAGCGACACAGAACTCTCAATACTCCCAGGACATGATTTATTAAAACAAGGAAAAGCATATGAGGCAATAATCTTAACTGCATATGGAAGCATTTCTGCAATTTTTATTTTAATATTAATTTCCTATCCTTCAATACTAATAATTTCAAAAACATACTTTTTAATTGAAAAATTAATCCCATATATTTTAATTCTTGCCTCATTAATTTTAATCTTAATTGAAAACAAAAAATTCACTGCAAGTTTTGTATTTATCATTTCAGGAATATTAGGATATATTGTGCTTAATTTAGAAAATTTAAATCAACCCCTACTTCCACTCTTAACAGGTTTATTTGGTTCATCAGCTTTAATTTTAAGCATAAAAAACAAAACAAAAATTCCTGAGCAAAAAATAACAAAGCCAAAAACAAAAATTCTAAAGCCAGTTTTTCGTTCTTTAATTGCCTCCCCATTATGCAGTTTCTTGCCTGGCATGGGTTCTGGACAAGCAGCAATAATTGGAAACATAAATTCAAAATTAGATAACAAAGGTTTTTTAGTTCTCATTGGAGCAACAAATACTCTAGTCATGGGTTTTTCATTTATTTTGCTTTATATAATTTCAAAAACAAGAACAGGTGCAGCAGTTACAATTAAAGAAATCTTAGGAAATATTGAAACAAATATTTTAATATTAATCTTAACAATAGTTTTTATTTCAGGAATAATTTCATTTTTTCTAACAATTAATCTGGCAAAATTTTTTTCAAACAAATTTAAAAAAATTAATTACACTTTTCTTTCAACAATTACATTAATTATTCTTCTAATAATAGTTTTTATTCTCTCAGGATTCTTAGGAATTTTAATTTTAATAATTTCAACATTCACGGGAATCTATTGCATTCAATTAAATATAAGAAGAACTTTTATGATGGGATGTTTAATGATTCCAACAATTTTATTTTATTTTCTTTAGAATAGAAATTTAAAAAAAGAAAAATAAAACCTTGGGCACATAAAGGATTTTATCTTTTTGGACAACCCCCTTAGAACTATCCAAAATTATCCCATACTTTGACTCAACTCGCTCCATACTTTTTTTTACTTGGGACATCCCCTTTGAACCCCAACAACATTCTATCGGAACGGCACCACTATTTAATTTAATTATAAAATCTGCTCCCTTTTGATTTGCATCATCAAAACCTAAATCTTTTATTGGCGAAGTGGGTTTTTTTAAATTTAATAAAAGGGTATTAAATACACTTTCTTCAAAAAAAGTGCCTAATTGTGAACTATCTAAAATATTCAACCTTCCCATATTCCATAGTAAAACACTTCTTATATTAGGATGTTTAAAGTAATATTTTGGAGGTCTGGCAACACGCTTTAAAGGATTATTGCTATAATATTTTTCTTCTTCAATTAAACAAGCCATTTTCAATGATTCTAAAATATTAAAAACAGTTCCTTCAGGCATTCCATCAAGCTCCCCCGAAATAGACTTTACACTATTTGTTGCAGGAGGCAAACTATTTGCCAGATATTGTAACATTGCGAAAACTTTGCTTGAAGACCTTTGCCCGATTTTGGAATAAACAGGTATGTCCTGTGTTATAACTTTATCAAAAATATTCATCCACCAATTAAAAATATTATTTGTATCATATTCTTCTAAAGAAACTGGCGAAGCTCCAGAAATTAGATAATCTTCTAACAACTTGTTTAAATTAATATTCTCCAGTGAAGATTTTTTCATCAACTCATTATAAACAGTATCTAAAGTATATTGTGCGCTTTCTATATCACTATCTAAGGCAATCCTTATTCTCTCTGCAGTTTTTTTTGGGGGCAAAAATCTATATTTTAAATAAAGATATTCTTGAAAATTTAAAGGGCTAACTTCATCCCTTATCATTCTTCTACTTGCATCAACACTACTTTTGAGACCTAATGCAGAAGAGCCACTAACAAAAATTAAAACATTGTTTTCCCCATCACTCCTATTGAATAAACTTGTTGAAAAATCCAGCCAACTTGGGTCATTATGGGCTTCATCTAAAAACAAAATAATTGATTCATTTGTTTTTTCTAAAGGTTTGGCTAAAAAAAATTGTTCATATAATTCAAAAAGTTCTTGAAGAGAAGCATTGTAAATCCGATTCAAATCCCCAACATCAACATAAATCAATCTTTCTACAGGGATTTTAAAATTATCCCTCAAATACCGATAAGTTTGAAACAACAATGTAGTTTTGCCTACACCCCTCAACCCTGGAAAAACTACAATTCTCTGCTTAAGAGATTTATCAATAAATTTTCTTACATACATCTCAGGCTTCAAAATAAAACTTCTTCTTGGAAGAAGGTTGCTAGTTTTAGGGTTTGTTATCTTCTTATTACACCGTTCACTTCCAGTGGAAATAAGATGATTCAAATAACTTCTCAACTTGTTTTTCTTATCAAATTCCATATTCAATTTTTTTGAATGATTTTAGTTAATATTATTCAATTTTTTTGAATATATAAATCTTACGCTTTCCAATTCCTAAGCAACTTTTATTTTTTAATTTCTTCAACAACCTCAATATTTATAATCCTACTTTGATTCTTTCTTTTTCTTAGAAAATTCAAGATATTTTTCATCTGTATATTTATCATAACTTCTATTTAAAAGATATATTGAAAGAAGAACAATTAAAATAAATAAAAGATATAAAAAATAAAGAGAAAACGCCACTTTCCAATTAGGAATATTTAAAGAAAGTAAAGCAAGATTAAAAATGAAAGAAATTAAAACAAATACTATAGGTAAATTCATAGAAGAATGAATTGCATGTTGAGTAGAAATCCAAGATAACTTTAAATCATTCTCAAGTTGATTATAAACCTTATCTTGATTTTTTTTCCATAAAGAATATTTTATTGGAAAAAGATCATTATGCAAAATTTCAAATATTTTTTTCATAAATTTTAAATAGAAAATCTTTTCTTAAACTTTTCCAAAAAAACCAATAACATTAATTATTCAGTGCAGAAAAAAATTTTGCCAAAGGCAAAATTTTAACTATTCCCACCAAACCTTCTTTTTCTTTTTGAAAATTCTTTTATTGCAAAATCAATATCTTTTTTTGTAAAATCAGGAAAATGTTTTTTTAAAAAAATTAATTCTGCATAAACCCCCTGCCAAGGCATAAAACCACTAAGTCTTTTTTCACCACTTGTTCTAACAATTAAATCAGGATCAGGAACACCTTTTGTATCAAGAATTTCTCCAAATTGTTTTTCATTAACTTTTTTTGCCTTTGCAGAAAGTAACTTATTCACATTTCTTAAAATTTCATCCCTACCACCATAATCCAAACATAACTGCACATTATAATTTTCATAATTTTTTGTCTCATTTTCTAAAACAATCAAAGCATCTCTAACTTCCTTACTAAATCTCTCTTTTCTTCCAATATGCCTAAACCTAACTTTATTTTCTTTTGCATAATTTCTAAAATCATTTATTCCTCTTAAAAAAACATTAAACAATTTTTCATTTTCCTCTTTCTCGCGTTTCCAATTCTCAGTTGAAAAACCCCAAAAAGAAACACAACTAACACCTAAATCTCTTGCTTCTTCAAAAAGAGAAATTAAATTTTCAGACTCTCCAGCTTTTTCATGTCCACGAAATCCAAGCAAACCCCTTCTCTTAGCCCAGCGACGATTTCCATCAGGAATAATTGCAATATGAATAGGAATATTTTCCAAGCCTCTTCTTAAAAAAACTAAATTTCTAAAACCCCTTAACTTATCAATAAAAAAATTAAAATCTTTTTTAACTTCAAAATTTTCATAATCTAAATCATCTATTTTACTTTTTTTAATTTCAGTTACCTTTGAAAAACCAGGACTCATCTTAACCCAATCAATAAATTCATTAAAATTTTTATCAATAACAACTAAAACACTTCCATCAAAAAGATTTTTCACATAACCATTAATTTTATTTTCAATACAAAAATTTTTTACTTTATTTCTAAATCCAACAAACTGAACTCTTCCATAAACTTTGATTCTCATTAAACTAATTAAAAAATTTAATTTTTAAAACTTATGAAACTAAAAAAATAATTAATCTAGAACATAAATTATTTTAAATAATAAAAATTTAATTAAATTATGAACTCTTTAGAAAATATGAATGAAAGAGATGCTTTCTTAAAAATACTTGATGAAACAAGAAAACCAGGAGACACTCTTCTAAAAAAAATTGATTATTATTTTATTCCATTTAGTTTAATAAGAAGGGAAAAAAGGTGGGTTGATTTAAGAAGAATGGGTGTAAAAGAAGGAATTATTTATAATTTAAATGAAGAACAAGTAAAAAAAAGAAAAGATCAAATTACTCAATCAAAAATAATAGAAACAATTAGATGTATAGATTATATGACTATGATTTATTTTTTATTTTGTTTATAATTTATCAACCAAAAAACATTGAAAGAGGTCCTTTAGGTCTTTTTATAACAGGAATTATTTTTCCCTCTTCAGATTGTTTATCTCTAAAAATTGCAAAATCTTTTGCTAAATCTTCCTTAGAATTTCTCCAATCAAACTTCAATTTATTAGGATTATATGGAAGATAAGATACAGGATAAACTCCTCTTTTTTCCAGAGCATCAAAAAATAAATTTGAAATTGCTTTTTTAGTTTTTGCAGAAAAATAACCATTTAATTGAGGTATTGCAGAATGACTAAAAGAATGATATAAATCATCTTTTTTAAGAATAAAAATTGAATGACCATAAAACCCCTTTCTAGTTTGTCCAAAAAGGTCCACTATCCTTTGTTCGTAACTAAATTTTTCCATAGAATATGCTAAAGCTAAAGAAAATTCCAAAGCATGAGCTTTTCCAGAATCCAATACCTCTTTTGCAGATCTTACTCTATAAGGTTTAGGACAGGAAAATTCAATTTTAGCAAGATTATCAAAAACAAGTTTTTCCCTAATTGAAAAAGGATTTTGATTTGACTTCTGAAAACTAAACATACACTTATTAAAAAAACATTATATTTAAAGATTATTATAATAAAAAATATACTTTTTTAAAAATTTCTAGAACCACTTTTCAATACTTTCCTGTTTTTCAAGTTCTTTGCCAAAAATAGAATCAATATATCTTTTTGTTAATTCCAAATTTTGTTTCATATAATTTGACAAATTATATTTCTCTGCCAGATTAATTGCAATTTCCAAATATTTTTTTATTCCCCCTTCATGAATTGTAAAAATAATTTTTCCCCCGCACTTTGGACAAATTCCCTTTAAAGGAGGCCGCCTCATAATTTCATTGCAAGCCACACACCTAAAACCCTGCATTGAAAACTTTCTTAAATTACCCTTCATATCTCGCAAAAAATGCCTCTCAATCATAAGCCTCGCAGTATCACTTGCATCAACTGCCCGAATTTTCTCAACCAAAGCCATCTGGTGCTCAACCTTTTCCTGCATTGTCCCCAAAGATTTATACGCTGAGCAAATAACCCCGTTATTAAAATCAGTTGTGTCATGAGTATAACCTAAATTAACAAAAGGATTCTTTCCACACCTCATGATATCTTTGCACGTCGTGATATTCTTAACTTCTGAGGAGTGCGCACCTTTTTCAGCTAATTCATATAATTCAATTGTATAAGTTTTATTTTCAATAAATTCAAAATCCAAAATCTGGTCATCAACTTCTCCTGCATCAATCTTTGCATTTAAAACTAAAGGCGCATCTTGTGTTCCGCCTCGGTGGCTTGGCAAAAACTTTCTGGAAAAATTTAATAAAACATCTCCTAAAAGCATAACTGCTAATTCATCTCCATCACAATCACGCCTGATAGCTGCATGCATATAAGGACTTGCATAAAGACCCAAAGAATTTGAAAAACCAATAAACCTGCAAATAACACCTGCGCAATTATGCGGCGCCATGCAAACACCAAGCTTTCCAACCAAGTCATCCTTGGTTTTAAGATTATAAAAAGAATCCAATCCATAAAAACGAGTGAGTTCATCATCAACAAAATTCGAAACATTTGTAAATACATCATCTGCTCTTTCATCCAAAGTCTCAGGAGAACTTGGCAAAAGAACATCATGCGGCATTAATTCCAAAATCTGCTCTTCATTAGTTAATTCCCTTCCTTCAATATCTTCAGTATATCCAAGTTCTTTTAATTTAAGAACTCCAACCCCAATTTCTTTTGGCTTAAAAGAAACCAAAGGCAATTCAGTTGCATCAAAGCGAATTGTCCCATCCTTGTTTACCTGCAAATTATGTTTTGCCCTTAAAATCCCCTTAGCCAAATTCTCCATTGTGTGTCCTTCTGAAGAAGTTCCCCTAACACCTTTAATTAAAAGCGGCAGCATTTCATTAGTAAAATTAATTTTTTCCTTAGCCTTTTTAAAATAATGATTTATATCAATTGACTGAAAACAAGAATCCATTCCCTCTCTCTCACTTGACTCATTTCTCTTTTCAAATGATTTTTCTTTTGTATCTGTAAAATAAAATTTCTTTCTTGTTTTTGCCTCACAAATTTCACAAACTGGATAAATAGTTTCCTTGTCGCACTTCTCACAATAATAAAGTGGAAACTGACTTTTAACACAACCAACTTCCATTGCAGCCTGAACACTCCTTAATCTTCCTCCCTGAGAAGAAACAGGAAATAAAACATTCGGACTTCCTGTTAATTTTCTTAATTTTGCTTTTTCAGGACGACCCATTCTCGTTCCAATAAAATCTCCGGACTTATCTTTAATTTCAAAGAAAGACAAACTATCAACAATTTCTAAAACATCCTCACTCTCAATTAACTTCATTTTTTCAACTTCTTCTTTTAATAAAAATTCTTCTTTTTCTAAAATCCATAAATCAATTCCCAAATTAACAAATAATGCTTTTGAATTTTTTTCATTTATCACAACATTCTCAATTGTAACTTCATGCTCCATTCCAATTAATTCAAGTGCTCTTTTTCCAAGGCTGAATTTTTCTTCCTCAGTTTTATTAAACGGCAAAATAATTTTTCCTCCTCGAACAATTGAATTTCCTAACCAATTAATTAAGCCTAAAAATTTTTCATGATTTATTTCCTTCCAATAAAAAATAAATTCAGGATAAAAAGGGATTTTATATTTTTCACTAAATAAAATTGCGTCATCAATTAATACATTAAAAAAATCCTCAATTTTTTCTCCTGCTTTTTCTAAATCTAATTTCCACCATTCTTCAACATACCCTGATTTTAGCAAACCAGCATTTCTATTTATAACGTCGCTAAAAGGAAATAAAATATCTCCCAAATAAATTATTTCTTCAACATCTTTGTAAAGTTCCTTTGCTTCATCTTTTGTTTTTAATTTTCTTACACTTCCATTTTTGAGTTTTACAATCGGCCCGTCGATAAAGTCACACACAGTTGTAACACACCCCTTAGTTGGCTTTTCAATTTTTAACTGTGTTCCAATAGCAATAAAAGAATCAGTAATTGCCATTGTCGCAGGATGCAAACTAACTGCACTAAAGCCATTTACTCTTCCTCGCCCATATCTAAATCTAAAACCTCCGGACCTCGAGGGATGACCATAAACAGGTCTGCCTGCAACCAAATCCTTAATATAAGTTGGAACAGCATCTCCTATTTTTTTTCCTTTGGCACTTGTTAGTTTTTCATGAAGTTCTAAATATTCACTTAAAAAATCAAAACCAGTTGCATTAATTCCATTTTTCTTAGCACCATTAAGAAGTCGAAAACCTTTTGCAGCTTTTTGAGCCAGGCCTTCAGAAAAAATTAAACACATCCCCCCCCGAATATTATTTGTCTCAACTCTATCCAAATTCTTATAATTTGATACTTCAAGTTTTTCTGTTGGTTCTCCTGCAATTTGAATTGGAAGGTGTTTTGCTAAAAATTCCATCTCCTCTTCCAAAGGAAAATATTGCAAATTCGTAACCCTCTCATGATAATCAGTATTCTCAGTAACATATCTTTTCACTTCTTCATCATTTGGGTCATATTTTGCATATCCAAATAATTCCCGTAAATAATCAATTAACATTAGAACAATACAAGAAGCAGTTGTTCCTGCTGAACGAATTGGTCCTGAAAAATAAGCCTTAAAATATTCTTTGCCGTCGCGGGTTTTTTCAATTTTTAATTCTGTATATCCTTCAATTGGACTTGCAACAACTGCAATAGTCTGATATGCAAAACCAACCCTTATCCCTGCATCAATTGCCTCATGCAAACTTGCAAACTTGCAAAACTTTTGCTTTGCCACTTCTTCTGCAATTTTAAAAGTAACAGTCGTATCAAGCTTTCCATACTTTTTTTCAAGTTCAATAATTCTTTTATCAACCCCTGAATCCAAAAGCTGAGGATAAAGAACAGAAATTAAACCAACAACTTTTTCAGCCATACTCATTGCAAGAGGAATCTCAACTTTTTCCGAAGGATCATATCCTAAAGCTCTGGCTTCATTCATAACCTTGTAAACTTTTTTTACATCTTTTTCTAAATCCTTAAAATATTTTTGAGTTTCCATTTTATTTTGGGGTTATTTTTATTTTCCTAACAAGTTTGGATTTTTCTTCCTGCTTACCAATAATCTCTGCATATTCATCAGATAAACAACTTAACCTTTCATAAGAACCATTAACTGAAACCTCGGGATCAACATACCTAAACTTTTTCTTTAATCCAATTCCATTTTCAGTTTCGTAAATATCAGAACCATTTTTTAAAATTTTCAATTGATTTAAAATATCTTTATCATTTGAATTTCTTAAAATATTTAAAACATAATTATCAGTTTTATAAAAATCTTCAAAAGAAATAATTTTTTTTTCTAAACCTTTTTTTAATAATTCAGATAAAAGATAATATCTTGTTCTTGCTTCATCACTTGCCAAGGAATTTTCCTGAAGATTTGAATATTCTTTAAAAAAAATCTCTGCGATATTTTTATTTTTAAAAACTATTTGATTGCTTTTAACAAAAAGATTATTAAAAATTAATTTTGGGTTTTTAGAACCCTTATTATAAAACAGTTCTCTCAAAGAATAATCAATTCTATCTGCACACAAACTTGGAGCCTCTTTTTCTAACAAAAGAAAATTTTCTAACTTAGAAATGTATTCAAAAGAAAAATTATATCTGTTTAAAATTTCGGGAATTTCAGAATTTTTAATCACCTCTAAATGATTATTATCCTGGTAATCTTCTTTAATTGGGTCTCCAAAAATCCAATCAATCACATGCGAAAAAGCAGTATGGGAAACATCATGAAGTAATCCTGAAATCTGTTCATCTAAATCAGATCCTAATTTTCTTAATAAAAGAAAAACTCCTAATGAATGCTCAAATCTCGAAAATCCTTTTTTGTAGTAATATTCATCAGGCATACCTAATTGAGAAATTCCTTTCAATCTTTGAATAGATTTTGAATTAATTAATTCAATTAAAACTGGCTCATCAATTTTTTCTTTTCCATAAATACTATCTATAATTTCCATTTTTAAAAATATCCTCCTGCACTTCTAACAAATTATTAACAGGAATTATCTTTTTTTCTTGTCTTCCATTTGCCCACAAATATTTATTCCAGGGTCTTTTTGGAAAATAACATTTAATTCCTGAATCAGAACATTCAGAAATAGTCTCTCCTCTATCATCAGTTAAATATTGAACATTATTTTCTAAGCAAAAATTTAATTTTGAATGATTGCTGCAAGTTTTATTGCCATTGCAAATAACTTTTTTTATCTCAGGAAAATATTCTTCAACAAATTCTTCAGTTTCTTTTTGTAAAAAAACAGGTCTTGCAGTAATTAAAATTTGATATTTTACTTTTGATAAATTCTTAACAACACTTTGCGCTTCAGGATAAGGCCTTAAATTTTCAAAGTCCTGAGATTTATAAAAACAATTAAGCATCTCCAAAAATTCTCCCCTTAAAATTTTAAAAACTTCCCAAGGGAAAAAATTAGTAAAATCTTCAAATTTACAATTAGTCCCAAAAACACGATTTCCATAAACAACTAATCCCTTCTCAAAAGTAGGAATAAGGGTATCATCCAAATCCCATGCTAAAACTTCTAAATCACTTTTTATTCCCATTTTAAAAAAAAACCTTTCTCCTTTTTATTGATTTATATTTTCTAACAATAGTTTTCTAATTTCTATTTAATAATTTCAAACATCATACTTCAATCTTTTCCTCTTCTTCAAAATCTAAAATCTTAATAGATCTGGTTTTCAAATTTACCATTGGAACCTTACAGTGATCAGGCGTGTTTCCAAACTTTTCCTGATAAGGAGTCATTGCTTCCCAGCATGAAGTTGAAACTAATAAAATATTATTATAATATGTCACTGCACTTTTATGGGTATGAGCAGAAACTAAAATATCCGGAATATTAGAAATTAAATGATAATCAGTATCAACAGAGGGAAAATATTGAACAGATGCATGAGTCGGTGCCAGATGCCTTTGCCTAAGTAGATACTTCATAATTTCTTCAGGAGAATTTGCTGCCTTCATTTTCATGAGCCTTGCAACATTATTCACATAATAAAAATAAGAAAACCCATGATAAATTAAAACATTAAAACCATTAAAATTTTTATTAAGTCCAATTTTTACTTCACTTGGATTTGGAACCAAAATTACATTGTCAAGTTCATAAAGCGGCCATGCATATTTTTCATCAAAAATAGGCTGCGGCTCCATTAACCTAACACCCTCATGATTTCCAGGAGAAATAATTATTTTTATATCAGATCTTATTTTTCTAAAAAGTTCTGCAACCTGCAAATATTGTTCTTCCAAATCCATTACTTTTAAATCATTTTCCTGATTAGGATAATTTCCAACCCCGGTAATAATGTCTCCTGCAACAATTAAATATTTTATTTTCTCAACTTCTTCTTTTGTTCCTGCAACTTTGCCATTTAAATAATCAATAAATTTCAAAAAACTTTTTTCCAAAAACCTCTTGCTTCCATAATGCAAATCTCCAATAAACAAAGCATATTCCTCTTTTGGCGACTTTTTTCTCGTCAATAAAATTGCCTCTGGAAAAATAACCTCATTTGCAAAAAGAATTTCACGATTTCCAGAACCCTTAAAACCAACAATACTATCAAGTGCAATTTCCTCTGCCTTTTCATAAATTTCTTTTTTATCTTTATTAATTAAAACCCGAATTGTTCCTGTCAAATCCTCAATATCTAAAATTATATTTTTATTTTTAGTAACTCTTTTCTCACTAACTAAACCAATTACTGAAACCCTGCTTCTATCATTTAAAATTTTATTTATTGAAACTAAATTATCTAATTCACTATGCTCCTGCAAAATTTCTCTCATTTTATTAAACCTGTTTCTAAAATATTTTACAAAATCAATAACTTCAAGTTTTTTTCCAGGCGTCGGATTTTGAAAACTAACTTCCACATTCTCATTTATTTTTTCTGTTTTAATTTTTTCAGAATTTTTAACAAAAGAATTTTTTGAATTATCAAAATTATCAATAATTTCAGACTCATGAGAAATTTCAATACTAAGACCCAAATTAATTTTCAGTTTTTCTAATTTTTTTTGATTCTCCCTCGGCAAATCCATAAAAAACTTATTCACTATCGCGCGATTTTTCTGAAAAACATTTTTTGTAATAATTTTCTGATTAGTATGACTTCTTATTTTTTCCAAAATAATTTTCACAGCCTCTGCGTCATTAGTCTCACTAAATAAATTCAATACTTCACTATCTAATAAAAATCCTTTTTCAAAACAAAATTTCAAAATTTCCTGAGTATTCATTTTAATTTATCAATTATTTCATTCCAATTTTTAACTCTTGTAATATTTTCATGTTCGCAATTTTGATTCCAAGGTTTATCTAGTAAAAAAACTTTAATTCCTTTTTCTGCGCAATTATAAGAAAAAAATTTATTATCTTCTATAAGAACATCTACACCAATTTCACTGCAAATTTCATCTTTCGTTTTTCTTCCTGAATAAATATCTCCTGAAAAATAAACTTCATAAGGTTTATTTAAAAAATATTTTTTTAAAAATTCTTTAGTTATTTCTTCATTTGAAACCCTTCTGGAAGTAATAAAAAAAATTTTATGTAAAAAAAATAATTTATTCAAAATTTCTTCAACACCTTCAATTAATTTCATTTTTTTAAAATAATTTGTTTTATGAAATTCTCCCAAAATTTCAATAACATCTTCACAAGTATGACCAAAAGGTTCTCTTAAATAAATATCTTCAATATCCTCAACATTAAACTCTTTTCCAAATCTGAATTTATAAAAATCCAAATAACTATTAATAAAATCAGCTACAGTATCATCAATATCAATTCCAATTTTTAATTTTTCTTTTTTCATTTTAAAAATTTAATCTTTCAATTACTAAATCTAATTTAATAATTAACCACTTCACTAATAATTTCCTTTGCCTTGTCAATAATATTTTTTGTTATTGCAAGTTTTATTTCTCTCATTCTTCCACCCCTGCCTTTTGAAATAACCCTCACATTAATAATTCCCAGCATATCAAACTCCTGGATAATATCACTAACCCTTCTCTGAGTCAAAACCTCAACATGATTTTTCATGCAAACATCCTGATAAAAATTATAAACATCTCCAGTAAAAATAGGTTCATTCCCTTGTTTTTCAGACAAAGTTATAATCGAAGACAAAACAAACTGAAACTGTTTAGGTTCACTTCTGATAACATCCAAAATCTTATCTTTTTCCATTTTCTCATTTGCTAAATCAATATGACGAAGTAAAATTTTTTTTGAAGAATCCCTTTCAGCAAGTTCCCCTGAAATCCTCAATAAATCAAGAGCCCGCCTTGCATCACCATGTTCCCTTGCAGCATATGCAGCGCATTTTGCAATAACACCCTCCTCAACAACATTCTCTTCAAAAGCATCACAAGACCTTTTATTTAAAATTTCCTGCAGCTGCAAAGCATTATAAGGTGAAAAAACAACCTCTTCCTCAGAAAGTGAACTTCTTACTCTTGGATCAACCCCATCCAAAAAAGTCAAATCATTACTTATCCCAACAACACAAATCTGGGTTTTTGCTAATTCTGAATTAAGACGAGTTAAATTATATAAAAAATCACTTGAAATTTTCTTAACAGTCTGGTCAATTTCATCTAAAACCAAAACCAAAAGCTGCTTTTCGGAATCAATTAATTCAATAAACTTGCTGTAAACCGCCTCAGTGGGCAGGCCAGTCGCAGGAATATTCCCATTAAGTTTTTTTATAAGTTCAGCCAAAATCCTGTATTCAGTATCAGAAATTTTTTTTAACTTGCAATTTAAATAAATAATTTTTAATTTATGAGGAGAATCCTCACCAACCCTCTTTAAAAGTTCATCTTTAACATAATTAATTGAAAGAGTTTTTCCAGTCCCGGTCTTTCCATATAAAAATAAATTGCTTGTTCTCTCACCCCTTAAAACCGGCGCTAAAATAGATGCAATCTGCTTTATCTGCTCCCCACGATGAAGAATATTATCCAAATCATTTGGCTGATAATTTGCCTGCAAAACTTCTTTTTTCCTAAACAAACTTTTACTATTACTAACAGAATCAAAAATTTCATTTAAACTTTCTATTTGTGTTTTTGTCATTTCCCTTTTTTAAAATAAATAAATTATTCTACCCCTCCCAGCATGATTTCTTATGGAAAATAAAGTTTATTTTTATTTTTCGTTGAGAAAAATATAATTTATTATATAAATGATTATAACTACTAAAAAAGAAAAACACCTATATTTCTTGTGGAAAAATGAAAATTCTAATTAAAATATTTAAAAACATAAAAAAGAATGAAAAAAATCTTATTTTTTATAATAATATAAATAAAATAAACTTCTAATAAAGTATTTTTATATTTATTTAATATAAAATAATTAATCTATATACTATATAATATAAATTTTTTTAAATAAATAATAAATAATAAAAACTTAAATTTTTATTTTTAAATGTTTCCATAAGAAATTAAAGGGTCAGGGTGTTAAAAAATCCAAAGTTTTATAAAATATTCATTATTAAAAATTCTATGAAAACATCTCTTGAAGATTTAAATCTAGATGAACCTGTTGTTGAAAGTTCTCCCATTAATTCTATTAATTATCTAAACCAATATTCTAAATATCTTTCAAATTCTTTAGAAGATTCTAAAAAGAAAATAAAAAAGAATAATAAAAAATATGGTGGAGAAGAAATTCCTTTAGAAGGAATTAAACCTCTTTTTTAATCATTTTTTATTTATATTCTTTAATGTATATTTAATTTCATAGAAAAGTTTATAAGTTATTTTCTTGTTGTTTTTAGCATGCAGGAAAATAAGAATACATTTAATGATATCTTTGGAAAAATGATTGTAACAAAAGAAGGAAAAAGACTTGGGTTTGTCAAGGACCTGACTTTTGAGACAAAATCAGGAGAACTAATAAATATTGTTGTAAAAGATTCAACACTTTATACTAAAAATCTTAATTTAGAAAAAACAAATTCAAATAACCATTTAATACCCCATAGCGCAATTATTGCAATTGGAGATTTTGTAATTGTTTCTGAAGAAGATTTAATATAAAATTTATTTATTAAGAAGATAATATTATTTTTATAAAATTAAATATAACTTTTTTTATAGAAATACTTAAAAACAAAGATTTTATTAAATCAATATGAAATTTATTGGATTTAATTTTACAAAAGTTAATGCAGAAAGATTTTCAGATGATTTAAATGGTTTGAATTTGAATAATAAAATGGATATTTCAAAAATTGAATCTATGGACTCAAAAGACAATAATAAGAGGGTGATAAAATTAAGTTTTAAATATGAAATTGATTATAATCCTAATTTTGCTAAAATAAACCTCTCAGGAGAAGTTTTTGTTTTAGTTGATTCTGAATTAGCTGAAAAAATAACCAAGCAATGGAAAGAAGATAAAAAGTCTTTAGATGAAGATTTTAGAGTGTTTGCTTTTAATATTCTTCTTAGAAAATGCAATTTAAAGGCGCTTGAACTTGAAGATGAAATGAATCTGCCAATTCATTTGCCTCTTCCTTCTGTAAAAAGAGGAGATTCACTTGAAGAAAAAAAAGAATAATTCTTTAATAAATCTCTTTTCACTATATTATAAAATCAAAAATTTTTACTAAAATTTTTAAATAAATTAATCTTAATTATTTTATGAAAATTTCTAATGAGAAAAAAGAAAAAATCTCTGAGCAGATTCTTTTTTTTCTTTATTCTGTTTCACCCAAGTCAATTTTTACTTCACACATTGCAAGGGAAATTGCAAGAGATGAGGAATTTATAAAAAAAATTCTTCTTAATTTAAAGAAAAAAAATCTTGTAATTGAAATTAAAAAGAATTCAAAAGGAACAAATTATTTAAAAAGGTCAAGATGGAAATTAACAGACTCTGCATATCAAATTTATAAAAAATATCAGGAAAAAAGAAATTATAACACTCAATTATCTTAATCTTTTTATAGTCTATTATTTTTAAGATTTAATGGATCAGGTTAAAGAGGCTTTTAGCAAAGTAAAATTAGATATAGATTATTTAAAAAAAGAAATTAATACAATAAATTCAAATTTTAGTAATATGAAAAAAGAAATTTTAGAATTAAAAGAAATATTTAAATTAAATTTTAATCAAAAATCTGTCGAAGAGGTTTCGACAGAAATACAGGATTCTTCAGCAGTTTCGACACATCCTTCGACATATAATCGTCATTTTAAGCCCTTAAAACACCAAATTTCACCTATTTCCATAGGAAATCAAGGGGTTCCAACAGACAAACAGACAAACAGACAAACAGACAAACAGACAAAATTCGAAGAGAAAAAAGAAAAAAATTCTATTGAAAGTGCTTATGAATTATTAAACTCTCTTGATAGCTTAAAAAAAGAAATTCGTCTTAAATTCAAGCGTTTAACTGAACAAGAATTTTTAGTGTTCTCAACACTTTATCAATTAGAAGAGGAATTTGGATCTTCTGATTACAGGGCAATTTCAAAAAAATTAAACTTAACTGAGAGTTCAATAAGAGACTATATTGCAAGATTAATAAAAAAAGGAATTCCCATCGAGAAAAACAAAATAAATAACAAAAACATTCAATTAAATATTTCCTTGAATCTAAAAAAAGTAGTAACTCTTCCGACGATATTTAAACTTAGAGAATTATAATTTTAATATTTTCAAGTAAAAATTTAACTTATCCTCTTTACCGAATAACTATCTATTTGTATTAAATAATCAATTATCTTGTTTCTCTCCTTTTTTATTAATTCTCTTTCTTTGTCTTTTGCTTTTTCTCCTTTATTTTATCTTTTATTCTTCTTTTTCATCAAAATGGTCTATTTTCCTCACTTTTTACTAAAATTTTTTAATTTTTAATGATTTTCTTCTCACTTTTAGGCATTTTCAACATCTTTCTCTTTTTTCTTTTCTTTATCCTGCTTTTTAACTCTCACTTTTCGTTTTTTAATCATCTTTTCTTTATGGTTTTCATGAATATATACCCTTTTTTTACCATTATTCTCAATATCTTCTTGTATAAAACCCTCACTTTTTTGTTTTATGGCATTTATTTGCCCTCTAATTGTTGATTTTTCTTTTCCAAGCATTGCTGCTAAATCATCATAACTTAACTTCATATCACTGTTTAGAAGAATCCAAATAATTGCTTTTTCAGTTATTGAAAATTGGTCTAAATTTGGTGTTTGGACAACTGTTTGGACAGGTGTTTGAACGGCATAAACAGGTGTTTGTTTTTTGGACAGCCTTTCAGTTGTTTTAAACATTTGTTTATTTCCAAAATTATTTACTTCCATTACAATTTCTTTAAGTTCTTCTAAATCTTTTTTCATCGTCGATAAATTTTCTTTTAACCTATCAATATCTGATTTATGCAAATTTTTTTCACTATCTAAGTGTTTAATCCATTCACTAAAAGAGACAAAATCTTTTTTTACAGATTCAAAACCTTTCTTTGTTTCTTCTTTTATTTTCTCAGCCTCTTTTTTCCCAAAAAACCAACCAAACATAAAAATTATTATGAAAAGAGGTTTAAATACTTTTTGCTTTTATATTCGATAAAATAATTAAAATTATCCTTAATTTTGCTTGTTTTTTCAATAGAAAAAATTAACAAACAAACACCTGTCCAAACAGCGTTTTATAAAAAATTAACAAACAAACACTTGTCCAAACACCCTTAAACACCCTAAAATAAATCAAACAGGTGTTTAAAATTAGTTTTTTCTCAAATTTCGTCGTCGATAAAGCGATTTAAACACTTGTCCAAACACCAAAAATTCTAATAAAATCTTTCTATTCCAACTATTTTAATTTAAAATTAACTAAATTAACCTAAGTGCACAAATCTGGCAGGAATAAAAATATTAAGAAAAAATTATCCCTCTCAAAAAGTTAATAAACTTCTTTTTTTTCTTTTTATTAAAATGAGGAAAAAAATAAAGCAATTCTTTACACCCGGGACAAGGTTCAAAAGAGAATTCAGGCGACAGGCAAGAATGTTCACAACATTTGCACTTGGTTTTACAATTGCATTTACCTGGAGGCAAACAATTTTTGATTTATCCCAATCTTTTCTGCAATATCTTTTTCATCTTGAACATGCTTCAGCTCTAAGCATTTTTGCATCAGTTTTCATCACATTAATCAGTGTTGGGATAATCTATTTAACATCTTATTATCTAAAAGACAGTCATGAAAACTATTAATCATTAATAATAACTAAGTTAACCTAAGTGAATATGCTCGCAAGTTTTTTAAATTAGTTTTTTATCTATGTCTTTATGGGATTAATCGGCGCAATGACAGGGAACGCATTAGGGAGTTCTTTAGAAAAATTAAACAAAAAAATAGAAGAGTCCTATCTTTTATTGAGGCAACAAGATCCAAACAATTCTTTATTAGATTTATTAGATATTCAAGCTGAAAACCCTTTTAAGTATAAATTAACTGAAGTGATTTACAAGAAATATCCTGAATCAGAAAAAGAAAAACAATCACATTCAAGATTTTTATTTAGAGATTTAAATTTGTTGGAAAAATACCTCTCTAATCTTAATTCAGAACTAAGACAACCAAAGTGCACAAATCCCTTAAGTAAGTTTACTTTTTCTGATGAAAAAGAAGCCTAAGTCAGTTTTACACATAAAAGCTTCATAAACTTAAATTATCAAGACTTTAATGGCAAGATTTATATACTTAGGGTGCCTGAAAGACACGTGAACCAAGTAATTTATACCCTAAGTTCACAAATAAAAGAGAATATGACAAACAAAAGAAAAGGAGGCTGGCAATTCTGGGTTGAAGATTTTGGAAACTATGTAATAAAAACCCCAAAAAACAAAAAAGAAATTTCAGATTCTGTCATAAACTGGCTAAGGTATATCAACAAACTTGAAGAACATGATAAAAGAGTGAATAATATGGTTTGTGATTTAAAAAACTCAACAAGATTAATAAAAAAATCCAAAATCCCTCTGTCTATTTTGGCTGATTTAGAATTTTTAGATAATGGAAAAATCAAACAAAAAAAAGTAATTGTTTTAGAAGAAGAATTCCAAAAATTAATCAAACAAAAAAATTTGAAACAAGCAAAAAAATTAATTGATCAGACCATAAAGTTGTTAATTGAATTATGGAAATATGGCCTGCATGAAAAGACTTACAAGTTTTATTCAAATATTGGAATATTAAATAATAATCTTTTTTTAATTGACCCTTTTGAATTGACTGGAGATAAAAAGAAAATTGAAAAGCAAATCAAAAAAAAGAAGTGGCGCAATCAAGTAAAATATAGTAAGAATTCTTTAAAGGAGCTCTCTCTTTATTTTGAAAAAAAGATGAATGAAGAGATGACTTTTAAAAGATTAAACAAACTTTGGAAACAAAACCTAAAATGACCTCTCAAAACCCCTTAGCAGCAATTTACATCCGTGTTTCAACAGAAGACCAAGCAAAATTCGGAATCTCTTTGCATGCACAAGAAGAAGCCCTGAAAAATTATGCAAAAGCTCAAGGATATGAAATTTTCAAAATCTATAAAGATGAAGGAAAATCTGCAAAAGACATTAAACACAGGCCGGAGATGACCCAATTATTAAAAGATGCAGAAGTAAGAAAGTTTCAGGCGATTTTTATTTACAAGCTTGACAGATTTTCCAGATCCTTAATGGATTTAATCACAACAATCGAGCAATTAAAAAACTGGGGAATTGACTTTGTTTCTTTGCAGGATAAAATCGAAACAACTTCTGCAACCGGAAAATTAATGTTTCATATTGTCTCGGCATTTGCGGAATTTGAA
The DNA here is from genome assembly GCA_050124795.1 of Candidatus Pacearchaeota archaeon. Classification (GTDB taxonomy): domain Archaea; phylum Nanobdellota; class Nanobdellia; order Pacearchaeales; family GW2011-AR1; genus JASFEO01. The sequence continues at coordinate 48,271 of JASFEO010000006.1, forward strand.
AGAAATGTTACAAGTGAAAGAACAACGTTCACAATGCATTCAAAATTCAAAAGCGGAAACCTCGTCACAAGAGCCCCTTTAGGATACAAGGTAGAAAATAAACAACTAGTTCCTGTAGAAAATTCCTACATTGTCCAGGAAATATTTCAAACTTTTCTAAATAATGACATTAGTTTAACCCGCCTTTCAAAAAAATATAATCTATCAGTAAATGGCTTAAAAAAAGTTTTATCAAATAAGACTTATTTAGGTAAGGTAAAGTTTGCAGGACAAATTGTCCAGGGAAAACATAATCCTTTAATATCAGAAGATCTTTTTAAAAAAGTTCAGGATAAATTAGATAAAATATCTTTTACAAAAAACTAAAATGAAAAATAAAATAAAAACAGTGATTTTTGATGTTGGCGGAGTTTTGGCAATCCCGCTTGTCCCATTAAAAAAATTCCGAGGGCAAAATCACAATTTAGGGGTTCATGAATATGTTGCAAAAAAACTGAAAATTTCAATAGACCAATATTTCGACTCAATAGACACTGCCCATGCAAAATCAATTGAGGGAAAATTGTCTTATGAAGAACTTGTGCATCTTTTCTCACTTTACTTTAAAGTGCCAATGAAAAAAATTGAAAAATTTTATAGAAAAGCATTTAAAAAAAATTTCAGGCAAAATAAAAAATTATTCAAACCGGCAAATGAATTAAAAAAAGCAGGATATAAAATTGCAGTTCTCTCAGACCAGTGGCCATTGTCTTATAAAAACTTAATGCCAAAAAAACTTTATTCTAATTTTGACCCTGTTGTTGTTTCTTGTTTTTCCGGAATGCGAAAACCAAATCCAAAAATTTACAAACTAACTTTAAAAAAATTAAAATTAAAACCTTCTGAATGTCTGTTTATCGACAATCAGGAATGGAATATAACTCCTGCAAAAAAACTTCACATAAAAACAATTCTGTATAAGAATAATAAACAATTATTTAAAGAAAAAATTTGGAAGGAGTTGTTTAAATGAATCAAATAAAGAGAATAACTTTAACAGGACCACGTTCAGTTGGGAAAACAACGGTTTCGAAATTATTAGCTAAAAAGTTAAAATTAAAATATATTTCTTCAGATGAATTGGGTGAAAAAATGACAAGAAAACATGGAGGATTGGATAAAGCAATTAAATCTGGGACAATTAAAGAAATAATAAAAAAGAAAGGATATACTTTGATTTTGAATGAATACAAAAAGAAAAGCTTTGTTTTTGATCTTTCAATTGGTGCATTCACTTCAAGAGAATTTAAAAAAGCCGGCAGGGAATTAAGATCTGTTGCTAAAAAGAAATCTTTTGTTATAGGACTTCTTCCATTTAAGCCTTCTAAAAAATCTGTAGAATTATTATACAAAAGAGAAATAAAAAGAAAACACTTTAGAAATTCTGATAAAAATGAATTATTAAAAAGAACAAAAAAAAGATTTTCAGAACAAAAAGATATTTTATTAAAAAATTCTAATCTTATTATTTATACTGAAGATAAAACCCCAAAGAAAATAGTAAAAGAAATTTTATCAAAGGTAAATTTAAAATGAACATCTTTTCAAAAAAAACTGCTTATGAACTTGAAAAAAATTCAATAAACCTAATGACTTCTCGTTTTGATCAGTTGTTATATGGACTTGACACTAAAAAAGGAAAATTCACTTCCCTTGCGCAAAAAAATAAAATCATAAATTCAATAAAGGATTATATTAAATATCGCGAAGAAGAAAAAATAATAAATCAAGATTCTGAAATTTGGAAAATATTCATGAAAATAAAAAAACTAAATTTCAATTCAGTTTCAGAAATTAAAAAAATTTATTCAGAACTTCTTGAATTAAAATTTAAATTTCATTATACTAAAAAATCAATTTATTATAAACAAAAAGGAAGAGAGATTAAAATGGAAAAAGGTCAAAAAGGTTTTAAAGATTTCTTGGGAGGTTTGTTTAAATGAACTCCTCAACATGCGCAAAATGCGGCTTTGTCTCAATTAATAATTTTTCAAGATTTGGTCTTCCTCTTTGTTCAATTTGCATTCGCTTTGCACCAAGAACACCTGAAAAATTAGATGAATATGTTGAAGAAAAAATAAATTCTGAAACTCTTGAAACATTTAGAAAATTCTCAGAAATCGGCAGACCTCAATTAAACTCAATGACAAAAAAAGCAGAATCAGGTTCACCAATGTCAAGACCTGCATTTGGCTACAAGTTTGAAGACAAGAATTTAGTTCCTGCAATAAATTCAAAAGAAGTTGAAGAAATCTTTGAAGAATTTTTAAACAACAAAATCTCCTTAACACAATTAGCAAAAAAACACAACTTCTCAGTAAACGGCTTAAAAAAAATTCTGACAAACTTTACTTACATTGGAAAAATAAAATTCAATAACAAAATCCACAAAGGAAACCATGAGCCAATAATTTCAACAACACTTTTTAATCATGTTCAAAATAAATTAGAAAAATTAGGAATTAAGAAAAAATAATTAATTTTCTAAAAATTTTGAATCTTCAAATCCTTACTTTTGCAAAAACCAATCTCTTTAATTATTCAGTGCAGAATTAAAAATTTCCTTAAAGAAATTTTTACTTAAATTTACTCATCCTCTTTGTCAAACTATTAAATGGAAAAGGTCTTTCATTTGTCATAAAAGCTATATATCTAATAAAAACATAAATCTGCGTAGTCCATATTTCACAAATTTCTGCAAATTCTTTGTTTCTCCGTCCAGTAAAAAGAGTATAAAACAAATGAATCACAATAATAACACAAATAAGATAACCCCAAACTTCCAAAACAATCCCTGAAACAATTGCAATTAAAATTCTCATCAGCACTTCAATTCTTTCAGTCTTTTTCTTCTCATCCTCTTTTTTAGACATCTAATAAAAACGAAAAATAAGTTTATAAATTTTTGTTTTATTTTTAAAATATTTTTTGGGAAATCATCTCTTAGAACTCTGCCTTTTACTTCTCGCTTTACTGTCTCCGGGTTTATAAGCTTCTTTACGTCGAACATCTGCAACTAATAAATTCCTATCATATTCACTTAATGCTTTTGCAAGTTTTTCAGAACCAGAAAACTTAACAATTCCTTTTGCAAGTGCTAATCGTGCAGCTTCAACTTGTCCTTTTTCTCCTCCCCCCCGAACATTAATCTTTGCATTAAAATTTAATTTATCTAAAACCTCATTTGCAATTCTCAAAGGCTCTTCAATTTTTAATTTATCAAACATCTGCAAATTTTTATAATCTTTATTATTAATTGTAACCTGTCCGTCGCCATCTGTTAAAACTGCCCGCGCGACTGCAGTCTTTCTTTTTCCTGAAACAACTATTTTTTTCATTTTGCAAATTCTCCAACTTTAGAATATTTTCCTTTTTTTCCTTTTCCTGCTTTTATCATTTTCTTGTCTTCAAATTCTTTAGGTATTCCCTTATAACACTTTATCCTCTTAAATGCTTCTCTTCCCCGCCCTTCTCTATAATTTGGAAGCATTCCGCGAATAACTTTTTTTACAATTTTTTCACTTGCCTTATGATGAGTCGGACCCTTTTGACTTGTTCCATATCGCGAAGCCTTTGCTTTAAAATCTTTTTCAATACTCTTTTTATTTCCAGTAATAATTATTTCCTCGCAATTCACAATTGCAATCTCTTCACCTTTAAGCGCTTCTTTAGCTGTGAAACTAGCAAGCCTTCCTAAAATTGCATTTTTGCCGTCAATAATTTTCATTTTTCCATTTTTTCCAAAATTTTTAGTAATTGTGATTCTGAAATCGGATTTTTAAACTCACCAGACACAAAAGGGATCCCAAGTTTTTCATAATTTTCTTGAGCATGAGCAAGCATATTAACAAAAAATGGCACGCCTTTCCGCATAGCTGGCGCTATACCTTCAGTATTCTCTTCAGAAGCATCATATAAATTAATAGTAGCAACGTGATTTCTTTTTGTGATTATATATCTATCGTATTTTTTTCCGCTCATCGTAAAATTTTAACTCCTTTCATTTCAGGATTCTTTTTTATTTCTTCACCTATTATAACAACCTCACATTTTTGATTTTTTAATTTTTCTTTTGCAACATCAGAAAATGAAAGCGCAATAACTTTTAATTTTTTACTTATTTCTCCATTTGATAAAACTTTCCCTGGAACCAAAATAGTTTCACCTTCTTTAGAATTTTTATCAATTTCTTCTAAATTCAAATTAATTCTTTTTTTCCGAGGATAACTAAGTAAAGAAGCAACTTCAAGCCACTTATCATTTTTCTTTGCTAATTTAATTGTTTCAACTAATTCAGGATTAGTTTTTTTCAATAATTGTTTTCCAATCTTTGTTTTTGTTTTCATTTTATTATTTTCATTTTAACGAGAAAAATTTCTTTCTCGCTTAACGCGAAAAACTCGCGAGATAAAAATCTATCGAAATATTGGTTTATAAAACTTTTTATCACGCGGCTCCACTGAAAAAGTCTTCAGGGAAAAATAGAGAATCCCTGAAAACAATGTTAATTCGAGGTGAATTAACATGAAACAAACAAGAAATCTGCAAATAAAAATTAAACGGTTTT
>JASFEO010000007.1:0-52514 GCA_050124795.1 Candidatus Pacearchaeota archaeon
ATCAAAAGAAAGTACGGCGGAGAAGTTCGGGCAAAGAAAATTAAGGGAATGCAAGCAGAAATATTTTTGAAAGGGATTGCACACAATTTAAGCCTTGCGGCTTAGGAGATTTTCAGTGGAGCCTATCATGCGGAGTAAAGGATTCGAACCTTCGTAGGCACTAAGCCAACAGATCTTGAGTCTGTCCCGTTTGACCGCTCCGGCAACTCCGCATAAAAGTAATTAAAAACTTCAATATAAAAAACTTCTCATTCTAATAATTTTTTAAAAACCTATTTTACCTTCTTACCAACTTCACTCAAATCTTTCTTAAGAATATCTGCAGACTGCAAAATCATTTCTTCAGGACTTATCTGGCCAAATCCTTCAACAGTTATCATAAGTTCTTTAGTAGGAGCAAACTTAATGGAATCCTTGCCTTGTTTTCTGCAAAGTTCTGAACATGCTTCACACATATCACACAATTCAGGCTCACTAACTTCAACCTTGTTCCCTTCAACTTTCAAAATATTTTTAGGACAAACATTCACAACTTCCTTAACACAATCCTTGTCAATTGAAACATCAAAAACATTTCTGTAATATATAATCCCTGGTGAATACTTTGAATGTTCAACTCCCCGCCCCAATCTTGCAATCCCTTTAACACTCATTTCCTGTCCCTTGTTAAGAAGCGTAATTGGAGTTTTTCCGTAAACAACTTTTGCATCTCCTTTAAATTCCTCAGCATAAACATTTCCCTCTTTTTTCACATTCAAATTCATTTCAATTTCAGTCTTTGAATTCATGCTTTTAAGAGTGTTCAAAACAATCAAGCCAATTCTGTGCGCAACAGTCTCGTCATAAAGAGCAGAATCATTTTTTGAAATCTCAACTTCATCAATAGCTAAAATCGGAATCTGCATTGCATATCTTCTAACTGCATTTGCCAAGCTCTCACTAATTTCAGCCTTAAACATAATTGTATTGTCTTTTTTGTTTATTAGTTTCATTGTATTTACCCAATTTTCCTGACTTTTAAAGTTTACTACTTTTGCATAATTCTTTTTTACGGTCTTCTTCCACGCCTGCCACCTTTCTTCTTTGGTCCTCCGCGCGGATGTCTTGTTGTGTCAAGAATATTAATTATTTTAAACCCGGAACGAGATAAACTTTTAATAATTGCATTTGCTCCTGGTCCTGGTGCAGGATTTCTCGTCTTAGCCCGAATTCTAACATAAAGAGAAGTAACACCCATGTCCTTAATACTCTCAGCAATTCTCTTAGCAATAAACATGGCAATAGTTGGATTTGCCTTCAATCTGTCCTGCTTAGTTGTCATCCCCCCGGTAACCTTGCAAAGAGTTTTCCCGGACATGTCTGTAACATGAACAATTGTATTATTAAAAGAAGTATAAATATTCACAACAGCCTCAATATCTTTTTTAGGCTTAGATTTTTTAACCTGCGATTTTTCAGCAACCTCTTTTTTAGTTTCAGTTTCCTGTGGTTTTTCTTCTGTTTTTTTAATTTCTTCTTTAGTCATTTTATTCTAATCGGCAATATGGCAAATTCAAAGTTGCTTTTGCCATTTCTTCGTTTAGTTTGATTCTCTCTTCCTCCTCAACATTCTGAGTATAATCTCTAAAGTTATTTATATTGTGTGTAATTCCTGCAAAATTTTCTTCAGGGTTTTTTGAATCTCTTCTAACATCTCCAATAAATTCTCTTATATAATCTCTTGAAGTTTGTGCATCCAGATTCGGATTAAATGACGAAGGTCTTCCAATTCGTTTTCCTTCATATATTCTCTGATGTAGTGAATGCATCCATTGGCATTCTTTTCCAATCATTCTTTCTTTTCCTCCTCAGCATTTTCTTTTAAAATTTTTTCTATAAAATTTGCTTGCTCTCTTAAATATCTTACTCTATCTTTTGAATCTGCAATAATTGTCATTTCTGAAGATAGTTTTGAACCAGGACTAAAAGCAAATCTTTCTCCACTCATAAGCCTTGCTCCCAACCCTTCTTTCATTTTTTCTACATACATTATTCCAATGTCTGACTTATAAAAAGTATTTTCTTGCAACAAGTTTCCAAGTTTATCTAAATATTCATTACTCATTCTCCCTTACCCCCCCAACTTCCTCTTCTTTAACTTCTTTTGGTTTTTCCTCAACCTTTTTAATTTTTTTCTTTTGCTCCTTTTTTGAAATCTTGTCCTCCATTTCTTTTGGAACAATATACGACGGCACATCAACAACTCGTCCATCAACCAAAATTTTCTTATGAGTAATAAGTTGCCTTGCACCCTTAATTGTCGTTGCTAACTTTTTATTGAAAACAATTGTCTGAAGACGTCTATCCAAATAATCTTTTTTATCAAGTCCCAAAACATCTGCAATAGAATTAACATCCAAACCAATTTTCTGCAGCCTCTTAAACAAAGCCTCCTGCTCTTTTGCATCAGCGCGAATCAACTTCTTTGCCTTTTCTCTCATTGACTTAATCTTTGCTTCAGCCTTCCAAATTTCTTTTTTATTTTTCAAACCAAACTCTTTCTTAATCCCCGCTTCTTCATCAATTCTCATCTTGTCAAACGGCCGCTTTGGTTTTGAGTATTGTTTATGTTTTCTTTTCATTTTATTTCTATCCCCCTTTCTCTAAGGCGACAATATAGTCTGGAACCAACTGCCTGATATTCACATCCCATTTTCCCATTCCAAACAGATGAACCTTCTTGAATAAGTGCGATATAACTACTTAACTCCTCCATTTTCTTTCTCCATTCAAAAGGAAGGGTGTTGTCTGAAGGATCTTCTAATTTTTTTAGATACCTTCCAGCTGTTATAAGGCACTTTTTCATTAATCTTTCTCCACCTTCATTTGCTCTGTCTATCTTTTCTTTTTGCCTTTCTTCGAAATTTTTATAGCTCATTTTATTTCTTCACCTTTTGCTTCTTTTTAATTCCTGCGCCCTTTCTTCTGTTTCTTCTAAAATTGCTTCTTGTTCTTTGTCCACGAAGCGGCAAGTTTGCAGCATGCCTGAATCCTCTGTAACTTCCCATTTGCCTTAATCTCTTAATATCAAATTCTTTTTGCAATTCCAAATCAGAACTCACCAAATGCTTGTCCTCGCCGCTTGCAAAATCTTTTTGCCTGTTCTTTAAATAAACTGGTAAATCAGGATTCTTCAAAAATTCAGTTATCTTCTTAATCTCTGCATCATTCAAAGTTCCAACTTTTTTATTCTTGCTAATCCCAAGTTTTTTGCAAACAGCATTTGACAAACTCCACGAAACACCTTTTATTTTTGTCAACCCTGAATAAACAGTCATAGCTCCCTCAATATCCTTTGACAAAATTCTAACTATTCTTTCCTTGTAATTTTGTTCTGGTTTTTTTATTTCTTGTGTTGTTTCCATTTTATCTTACAAATAAATTATGCCTCTCAAATTCTGTTAATTCCTGAAAAATTCTTTTTTCAATTGCTCGTTCAGGGTCAGGCAAATTTTGGATTCGCTCCTTCATGTCTTCAAACGACTCAAACTCCTTCTCATTTCGCTTTTTTAAAATTTCCTGCATGTGCTTTTTTCCAAACCCTGGCAATAATTCAATCTGGTGAATTCTTTTATTTATTGCATCCGCAGTATTAAAAAATTCTAAAAACTTTTTATCCTCATGAACAATTTTCTTTATTAGTTCCTTAAGTTCTTCCTTTGCAGGTTCTGTTAATTTCTCACGAGGAAGGCGCCCTAAGATATAATAAATCTTATCCCGTTTTCCCTCGCCAATATAAACTGTTTCTCCCCGAACCAAGACAATTCCTTTTCTTGGCACAAGTTCCAAAAGAGTTAAATTACTGGTTCCAACTGCCTGCGCTATAGGCATCATTTTTTTCTCCAGTGGATAACCATTTGGTAAAGATTCTAAGATTATTGCATTTTCTTCTTTTGCCATTTTTTCTATTAACTAAATTCTTTAATTGCTGAAAGTATCTTGTTTGTTTCATCCTCATCCAAACCCACATCAGTAAAAATTTTATTTAATTCATCTTTATCACTTGGCAAGTTGTCAATAAGTTTCGCAATGTGCTTGTCATTCATTTTCATTAAATCAAGCCCGGCTAACTTTTTTCTTAATTCCTTTGCATCCTTTGTTTTCATTACCTTGAACTTTTTTATAAAACCAATCAAATCTGAATTTGTATCTTTATCTAAATATTCACTGGCTTCACTCATGCTCAAAACTTGTTTTTCTTCAATTGTCATTTTGTTGTTTTATTTTCTTTAAATGAATCGGCTCAATTAAAAAACCTTTCTCTTTATTCTGGTCTTTAATTCCTATTAAATAAGCCTTCCCTCGTCGCTCTTTTACAGTTCCGGTTTTTCCCTGCAATCTCTTTGGAAACCTCGGCTGCATTGAAACTTCCCTTACAACTGAGACAGCATCACCTTTTTCAAACCTCTGAAAATATCTGCCAAGTTTCAACTTTCCGCGCGTTCTCACTGGTTTTTTATTTACCATAATTAATTCAAAAATACCTTATTTAAAAACCTTATCTTTTCATAAATTGAACTGATTTTCAGAATTATTCATCTCACTTTGCTCAATCTTCACAGAAGGCGTATGGCACAAATCCCCTCTCTCTTTTGCATCACTCATATTTTGTTTTATTGCATTAAACATTTTCTCCCCCCAAACTTTCATGCCGCACTTATCACACACAGTTATTTGCCTATCATCAGTTATTTCACAACCACAATACATACATTTTTGCATTTATCCTTGCACCTTTTTTAATCAGGTTTCAAGAAAAATCATCTTTAAAAATATTTGTATGCATTTTCGCGGAAAAATTTATCCAGATTTTTTACTTGCTTTATTATAGATTCTAATTGCATACGCCAAACCTTTCTCTTTTTGGATTTTCTTAAAGCATTCTTCTGCATTATCTAAATCTTCATGGCTTGGTATTTCCGGAGCCAATACAATCAATAATTCATCTTCATTAGATACGCTAGACACGATAATATGAGGAACAAATGAATAAAAAGAATTTGGATTTTTTCCTATCGCATAAAAAGGATTATAATTTAATTCTTTTGCTTTTTCATAATGAGCTTTTTCATGCAGAATAATCTTTTCTGCAATCTCGGGAAATTTAGAATACTCCTCTTTAATATACTCACAAAATGCTTTCTCATTACGAAATATTTTTTCTAAATTCATTCTTAATCAAGTAACTCAGGTTTATTCCACGCTTGTTCAAGCCTTCTTTTAATTTCATCTTTGTGGGTTGCATTCAATTCAAAATAAATCCCAAAATCAATCTCTTTTTTAATAATCCTCTTTTCATCAACTAATTCATCAAGATTGCTTTTAAATTCATTATATTCTGGATTTCTTGAAAAATTTTCTTCAAAACATTCTTTAACTTTTCTTGCCAAGTCTGGATAATATCTTCCTTTGATTCTAAGCATTTCTAAAATTGCTTCTCTATAATTAAAATTTTCTTCATCATCAATATCCATATTCTTATTTGAAAAACTAATTTATAAATTTTATTTATTAGTTTTGTCTGATAAATCCAATAAAAAATTTCTCAAATTTTACTAATAACAACCTTTTTAAACTAAAATAATGAGTTATTATCATGATAATCCCTGTTCGTTGTTTTTCATGCGGAAAGCCAATTGGTCACTTGTGGGAAGAATTCAAAAAACGAGTTAGCGAAGGCGAAAACCCAAAAAAAGTAATGGACTCTCTCGGACTTGAAAGATTCTGCTGCAGATCAGTATTCTTAGGACAAACAGATTTAATTGAACTTGTTGGAAAATTCAAAAAGAGTTAAAAGTAAAAATCTTCTTCAGAAAATTTTATTATCTTATCCTCCATTTATTTTCCTCTTTACAATATTCACAAGTTATTGTTAAAAAATCATTTTTTATTCTAATGCTTGATTTAAAAAAAGGTCTAAGACAATTTTTGCAAAAAAGTTTTCTTTTTTCCCTCAAGGGAATATTATGCTTCATTGCAAAACGTTTTATTTTTTTAATTTCTTTAGAAGATTTACTTTTAAAATTTTCCTCTGAAAAAAATTTCTCAATCTTTTCTACAGCTTCTTTTTTTGAAATTTTTTTTACCATAATTAATTAAATAATTTAGATTATAAAAATCTAATTAAAATAAAATAAGACAGCATTGATGATTCGCAGCTTGTCGGCCACTAAAACAAACAACGCAATTGACTTAACTTCTGGGTTCGGAAAGAGACCAGGTGTAGCCCAATTACTATGGCTGTCTTAAAAATATTCAAGATTTTGACTTTATAAAACTTTTTATACACTTATTTCTCAAGTATTTCATGCGGAAGTGCCGGAGTGGACAAACGGGCTGGATTAAGGCTCCAGTGGCTTAGTGCCTGCGAAGGTTCGAATCCTTTCTTCCGCATTTTCCACTTCTCTTTACCAGAACATCATAATTGTATTGAAAGAATTATTGAATTAGTCAAAGACGAATTTTGAGTGAATTTGAGACATTAATCTTCATATGTAATTATGCGAATAGTATGTGGAACATCAATAACTTCTCCAAGCATACCTTGATATTTATCAGAATAGCTTTCCCTTACTATAGATCTTCTTTCAATTTTATCTTTTACAGAAAAAATTTTCTTAGCATTTAATGCATTAACCATCCCATCAAGAGTCTTAAGGGCTTCTTCTCCAGTTCCGAGTTGTATAAATGTTTTTACTTTCATGTTTTTCTCTTAATCCTTTGATTTATAAATTTTATTGTGATTGGTCTTAATTCAGGTTTTCTATATAAAACTCATCAATCCTTTTTGAATCAACAAAACTCCTGCAATAATATTAATCCAAATTGGAACTGAAAAAAATATTAAAAATAAAATAATAATTCCCGCAAACAAATCAATCCCGCTTGCAAAATTCTTAAACAAACCAAAACTCGCTTTAACAATTAAAACAATTCCAATAAAAATCAAAACCTCATTTGGAAAACTAACCAATCTATTAAACATCATAATTATTCCTGCAATTAAATCAATCCCACCTAAAATCTTGACCAGCATATTTTTTAAATGAAGATTCTCTTTAAAAATTGTTTGAATGCGCTCGTAGCTCAGTCTGGATAGAGCGCTTCCCTCCTAAGGAAGAAGCCGTAGGTTCAAATCCTACCGAGCGCGTTTGATTTGAATCCTACATAAACTCAAGAACAATTTATTTTCGTAAGTCGGGCAATTCCGTGGTAGAAGCATAATCCTACCGAGCGCGTAAATCATAAACTTTATTAAAGCAGATTTCACTAAATATTATAATAAGCGTGGATAGGTCAATGGCTAGACTTTCTGCCTTCCAAGCAGACGATCCGGGTTCGAATCCCGGTCCGCGCATGGGGATGAGAACCCGAGGGTTCGACGAGTGACTTCGTGGTAGAAGTATCGCCTGCACAGAACCTTCGTGCGAGGTCGCGAGAACCAGTCCGCGCATTTTGAGAATGATCAAGAAAAACACAAAAATAATTTTTGAAGGAGAGAAAGGAGATTCAAAAGAATTAATTGGAGGAATTCCTCTTTCTGTTGGTGAGATTGTGAAAGTTACAGAAGAGGATTCAGACCAAGCAAAAGATTTTGAAGTAACAGATAAAAAAACAGAATTTTTTTTAAATGGCGAAGATCAAATTGCAAATATCACTTACATACTAAAACAAAAATAAAATGGAAAACAAAAAAAACTGGCATGACAAAAATTACAAATTACTACTTTTAATTCCTGCAGCAATTTTAATCATCTCCTTATTTTATCTATTTAATTTTTACTCGCAAAATAATTCTTTTTTCTATAAAGACATAACCCTAACAGGCGGAACAACAGTAACAATTTATGACTCCATTGACACTTCAAAACTTGAAACTGATTTATCTTCTCAACTCGAGGACTTATCAACCAGAACAATTTATGACTTTGTCACAAAAGAACAAGAAGCAGTAATAATTGAAACTCGTTCTGACAGCGAAACTTCCAAAACAATTCTTGAAGATTACCTAAATTATGAATTAACAACTGAAAACTCAAGTTTTGAATTTACTGGTTCATCCCTGTCTGAAAGTTTTTTCAAACAATTAATGATTGCAATTTTAGTTGCATTTGCATTCATGGCAATAGTTGTCTTTGTAATTTTCAGAAATTTTGTCCCTTCAACTGCAGTTATTATTTCAGCATTTGCAGATATTGTAATGACACTTACCCTCGTGGATTTATTTGGAATTAAAATGTCAAGCGCAGGAATAGTTGCATTTCTTATGCTTGTGGGTTATTCAGTTGACACAGATATTCTCCTGACAACAAGAATTTTAAAAAGGCAAAACTACACATTGAATAAAAGAATCTTCGGAGCATTTAAAACAGGAATGACAATGACCCTGACTTCATTATTCGCTGTCCTCTTTGCATTATTTATTGTAAAATCTTTTTCACTTGTCCTCACTCAAATTTTCACAATCCTCGTCATTGGTTTAAGTTTTGACATTCTCAATACATGGATAACAAACGTATCAATATTAAAATGGCATGTGGAGAAAAAAGAATGAAATTAAATCTCATAGGAATTAAAAAATGAAACTCGGCTGGAAACTTTGGCTTTTAATAATTGTATTATCTTTTTCACTTTTATCAATTTTTGTGTCATCAAACGGAATAAACTTTTTAGAAAAAGGAGTAATGATCACAAGTGTAAAAACAAACACAAGTGCATTTGACTCCGGATTAAGAGAAGGACAAATCATTGTTTCTATCGACGGAAAAACAATAGACAATCTCCAAGACTATGCAAATGCCTTAAAAGATAAATATCTAACCGAAGAAAATGTAAAAACAATTATAACAACAAAAGAATCAGAAATAATTTTATTTTCTTCAGTTGCTCCTGAGATTACAGTCTCAGAAATTCCAAAAACAAATATTAAAACAGGTCTTGATTTGTCAGGCGGGGCAAGGGCGCTGGTCAAGGCAGAAGGCAGGGACTTAACACAATCAGAATTAAATGACTTAGTTGACATAACTTCTAATCGCCTTAATGAATTTGGTTTAACTGATTTATCAATCCGCCCTGTTTCAGATTTAGAGGGGAATAATTTTATGTTAATAGAAATCGCAGGAGCAACACCAGATGACTTAGAAGAATTAATTTCAAAGCAGGGAAAGTTTGAAGCAAAAATAAAAAATGAAACAGTCTTTATCGGAGGCGAGCGGGATATTACTTCCGTCGGCAGAAGCGGTCAGGAAGCTTATATTGAAAATCCAGTGCAGGCAAATGACGGAACATATGTTTCAAACTTTAGATTTAGTGTTTACTTAAGTGAAGAAGCTGCAAAAAGACACGCAGAAATAACCAAAAATTTATCAGTTAATTCAACCCCTCAAGGGAATTATTTATCTGAAAAACTTGACTTTTATATTGACGATATGTTCCTTGAAGGTCAGAGTCTACTTATCAGCGAAGGATTAAAAGGAAGAGTCACAACCCAAATTTCAATTTCAGGTTCAGGAACAGGTGCAACCAGAGACGAAGCAATAGAAAATGCAGAAGCTGACATGAAAAAACTGCAAACTATTTTAATCACAGGAAGCCTGCCATTTAAATTAGAAATAGTTAAACTTGATACAATCTCTCCAACTTTAGGTGAGGAATTTGTTCGCTCAATTTTATTAGCAGGCTTGGCAGCATTACTAGCAGCATCAATTGTTATTTTTATTCGTTACAGAAAAATAAAATCCTCAATTGCGATTATTGGAATAAGTATTTCTGAAATAATAATCATTTTGGGAATTGCCTCATTCATTGAATGGAATCTGGACTTGCCAAGTATTGCGGGAATCCTGGCAACAATCGGGACTGGTCTTGACGATTTAATAGTTGTTCTTGATGAAACAAAACAGGGTTCACACTTAAGCATAAAACAGAGGATCAAAAGAGCATTTGCAATAATCTTAGGAGCATACTTTACTTCATTAGTTTCTTTGTTCCCCCTATTATGGGCAGGCGCAGGATTATTAAAAGGATTCGCAGTCACAACAATAATCGGAATTAGCGTTGGGGTTTTAATTACTCGTCCTGCATTTGCAGAAATTGTGAAAAAGTTTGAAGAATAAATTTTCCTAAGTAAGCCTTAAAAACCAATTTTCTTTTTAAATTAAATGTATATTAAACACCATGTAATGCTCGGAATTTTATTCTCAGGAATCTGCTTTATTCTTTTTCCAAGAATTGGTTTGGTTTCAGCAGGAATTATTTTTTTGTCCTCAGTCTTAATTGATTTTGATCATTATTCTTTTTATGTTATAAAGAAAAAAGATATCAGTTTAAAAAATGCTCACAAATGGTTTATGAAAAATGTGCAAATAATACATTCTTTTCCAAGGCAAAAAAGAAATAAAATTTATTGCGGATTTTATTTTCTGCATGGTATTGAGGTTTTGGTAATCTTGCTTTTCTTAACAATTTTCTCAAAATATTTTTTCTTTATTTTCATTGGATTTTCTTTTCATCTACTTTTGGATTTTTTTGCAGAATCTTTTTGGATCGATCGGTTTGACAAATTTTCGATAATAAATGATTTTTTCAAATTTAAAAAATTGGGGTCTATTGATGATGTCAAAGATTAATGAAGGGGATGAAATTAACAAGGGATTAAAATTATTAGTCAAATCCTCTTTTGTAGTTTTTATTGGTTTATTTTTATCTAAGATATTAACTTACATATATAGAATTCTAATTGCAAGGCAATTTGGTCCAGAGGTTTATGGATTATTTTCTTTGGCGCTTGTAGTAGTTGGATGGTTTATTGCAATCTTCTCTTTTGGGATTGTCGACGGGATTTTAAGATATTTCCCTCACTATCGGGGGGGAAAAGAATTAGGAAAAATTAGCTATGTATCAGGGCTTTCAATGAAGATACTTTTATTTTCTGGGATTTTTTCAGGAATCCTCCTTTTTTATTTTTCTTCTTTAATTTCAATGAATATCTTTCATAATCCTTCACTAGAAATTTTTCTAAAGATATTTGCAATTTTGATTCCGTTTTGGATATTTAGCAATTTTTTTATATCTATTTTAAGAGCATATGAAGAAATTGGTTTATATTCTTTTATTATAAATATCCTCCAAAATATTGCTAAAGTCTTTTTTTTAATATTCTTCATTTTCCTTTACTTCAATTCTAATGCAGTTATTTTTTCACATTTTCTAGGAATTTTTTTAATTTTTGTAGTTTCGTTATTTGTTTGTAAAAAAAAGTTTCCAGAAATTTTTTCTTCGCATAAAATTAGTAAAAATGAAAAGCTAAGAGTAAGAAAGTCCTTTTTATCGTACTCACTTCCACTGATGTTTACAGGAATAATCTCGAGTCTGTTTTATTGGATAGATTCTTTTTGTATCGGTTATTTTAAGGATGCAACCCAAGTGGGATTTTACAATGCTGCAGTCCCAATTGTACTCTTGATGATGTTTGTACCCGAATTATTCACCCAGTTATTCTTTCCATTGATAAATAGGGAATTCGCATCCAGAAATATTGAAACTGTCAAGCAATTGAGTAAACAGGTTGGAAAATGGATATTTATCTTTAATCTTCCATTATTATTTATTTTCATCCTTTTTCCGGGAGCGATAATCAATGTTCTATTTGATTCTGAATATCTTATTGCAGGGAACGCCCTGAGAATCCTCTCGATTGGCTATTTCTTCTCAAGCCTTTTTTATTTGTCAAATAATCTTCTTGCGATGACTGGGAGATCCAAATTGCTTTTAATTGATTTGGCAATCACAACTATCCTTAATCTTATCTTAAATATATTCTTGGTTCCGAGATTGGGTATTGATGGAGCTGCAATTTCAACAACAATTGTTTGGGTATTATTATCTTTCTCCTGGTTTTTCCAGTCAAGATATTTCACAAAAATAATTCCTTTAAGAAGAAAAATGGTTAAAATCTTTTTTGTTTCCCTAGTACCCTTATTTTTACTCATTTTTTTAAAACAGATTGTAGAAATAAATCTTTTATCAATGGCACTCTTGGGATCTTTATTTATACTGACTTATGTACTTTTAATTTTTATTACTGGATGCTTAGACAGAAATGATACTATGATTTTAAAAAGTTTAAAAGAAAAATTAAATCTTAAATTTAGTTAATTCCTGCTCTGACAAGGTCGTGTATTCTGATTATTCCTATTGCTCTTTTGTGATTATCCACAACTGGTAAAACAGGGATCTGGCTTTCTCTGTCTTCCATAACATGAAGAGCTTCTGTCCCCAGTTTATCTTTATGGATGTGTATTGGGTTCTTAGTCATAATTTCAAAAACTTTTTTGTTGAAGATATTCTCATCTAATTTGGGCAGCAGTCTTCTTAGGTCTCCGTCAGTAATTATTCCTACCAAAATTCCTTCTGAGTCAATCACATTAACTGCGCCCATCCTCCTTGAACTAATTTCAAGGATAGCATCCCTTACTAGTGAATTCTCATTTATCAAAGGGTTTTCTTTTTCTTTATGCATTATATCCTCCACTCTTAATGAAAGTTTTTTGCCAAGACTTCCTCCAGGATGTAAAAGCGCAAACTCTTCAGGTCGTAAATTTCTTTTTTTAAGTAGGCACATCGCAAGTGCATCACCCATCGATAAAGTTAACGTTGTTGACGTTGTCGGAGCAAGACCCAATTCTCCTGCTTCCTTTTTATGATCTATTCTTAACATTACATCTGAAAGTTTTGCTAGTTCTGAAATTTCATTCTTTGTTATGGAAATAACTTTAATTCCTTTTCTTTTTAAAAAAGGAATCAGATTGACTACTTCCGCAGTGCTACCGCTGTTTGAAATAGCAATTACAATATCTTCATTATTTATCATCCCAATATCTCCATGCAGGGCTTCAGTCGAATGAATAAAAAAAGAAGGGGTTCCAGTGGAAGCAAATGTCGCAGCAATCTTCTTTCCTATAAGTCCGGACTTTCCTAATCCTGTGATTATAACTTTTCCCCTGCAATTGTAGATGAGTTCAACAGCCTTTACAAAATTATCATCAAGCCCCGTCGCCAAATCCCTTAATGAGTCCGATATTTCCAGTAAAATTTTTTTCCCTTCATCCATCATTTTTTATTATCTCGTCTATTTTTTTAACTTTTATTAAAAGGTTTCTTAGGTCTTTTAATTTTATCATATTCGGCCCGTCGCATAATGCTTTATCAGGGTTATCATGAACTTCCAAAAATAATGATGCTATTCCTGTTGATGTTGCTGCCAGACTTAATGGTTCAACAAATTCTCTCTGGCCTCCTGAAGTTGCCCCTTTCCCCCCCGGCAACTGTACAGAGTGGGTTCCATCAAAAACAACTGGATAGCCAAATCTCTTTATAATAACAAGTGAACGCATATCAGAGACTAAATTATTATACCCAAAACTAACACCTCTTTCAGTAATCATTATTTTGTCATTTCCTGTATTTTTTATTTTTCCAATAATATTCTCAACATCCCATGGTGCTAAAAATTGCCCTTTTTTTACATTTATTATTTTTCCTGTTTTTGCTGCTTCAACAATTAAATCAGTCTGCCTAGATAAAAACGCAGGAATCTGCATAACATCAACAACCTCTGCAATCTCTTTTGCTTCTTCAATTGAATGAACATCTGTTAAGATTGGCAAACCTGTTTCATGTTTTATTTTTTTAAAAATTTGAATTCCTTTATCAACTCCTGGCCCTCTGTAAGAATCAATCGAACTTCTATTTGCCTTGTCATAAGAAGTCTTAAAAATTAAATTGATGTTTAATTCATTTGCAATCTTTTTTAATTCTCTTGCCATAAAAAGAACATGTTCTTCACTTTCAATAACACATGGACCAGCAATTAGGACAACAGGAGAATAATTAGAAATATAAAAATCTTTCAACTTAATTTTTTTCATAATCAAGAATCTTTTTTTTAGTATAAAAGCTTTGTTGAGGTTTGATATATTCATTAAGGATAATTAGATTAATTCCTCTGAACCTATTGAATAAGTTGGTTCAGGATAAATGTATTTTGAAATTGTGTAATTAGTAATCCAACCGGAGGTACAACTCGAAGGGGAAGAAGAATCAAACCCAATTAGCATATAACTCACATTAAATCCGATTGTTCCATCCCCTACGATAACCGATTGTGTTGCATCTAAAGTCTGTCTTGCTTGGTCAAGATAATATCTGGCATTAAAATTTGTTCCTAATTTATCCAGTTCTACATAAACTGTTTGATTTTCTGTTAGTATATAGGAATCATTATAAGTCGATGTCGAAGTAACTTCACGAATAACATTGTTTGTTGAATGTTGCCCTCCTGTAAGGATATTCGGAGTTCCTGACCAAATGTCTGCGTGGTTATCTGCGTATCCAAAGTATACTGCCGCATCATCCTTTGTTATGTTGTAAACTGCAGACATTGAGAAATTTGATAAACTTTCTGTTTCTTTCCTAACTGCTTCTCCGCCACCATTTCTGCATAAATTTGCAAACTCAACTCTTTTTGAGGATGTGTTAAGTGTGACTGTATTGTTGTCATCAACTTCAGTCCACTCACTAAAGTCACTCCCATCTTCCCCAACTATATGCGCTTTTGCAATATCTTGTGTTGTGGTTGCAGAAGGATTTCCATAATAAACATAAACGCAGTTATCTGAACTGCTTGGTATTAGGTTATCCTCAATTCTTACATGAACTCTTGCCTCTGTTGAATTAGCAAAGTAAATCCAATATCCATATTCTGAATTCTCAGAGCAATTAAGAAATCTTAAGTCAGAATAATCTGCATTCATGCTTGAGTTATAAGGTATTATTAAATCAATTGTGTAATTATTAATTGAACTTCCCGAATTTTCTGTAATATTGATTCTCATTTTTTTATTCCAATCCGACCAAGGATTAATTTCCTTTATAATAACCAACAACCCACTCTCAAAAGTTAAATTATAATCTTGTCCATTTTTATCAGTCAAGGTTATGCTAAAGTCTTGTCCTTCTTCTCCACCCCCTGTATAATAATTATCAACTTGAATGCTTGAACCTGGAGAAATTGAACCATAAACAGCAATAGTTCCGAAGATTAAAAAAAGTGAAATCATAAAAAAGATTTTATTTGTAAGCAGTTTTTCACCCCTCATAACAAGTGAAATATATAATTGTTTATAAATCTTTTTCCTTGTCATCTAATCAATTCTTTTTTTTCTAATCTTTTTTTTCTATATATTTTTCTTAGTGGGTAATAAAGCTCAAAAATTTTTAATAAGTCATAAAAAGAATATTTTACTCTCTCAGAGAAATCAATTAAATAAAGTAATCTCCAAGGGTCTATTTTATTATTGTACAATTTTTTTATTATTGAAGGTCTAATTCCAAGGTGAGTATAGACGAGAATTAATGACTTATATAAATCCCGTTTTTCTTTAACTTTTATATCAACAGAAAATCCATCCCCAATCATTGCTTCTCCCTCGATATCTTTCTCACTAATTAGGCCTCTACCTAAAAGTTTTTTTGTTAAATCTGTTCCTGGAAAATGAATCGCTGAAAAAAGATTCAATTCAAAAGGCCTTTTTAATTTTAAAATTAAGTTTAATAATTCTTCTTTATCATTCTCTGTTTCACCAGGGATATCTACCACAAAATCATACTTTGGTTTTACTCCATATTTATGTAAGATTCTATCTGCCTTAAATATTTGTTTATCTGGAGTGAATCTATTAAAAAGATTTTCTCTTACTCCCTTCCAATGTTGTATCCCTACACTCGCCCCAATCAACCCTGCTTTACTTAATGCAGAAATATTTTCTTCATTTATTGAATTTGGAAAAGCTTCAACTACAAAAGGGAGATTTATCTCTTTTCTATATCTTTTTGAAAATTTTTTTATCCATTCAATATCAGTAAGAAACAAATCATCAAGGAAGATTATTGCATCAACTCTTTTCCTATATTTTATAATCTCTTTTAATTCCTCTATTACTTTATTCACACTTTTTCTTCTAAGAAAAGGTCCGCAGCCTTTGTAAAGTTTTCTGAATATATTGTTGCTGCAAAAGTCGCAGGTAAATGGGCACCCTCTTGAAGTCATGTATGTTAGGTGAGGATTTATGTTCATGGGGTCAAAATTCCCAACACCTTTATTGTTAATTTTATACCTTTCATCAGAAATGTAATCCATTCTTTCTTGTTTGGAACAAGTGAAGTCAATTATATATTTCTCTTTATTAGAATAGTCTAAATTGGGCATTTTTTCAACATTAACCAATTTACCTCTTTTGTTTTTTACAACTTTTCCCTTTCTTTTATACCAAAGATTTTCTATTTTATTCAAAGGTTCTCCTTTTGATAGTTGATACAGGGTATTTTCTCCTTCTCCAATGCAAACATAATCCGCAGTTTTGATACACTCTTCAGGATTGACTATTGCATGAGAACCTCCCCAGATAACTTTTGTTCCCAATTCTTTCTGAATTTTTTCTGTTATCTGTTTTGCAACCTTGTACAATGTAGATACAACTGAGATTCCCACTAAATCCGATCCCTTTACAAGTTCAACCAATTCATCCATTTCCTTATCTAATGGTTTTTTAAATCCACAAATTATTTGTCTAAAAGAATACCAATGAATCCAGTCTTTAAAGAATATAAGTTTTACCTCTACCTTTTTGCTTTTTAGAAAGGCGTGAACTTGTCTCAATCCTAAATCATCGTACCCATAAGGAGAAATTAAGGTCACTAACTTTTTCTTTTTCGCCATATAAATCTCTCAACATCACTCTTTTTAAAATCTTCTGTGATTAAAAGCATTGATAATCTTTTATACGCAATATTTAAAAAACTACAATTTGCTTACTTCTACATGACCGCATTTGCAAATAACTTTAATTTAGGAGATGCCCAATACTGGATGGGAATAACCAGAGAATTTGAATCTTTTATTCCTAAGAACGAACCCTTGAAAGAAATAATTCATAAAACCCCTTTTGGAGAAACAAATGTTTCAAATGTTTTTGCGCTTTGTTCTACAGAACGAGACACACTCTCAAGAACAGGACTTCTGCCAATAGTATTTAATCTTCCTGAAAACAATAAATATCAATTAAAAGAATTTAAATCAGAAGAAGAGTTTGTTTTTACACTAAAAGAATTTCATAAAATTATGCACTATCATTACTTAATCGCAAATAAAATTAAATTAAAAGGCGCTCATGGACAAGACTTTCCAGAAGAGTGCTGTTATCCCTCAAGCATTAACATAGCCTTTTCTGCTTTCAGAAGAGGGCATCTTTATACAATGCTTTTTGGAACAGATGACAGAAAACACGTTTATGTTGGGTTCCCCTTTAGATTAAAGAAGTTAGAAGGAATTGCTTTGTTTGACCCAACTTCAGACCAATATTCAACAAAAGATTTTAATGTTCCAAAGAATATGGTTTTTTTGGAGAAAAAAGGAGGGAATTTTAATCCTGGTTACAAAAATCTTTCTCCTGGGATTTACCTCACCTCTGACCACCTGAAATCAAGTCTTAGATATAATGAATGGATGTTTGGAAGGGATGCAAAGGGATTTTTAGAAAAAACTTTTGCAACCGCCTAATTTCTTTTCATAATCTCCCTAACTCTTTCTAAGTC
Source organism: Candidatus Pacearchaeota archaeon (assembly GCA_050124795.1). Lineage (GTDB taxonomy): Archaea > Nanobdellota > Nanobdellia > Pacearchaeales > GW2011-AR1 > JASFEO01. The sequence continues at coordinate 17,692 of JASFEO010000007.1, forward strand.
TTCAGGAATGTCAACACCAATTGATTCATTTTTTGTTTCAACTACTTTTATCTTAAAACCATTTTCAAGAGCTCTTAATTGTTCAAGTGATTCAGCCTTTTCCAATGTTGTCTGTCCCATCTTTGAAAATTTTAATAAAAAATCTTTTCTATAAGAATACAACCCAATATGCTTGTAAGTTTTACCCTCGTTTCTTTTGAAAGGAATTTCTGACCTTGAAAAATATAATGCAAAACCTTCTTTATCTGTGACAACCTTTACATTGTTTTTGTCTTTTATATCCCCCTTATTTTTTAATTCAATTTTTAATGTTGACATGGCAATCCTTGAATCTTTTATCATTGGTTTTACTGCCAAGTCAATATCTTTTGGATTAATTAAAGGTTCATCTCCTTGGATATTAACGATAATTTCTGCATCAATTTTTTTTGCAACTTCAGAAATTCTATCTGTTCCTGTTTTGTGTTTTTTTGAAGTCATTATAATCTCCATTCCTAATTTTTTTGCAATATCAAAAACTTTTTTTTCATCTGTAGCAATAATTACTCTTGTAAGAAGCTTGCTTTTCTTTGCCTGATTATAAACATGCCATATCATTGGCTTTCCATTTATTTCTTCTAAGACTTTCCCAGAGAACCTTGTAGAAGAATATCTTCCAGGGATTATTCCAACGATGTTCATTTTATCTTTTCAAATAAAAAATAATCTTGCTTTTTTATAAATTTAAATCTTAATGTTTTCAGGGTTATTACGTAATTCCATAAACTGCTTGGCTTGATTAATTTAACTTCTCCAAATCTTTCAATTGTTTTTATCCACCATCTTCTGTTTCTTTGTGTAACATGCAAATCTTTTCCGCCTTCTTTAAAATCACTTGGACCGTATTCAATTGTGAAAAATAAATATCTCCTAGAAACTCTTGACATTTCTTTAATTGCTCTTGGAATTTCATTAATCGGGATATGTTCCATAACATCTGTGCAAAAGGTGATATCAAAACTTTTATCTTCAAACTCCAAATTGTCTGCACTGTTTTTTTTGACAAGTCCTTTTTTTACTAAATCTCTAAGCTGATTTTTTATTAAATATTCAGAAGTCTCAACTCCCTTGCAACCATAACCTTTTTTTAAAAATTCTCTAACAGAATGTCCGGAGCCACAACCAACATCGAGAATTGTCTTTATTTTTCCTCCCACGAGATTTATCAATTGGTTTGTTCTTTTTAATCCAGGTGATGCTTCGCTTCCAAAGTATCCTTCAAGTTTATACAATTCATCATATCTTTCTTGTTCCTTTTTACTCATTTTAATTTTCTTAATACCTCTAAAATTCTCTTGCTTTCATTACCATCTGTTTTGTAGCAATAAGCGCCAAGGAAATTTTTTATCCCTTTTTTTAAGTCTTTATTTTTTAATGAAAGAATCGCTTTTTTTAAATCTTTTTTATTTTTTACAGAAACCACTGAATTGTATTTTGTGTAAGGAACAATTTCCGGTCTGTTCAAAAGATTAACACTAATTGAATTTTTTCCTAAAAACATTGAATCAAGTATTGTTGTAGAAAAGATTGCTATTAGGCCCTCAGAATAATTAATTAAATCTGAAATGTTTAGATCATAAACAATTCTAACGTTTTTTGCATCAATCTCTTTTAAAAGCGAATAATGGAGTGTTGGCTTCTCTCTTGGATGAATTTTAAGAATAAATGTCTTCTCAGGAATCCTCTTTGCAGTTTCAATACATGCTCTCAAAAATTGTTCTTTTTCTTTTTCTCCAAAAAACCCCCCAAATTCAGAAGTTGCCACAATTATTAAAGAGGTCTCATTAAGGATTCCAAGTTTTTTATAAAGTTCTTCTTTTGAGATTTCAATCTTTGGTTTTACAAGCCTCATATTTCCAGTTATACTTATTCTGTCATCCGCAACACCAAAATTCTCAAGATATCTTTTTGTTTCTTCTCCCCAGACCGCTATTTTGTCTGCTATTAATGGAATGTACCCTCTTCCGCATGGGTCTTCAGAAACCCCGTTTTGAAAAAGAAGTGTTTTTACTCTATTTTTTTTGCCAGAAACAACTGCAGTTCTTGTTACTGGAATAACATCATCCATGCCTACAACGTAATCTATTCTCTCTTTTTTGTACAAATTGTCATAGCACCTTTCATATAGGGCAATCCAAGGAAGTCTTTTTTTTAGAAAGTATAACAAATCTTTTTTTATAATTTCTGATAAATCATATTTTTTGTAGAAAAATGTTTCTTTAGGAAAATCCTTTTTGTTAAATTTTCTAGTAAATTCTTTTGAAAATTTCTTTACCTCACCTAAATCTTCTTTTTCTAGATAATCTCCAAAAGATACAAAATTTATCCTCTTATTTCTTAATTTTTCTTGCATATCTTTATTTGTTGCAAGAACTATGCATTCCTCCCTTCTTTGTTTTATTATCTCCTTGACTAAATTTTCTATACGTGAATAATACAGTTCATCAAACCCAAGAATTAATATTCTTTTTTTCTTTTTTTCTTTTAATAGGTTTCCTGTTTTTACAAATTCTATTCTTTTTATCAAGGGGAGATCATAAAACCTTGCAGCAAATTCAAAATTTTTAACAAATCTTTCAATAAAGTTCTGCATGCCTTTAATACTAATAATCTTTTTTGAATCTTTATTAAATATCAAATTCACAAAATTTCCAAACTTTGAATCTAGGAAATAAACTCCTTTTGGATTTTCAGTTTTTTTTATATTTTCAAGTAAAATTAAATTTTCAAAATAATCTATTAATGTGTATGAAAATTCTTCTTCCCCTAAGAAACCTTTTTCTCCGATTGAGAGGTTTTTTATAATCTTCTTTGCAAAATCATTTGCAATTTTGTATGTATTAGTATATTCAAAAATATAATCCCCAAAACTTTTTGCAAGGACTCCATGGAGGTTAAGTTCCAATTTTGTTTCTGCATCTGCAATTATGAGCAAATTTTCTTCTTTTGAAATTTTAATTATTTTGTTTAAGATTATCTTCCAGATAGATTTGTTTATTTTCTTGAAAGCTTTCCATTCTGGGAATATGTTCTCCTTTTTTATTATCATTACTTTTTTCATTTTATATTCCTGAACTCTTCTTGAGAAAATCCTTGACTTTTGCAAATAATTTCAAACTTGCTGTTTTTCTATAATAATAATTCAGATTCTGACTTGATCTTATTTTTGTAAGCATTGTTTTTACAAGTAATCCTAAAAGAGGTTTTTTTCCTTTGTATACATTATAATCAAACCATATATAATTTTTCTGTATTTGTTTTCTGCTAAAACCTGGAAGATCAAGTGTTGCTTTTGCCCTCTCCATTTTTGTGTCAAGAGGTTCTTTAAGTAAACCTTCTTTTTCACATAATTTGTAAAGATCTGTTCCTGGATAAGGAAAAAAAATTGAAGTAAAATGCCAGTCTGGAAGAACCTTTCTGTTGACTTCAAGGGTCTCTTTGAAATCCTCAAAGGTTTCTCCTGGAAGCCCAATCAAATTAAAAAGTGCAACTTGAAGACCATATTTTCTTGCAAGTTTTACAGCATTGATAATATCTTCATTTGCATAATGCCTTTTTAAGATTTTGGAGCGAACTCTTTCACTTCCTGATTCAAGACCAATGTTGATAAACCTGAAATTTGCTTTTTTGCATGCAATAAAAAGATTTGTAAAATCCGTTTTTGGGGTGACTCTTAAATTTACTCCAAATGAAAGAGGTCCATCAAAATCTTTGTTCATCTTTTCAATTTCTTTGCAAAGTTCAATTGCCCATCTTTGGTCAACTCCAAAATTTTCAACTTCTAAATAAATTTCTTTTTCATGAGGGTTATTTTTTCTTATTTCTTTTATTTCCTTAATAATACTCTTTGCAGATCTCATTCTTACATAAGTTCCTGAAGCCAATTTCCTGAAAACATGATTGCAACAATAAGCGCATTGAAATGGGCAACCCCTTCCAAGCAAAACAGGATTTCTTGAAAATTTTTGATTCTCTGTCCATTCTTCCCAAATTTCTCTATCTGGAAAAGGCAATGAATCCAAGTTTTTGATAAAATCTCTTGTAGGATTTTTTTCTATTTTTCCACCCTTATTTTTTATCCAGAGATTTTTTATTTTCAAGGGAAACCTCTTTTTTTCAAGTTGATTTACTAATTCTTGAATTGGTTCTTCTCCTTCGCCAATACAAAGTGCATCAAAGCCTTCTTTTAAAATTTTTTCAGGATTAATAGAAACATGCGACCCACCAATTACTAAGAAAATCTCTGGATGGCTCTTCTTAATGTATTTTGCAATCTCTGCAATAAATGGATATTGTGTGCTTACCGAAGTAAATCCAATTAAATTTGGTTTAAATTTTTTCATTATCTTATCAACAATCTCTTTATTTTTGTCCTCAAAAACTCTGCTTAAAACACATAACTTTGTTCTATGACCTTTTTTTTTCAAAAATGAAGAAATATATGAAATTCCAAAGTGCATTTGTTCAGGAGTTCTCAAGGGCTTTTCTGTTGATTGCACTTCATCAGTTGAATAGATAAGTAAAATATTCATTTTAATAAAATTTGTAAATTCTTTAAAAAGATTTGGATAAATTTTCAATTCTTTTATAAATTACATAATCTCCAAATTGCACATCATATTTAAATTCTTCTTCAACTATTTCTTTTACTTTGCCGTCGAGTCTCTTTAAGTCTTTTGGATAAAACTGCATAAATTTAACTTCTTGATTTTGTGTCACATTTTTTATGCAATCCTCAGAATTATAACAAAGCATTGAATTATACCAATTTGTATTATCACTATTTCCAAAATAATATCCAACATGAGGAAATAAAAAAAGTTTGTCTTCTGAATTTGCGTTCTCTCTTAAATAATTTAGAGTGTTTGTCAAATCTTCATGCGAGTCTCCGTAAAGATTATTTGTTGAATAAGGTTTTGTTATTTGCATAATCCCTATTGATAAGAAACTAACAAAACTTGCAATAATCAAAATCTTAATGAGTTTATTCTTGTCACTCTTCCACCCCTTATAAAAAATAAAACTCAAAATCAACGGAATAATTAAGATATCAAAATTAATAATAACTTTCATTGCAAGGTCAAAATAATTTTTTTGAGTAAATGCTTCATTTACCTCGGGGATATAAGGGTCTGCGACTAATAAAAAATAATTAATTGAGATAAGTAAAAGAATTGCAATCTTTAAAAAATCTTTCTTACTAAATTTTATTTTTTCTATTATTGGTGAAATTGTTAGAATCATGAACGGAATAAACTCAAGATAATATTTTGGAAAATTCCATCCATAAGTTCCGATTGGAACAAGTTCAAACAGCGTCATAACACTAACTAAAATAGGAAGCATTAATTTCTCATTTGTTTTCCATTCCTTCCTCTTAACATAATTAAAAATTCCAATCAAATATAGGACAAACATGCTCGGAAGAATCCAGAAAATTAATTGTTTCATTGACCATACTGAAGTTAAAATTGCTTTAGAAGGGTTGGATAACTGTTTTAAAATTGTTCCAATTATTGAACTATGGGTGAACATTCTTGCAAAATCAACATTAAAGAAATTTGCATATAAATAAACTAAAATAAAAAATAATGCTGAACCAACGGAGATTATCAGCAATCCGTTAAAAAAATCTTTCTTGGGTTTTTTTGTAAAAATCAAATACAAAAATAAAGCTGAGGCAATAATCGGAACACCTTGGATTTTAGTTATCCAGATAAGCATAAAAAATAATGAATTAATAAAAATCCTATTTGAATTTTTAAGATAAAAATAAGTAAAGAGAAGCATTGTAAATGGAAGGATGTTATCCAGGTCAATTAGATAAGACCCTTGCATTATTAAAGGAACAAATAAAAATAAGACATATGAAATAATAAGTGTTTTATCAGAAATATCTTTGTTAATGAGTTTTAATACTTTAATTATTAAAAATCCAGACAATAAGATAAAAACCATTCCTAAAGTATTTAATGCAATTGGTGTTTTGAAGACGAAAAGAATTAATGCCCAAAAATAAAAAATAAATGGGGGATGATTCAAGGTCACATCACTTCTGTGTTGAAAAAGATCATAATCTCCAATTGGTTCTAAATGGTTTTCTATTAACCCCACGGAGCCTAAAATATTATAATAATTATCCCCCCTCTCAAGCGTTGAATGAGAAATAAAAATATTTAACAAGACAAAAAAAATAAACAAAACTGAAGTTATAACAAAATATTTTTTATTAATTCTTTTCTCCATTTTATCCAATCCTCGAAGACAATTCTCTTGCTAAGATTCTGTCAATTGGAAATTGATAAATATTTTTTTCAAATCTCAATTTTGCAAACGGGCGATAAATATCTGCTAAAACTTTGAATAATTTTGAATTTATCTTGTAATCATTATTTTTGCTTGCAAATAAACTTGCGAATTCAAAGTTTCTTAACATTTTAATTCTTTTCTTGCCAAGCCAGGGTGAATGAAGATAAGCAGTTTCATAATTTATATTCGCCCATTCCTCAAGATTCTTTGGTTCATAAAACCCGTTTTTTATTGCAACTTCATAAAGCTTTGTTCCGGGATACGGGCAATAAATCAAAAACAACGGAAGAAGATTTGGATTATCCTTGCTCAGTTTAATTGAAAATCGCACAGTCTTTAAGAGTTCTTTTTCAGTTTCTGTTGGAATTCCCATAATGAAAGTATACTTTGTTTTATGAAAAAATTTAGCAAGTCTTTTATTAACTTCAATGACTTCATTTATTTTAACATCTTTTGAAATTAATTTTAAGATTCTATCAGAGCCAGACTCAATCCCTACATCAATATCAATGCATCCTGCTTTAACAGCTTTTTCTAATAATTCATCTGGCATTCTTTTAAGAGTATCAATTCGTGTTCCGAGTAGCCCCCATGAAAATTTCCATCCTTTCTCTAAAATTCCGTCGATAATTTCTTCAAATCTTTTTACATTGGCAGAAAAATTGTCATCCTGAAAATAGATGCTCTTCACACCTAATTTTGTAAGAGCATTCTCAATTAAATGCAGAGTCTTTTTTGCAGACATTCCTCTCCACCTATTTTTATAATAAACCGTGTTATAACAAAAAGCGCATCTATAGGGGCAGCCTCTTGAAGTCATAAGAGTTATACTTTTTCCATGCCCAATATTAAATCCATAATAATTCTCTATCTTAATTAATTCATAAGGATAATCTTCAAGCACATCCAAATCTTTTATCAATTCTCTTTCTTCAGTTTTTTTAATTTTTCCTTTATCCTTATAATATATTCCTTTGACTTTATCCAAGTTCTTTTTGTTTTCAATTGCCTGGATCAATTCAAAAAATGCAAAATCTGCTTCCCCCTTAACAACTACGTCAATATACTTGTTTTCAATAGTTTGTTCAGGCAGTAAAGATGCATGAACACCCCCCCATACAACCGGGACTTTAGAATTTTCCTTCACGAATCTGCTTGCTTGCAATGCATATCTTATTTGCGGACCGGTCATTGAAGTAGTCCCAAAGAGCAGCGCGCCCTTAAGTTCTTTTTTCAAAATTTCTTTCCAGTTTCTTTCAATTCTTTGGTCAATAATTTTAACTTCATAACCTTTTTTATAAGGCAATGCAGCTATTGCTAAAAGAGAATCCGGAGGTCTCGCCCCTGCGAAATCCCATTCACCTGTTTTAGGCTGTAGTAAAACAATTTTTTTCTTCATTTTTGCATAAATCTTTATACCATTCAATTGTTTTTGCAAGCCCTTTATCAAGCGAATATTTCGGTTCCCATCCAAGCGACCTTAATTTAGTGGAATCAATCCATTGAGTTTCAATTTCCTTAAACTGGGGCGGGGTCTTGAATATCTGTATATTCTCTTTTGGATTTTTTCCCATCATATTGCAAATCTTTTCTATTAAACTTCCCATTTTAAGATGCTCTGTTCCTCCGCAGCAATAGACTTCTCCTGGAGAACCTTTTCTCGATACTGTAACAAAAGCATCTGTTGCATCATCAACATAAACAAATTCTCTTACAAAATCAGCAACTCCTTCATTTAATAAAGCAGGTTTTCCTTTTGCTAAACGCGTGATTGTGTTTGGTATTATTCTTGTCATATTTGGGTCTCCGGGACCATAGAGGTTTGAACATGCAACAATTTTAGTGGGGACATTTTGATTAAAAAAATAAGATTGTGCAAGAATTTGCTGACATGCTTTTGAAGTTTCATAAGTGTATTTCGGATTTAATGGAGTTGTTTCTGTATACGGGGGGGGAGAATGCCCAAATGCCTTGTCACTTGTAGAAATTGTAACACTTTTGACTGTTGGTCCTGAAACCCTCACAGCTTCAAGAAGATTGGCAGTTCCCATTACATTAACATTAAATGCAGAATAAGGGTCATTTGCACATGTCCTGACAATTGCCTTTGCAGCGAGGTGGTAAATTTCATCTATTTGCTCATCTGCAATTACCTCTCTCAAAAGATTATAATCTAAAATAGAACCTTTAACAAATTTATCTGGTTGATTCGGCATTTTCATTAATTTCGTTCCTCTGCCAAATCCGATAACAGTGTTTTCAGAAGATTTCAATTTCCCAACAAGGTTATTCCCTATAAAACCATCACTTCCTGTAATTAATATATTCATAAATTTTTTAAATTTATACTACTTTTAAAGATTTGTGTGTTAAAAATATTTTTTTCTTTAATCATTTTCCTCTTTAATCTTACTAATTCTGCAATCATCAAAATAGGAGTGTGCAATTTCATTCGGGTTCCTTCTTTATGTTCCCATGCAAGCGGCAATTTATAGATGCTGTTCTTTTTTTTCTTTGCTTTATAAAGTAATTCTACATCAAACACCCACCCTGTTGATTTTAAATCTTTAAATAAATCTTTGGCAACATTTTTTTTGAATCCCTTAAATCCGCATACAGTATCCTTTATCCCAATAGGAAAAACAACATTTGCTAAGATGCTAAAAATAGTTCCTGTCAAAACTCTTAAAGGGGGCTGTTCTATTTTAGAATCCTTAGAACTTCTGTTCCCAATAACAATATCAAATCTCTCTAATCTTTTGGTCATTCTTGGAATTTCTTTTGGAGAAATTGAACCATCAGCGTCAATAAAAAGTATGTTATCCCCTCCTGCTTCAAGAACCCCTTTTCTTACTGCATAACCTTTTCCGCGGTTTTTTTGATAAGTTATAATCCTGATTTTTTCGGCTATTGATGAAATTTTCCTTATATCTTCTAATTTTTTCAGGGTTTTATCCTGACTTCCGTCATCAACAAAAATTATTTCGTAATCTTCTAATTTTTCATTTGCAAATTCAATTAAATCTTTTGCAAATTTTTCAATTCTTTTTTCTTCATTATATGCTGGAACTATTATACTTAATTTCATTTCCCTCTAACCAAGAACAACCCCCTTTTAATAGCTTCATTAAATCCCTCCCTCTTTGAGTATGCAATAAACTTTCCAGCTAACTCTAATTCTCCTTTTATCGATTTTAAAATTCCCCTCGGTAGCCACTCAAAAAAATCCTTAAGTTCATCATACTTTTTTGCTTCATTAAATATTTCTGGCAATCTTCTCAATTTTAATTTCTCATCTGTTGTCTGAAAAAGGCACATATAGTGGGCTTTTTTTCTTTCCCATTTTGTAAAATCTTTTGTCTCAACAGTTGGTTCTTCACAAATAAAATCATTATCCCTTTGGCTTGTTTTGCCAATCTCATTATAAAAAACTCCATTATTTTTCATAAACCAATGTCTCATGGGGGTATTCTTATAGGGGATTGCCATGTTCCAAAAAACACCTGGGGGGTCATGCTTTTTTACAAATTCTATTGTTTTTTTAATTCCTTCAAGATTATCTTTTGGAAGACCTATAACAAAAGAGAGGTTGCCAAGCATGTCATGCTTTTTTAAGAGTGTGATTGCATTTTCAATATCTTTTAATGTTTCCCCTTTGTTTACCAGTTTAAACACCTCTGGATTTGCAGACTCAACTGCAACTCCCATTGACTCACTACCAGTTCTTTTTAGCAAAACAACTAATTTTTCTGTTACGTCATCTCCTCTAACGTTTAGTACTGAGAGCCTCATCCCAATTTTTCTTTTAGAATAAAGTTCCAGAAATTTATAGAATCTGTCCTTTATTACCAATGCATTATCATCTTGGATTAGAATGTGCAGATTTGGATTTAGATTTTTTTTTGCCTCTTCTAGTTCTTTTATGCAATCTTCTTGGTCTCTTGCTCTCCATTTTTTTTGACTAACATATGCAACAGGACAAAAGCTGCAGTTGTAAGGACACCCTCTTGAAGTCATTATTGGATAACCTCTTATCTTCTCTTTTCCATAAAAAGAGCGGTAGTCAGGATAAGGAATTTTGGTTATATCCACTATTTTATCTGATTGAATAATCTTTGGCTTTATTTCTCTTTTGGAATTCTCAAAAATCGAATTCACTATGTCTTCTGCTTCTCCCCTTACAATATAATCAATATCAAGATTATTTTCTAAGTCTTCTGGATAAAGACTAGCATGGGGTCCTCCAACAACAAGAGGAATTTTTTTGTTTAAGCTTCTTATCTGTTCTATAATCTCTTTTGATTCTTTTGTATTAGCAGTAATCATGCTCAGACCAATTGCATCTGGAGAAAATTTTTTCATAAAATGTGTAACTTGCGGAGCCTTATGAATCAATTGGTAATCTACGACTAAAACTTTATGCCCCTTTTTTTTTAAGATTGCAGCCAATATTGCAAGCCCCATCTGGGGAGTATTCACATAGCAAGTTTCTCTGCGCGGGTTTATTAATAGAATTTTTTTTGAAACGAATTTTTTCATGGTTTATGACAAAACACATTGTTTATAAAGATTGTTGGTTTTAATTTTAAATGAAGATTCTGTTTTATGATTGGAGTTTGCACATTATTGGAGGGGGGCAAAAAGTAAATTGCAAAATAATGGAACATCTTGCAAAAAAAAATAATGTAGATGTATTAACATTATATCCTTTAAATAAAAAAACTCTTGAGGGCCTTTACAAAGTAAATCTTTCAAAAATAAATTTTTCTTATTTAACTGATAATAAAAAAATACACTCTTCTTTGATGAAGCTCTTTTTATCTAAGAGAGTATCAGAACTTTCCAAAAACTATGACTTATTTTTTAATGCTGATGGCCAAGAAGCAATAAAACCTTTGGCTAAAAAAAATATAATGTATTGTCATTTCTTTGAACGTCTTTGGTATCGCTCACCAAAAAATTTTTCAGATCTTGTTAAATTAACTTTTCTATGCCTTTTAAGAAAATTTTATGGAAATTTTTCAAAAAAATACAAAATTTATTGCAACTCTTTTTTAACAAAAAAATGGTTAAAAAAAGAATGGGATGTTGATGCAAAAATTATTTATCCTTTTGTTGAGTTACCAAAAAAAGTTTTATTTAAAAAAAAGAACTTAATAATTACTGTTGGAAGATTAACTTCTGACAAAAATTATGAATTTTTTATTGAACTCTTTAAGAAATTTTATGATTCTTCTAAAAAAAATTATAATGCAATAATTGTTGGGGCAGTAAATGATGATTCGCTTGATTATTATAATGAATTAAAAAAATTGATTAAAGATTATCCAATTGAAATCAAAAAAAATCTTAACACAGAACAACTTTCAGAATTATATTCTAAATCAAAGGTTCTCATTTCTGCAAAAGGTTTAAATATTGATGAAAATAAAGACCCCACTTCTGTTGAAAATTTCGGAATGACTGTAGTTGAAGCAATGGCTCATAGTTGCATCCCTTTAGCAGTAAACAAAGGAGGGTATAAAGAGAGTATTGTTAATGGAAAAAATGGATTTTTGTTTGAAAATAAAGAAGAAGCTTTAAAAAAATTAAACCTGCTTTTAGATAATGAAGAATTGAGAATAAAAATGAGTAAACAGGCAATAGAAGATTCAAAAAAATTTTCTCTTGAAAAAATGCAAAAAGAGATTGATAAACTAGTTAAGGAACTTTAAAATTTTTTTCTATTTTTCCAAACTTTTATATTATCCCTCAGTTTTTTTATAAAACCAAAATTTCTTATAATTTTTCTTCCAATAATGTAAATTGGATTATAAGAATAAACAGGATATTTTTTTATTTTCCCTCCCCACCTTAATTTAAATTTGTTAATATGATAAAGTTTATCGTCTTTTCTGGTATTAAGTTGATATCCTCCAAGATCAAAAGTTTCAAAATCATTTTCCCCCCCCCATTTTATTATCGACCAATATAAAAGATTATTTGGCTGATATTTCAAAAATTTATGAATTGAGGCATTTAAAAAAAGTATAATTTTATTTTTCTTAACTTTTATAACTGCTCCTGCAATTAATTTGTCCTCGAGAAAACATGCAAAAAGTTTTCCCTCTTTACATTCTTCAATCGGAATCGGAACAATCTTTCCATATTTGCATGTCTCTTTGTAAATCTCATAAAATTTCCCCCAGGATTTTTCATCCTCTTTAATTTCAATTTTTAATCTGGATTTCTCTGCTTTTTTAACGCCCCATTTCGCATCTTTATCAATTGAATTCCAAAGTTCTTTTTCACTTTTTCCTTTTAAATCAATTTCAATTGTTGCCTGAACATCGCGAAAGCCTTTCCATTTCATTTTACCTCCTTAAGCCTCATTATTTTAATTTTTCCCTCTTTTTCTAACTTTTTCAGAAAATGAATAACCTCTAACAAATTTTTATTATTCTTATGAGTAAAGTCATGACTTGACAATAAATAAACCTTATCACTTTCCAGATTATTCAAAATTTCTTTTTTTATTTTCTCAATTTCCCTTTTATTCGAATTTCCTTCAAACCAATTTGAAACATTTACGCAGGTTATCCCCTCTTTTTTTAACGGTTTCCCTACAGAGTTTTTATGAAAATGTTTAATCGCATTATTTTCCCCCCGATAAACACAATGAGAATACTTTTCTTTTTTTAATAATTTGAAAATTCTTTTTGGATTTTTTACATCTTCAATCATCCACATTGGAGCATTAAATGACCTTAATTTAAACTTATTTTCAATTTGTTTTTTTAATTTTTCATCGTCAAGCAATGTTAATGGAAGATGGTTCAATGAATGATAACCACATTCAATAAATTCTGCGCCTTTTATCGGCTTAAACAATCTTCCCACAATCATTAAGGTCGTTGGAAATTCTTCTCTAACTAAAGTTTTATAGACAACTTCAAAACCAAATCTATTGTATCTAAAATTTTTAATTAGATTATTTATTTTTCCCTTTAATTTTTCAAACCCATTCCATCTGGGGTTTTTCTGTTTAAATGAAATAAATCTCTCGCAATCAACAACAAGAACAACTCGCAGCATATTTTCTTTTATAGAAATAAATTTATATAGTTTTTCCTCACTATTTAATAATGGATAATAAAAAAATATGGTCAGGTTATGTTCATGAATGGAATGATTCTTTTCTAAATGATTTTGACTCAAAAAAAGATTTCTCAGGCAACAGCAACATAAGATTTTTATTAAAAGTTGCAATGAAAAAAGACAAGATTCTTGATCAGGGTTGCGGAATTGGCCAATACCCTCTAACTGCATACAAGCTGGGATTCAAAAATGTAACTGGTCTTGATTTTTCAAAGGAATTAATTCGCGCTGCAAGAAAAAATGCAGAAAAATTAAATTATAAAATAAATTTTATAGAGGGAGATATAAGAAAAATGCCATTTGAGAAATCTGAATTTGATATAGTCATCTCTGCAGGAATTGTTGAGCATGTCCCTGAAACAAAATTGGCAATTGCTGAAATTTCAAGAGTTTTAAAAAATAAAGGATATTTAATAATTCATGTTCCCCAAAAAATCTCTGTCTTTACAATCACTAAAAAAATCCAGCAATTTTTTGGTCTGTGGAAATGCGGATATGAAAAATCTTTTACAAAAAAATATTTCTCCAATCTTCTTAAAAAAAATAATTTTGAAATAATTGAGTTTTCTCTTCCCCCCTTTAGAGCAGGAAAACATAAAATTCTCGGGGGGGTTTTAGAAGTTCTAGACAAACCCCTTCATGCTCTTGGTTTTGGGGGCCATCACATGAGTTTTCTGTGTATGAAGAAGTAATTTAAATTCTTAGACAGAAATGCTTTTTCAGGTTTACTGAAGACACTTTAGACTTTTTTTAGAATTAATCTTGATATTTTGTGAAACATAGTTCAATTTTGTAAAGATATATAAAACCTTTTTTCCAAATAAATCTTATGGATAAAAAAGGGGCAAATATAATTTTAATCTTCATCCTATTTATTTTTATCTTCTCCATTGTTTCTGCCACTGATGCGCCGTTATTAATTTATCGGCAAAAAGCACTTGTTGCTCAGGATAAAATTGAATTATCACATGATTTTTCAGTTTCTCTCTTCGGTGGCTCTGCTTCTTATTCTTATCCTCTTGAAATTCCCGAGGGGGTTAATGGATTAAAACCAAATGTTCAAATTTTTTATAATCATCAAAAATTAAAAGACCCTCAGACATTTTTAGGTTCAGGCTGGGTGTTAGCACATTGTGAAACGTTTGGGATTTTTAACTTAATTAAAACCTCAACTCTTCTTTCTTTAAAATATCTAATAAAAATTTAACAAATCCTCTTAAATTTCCTCTGTATTGGGCATCTTGTAGAACTTCATAATATCTAAATTTATTCTTCTTAGGAATGTTTACCATAGGGGATTTATTTTTATACAAAATAAAATTCATTAAGAGTCTTCCGACTCTGCCATTACCGTCGACAAAAGGATGAACTCTTTCAAATTCAGTATGAAAATGCGAAGCTAAAACTAAAGGATGGATTTTCTTTTTGTTTGTAGAATACCATCTTAATAAGGTAGCCATTTGTTTTGGAACTTCATGAGGTTTTGGAGGAATGCTCCTTCCGACAAAAACCTGAACAGTTCTATATCTTCCAGTTTGAGAAACCAAGTCTTCTCTTAAAGTATTCGCGACAATAAACATATGCAGTCTAAGAATAAATTCTTTGGTTATATCTCCTTTGTAATTAAGCATAAAATCAAATGCTTTTTTATGATTTAAAACTTCATGAATTTCTCTTAATGATTTTTGTTTTGGAACAATTCCTTCAAAAAGAAGGTGGGATGTTTCATCAAATGTAAGTGTATTGCCCTCTATACCTGTAGAGTCATGAGTAAATAAAGAAGCAAAAGCCTCGTAACGATTTTGAAAGTTCTCTTTTGGTTCTTTTGCAAAATTTACTTTAAGTTCTCCTAAGAATTTTTCTTCATTTGGAGTGAGGGCAACATCAAAAATACTTAGTTTTTTATCTGCTTCTTTTTCTTTATTTGCAAGTTCTTTTTTATTCAAATTGATTCCCAGATAAATTCTTTCTTTTGTGACCTTTCCATTTACCTTTACAGATTTTACTCTGTAATAATATTTTCTTTTATTCTTTTCTTTAATCTCTGTATACACCATGAGTTTTATACGTCTACCTTATTTATAAATATTTCTTTTTGGTGGACGTAACGTAGTCACCATATTTTTTAGAAAGAATTAAGAATGATAATCTCTTAAAATTAGTAGGATGGAATTTGAAAAACCTTCAATGCAAACAGTTTTTGTTCTTGGCGGAATTTTTGCACTATGGTTTGTCAAAGCAAAAGCCTTAGACCCCTCAAATGTTTCATGATATCGCTCGAGTCGGTCGGGGCGTTTGCACAAACATATATTGGCCGTAATGTTGAAGATAGTTTTAGTTATACTGGTGATGATAAATATTTTTTATACTTTAATGGAAATTATTATGATTTAGTTTATATTGGAAGCGGGGAATATGCCACTAAACGAGATACATTTATGAAGATAACAAAAGAAACTAGCGGGAACAATACTTATGATAATTATTGGCTTGTAAAAACCAAAGATGGCACAAATTATAGATTGGGTTACAATAACAATTCTGAATTGGTCTCAAATTTGCAGGATTATGCTGTGAGATTGAGTGTTGATTTAATTCAGGATACCTATGGCAATTCTATTTTTTATGATTCTTATGAAGATGAAAGTCTTTTAGGTTCAAATATTGATTCAACTTCTGTAAAATGGAATGGTTTTTACTCTTATGCCCATTATCAAATAACTGCTCAAAGAATTGACAATATAACTGTCAAAGATTACATCTGGCCTGAACCAACTTATTCAATAGATTCAGAACAATCACAATAAATTTTGTACAGAATACTTAGAATCCCTAAATCTTTATAAGGAGTAAACTATTCCCGAGTTTTATGGCAATTAAACCAAAAAAGATCCTATTTGTTTATCTCGGAATAGAAAATGAATCATTGGGTATAGAATACCTTTCCGCAGTGCTTAAGAAGCATGGTCATAAAACAGATCTTATTTTAGAATATCCAGAAGAAAAAAATTTTAAAGATAGATTATATAAAAGAATAAATGAATTTAATCCTGATTTTATTGGTTTTTCAGTTGTTACAGATGACTATTCCTGGGCGTCTAAAACTGCAAAAATAATCAAAGAGGAATATTCTATCCCGATTATTTTTGGAGGGATTCATGTGACTTCTTGTCCTGAAGAAGTGATAAGCAATAATTTTGTTGATTATATTGTAAGAGGAGAAGGAGATGCTGCCCTTCTTGAAATAATTAATAATCCAAAGAATACTAAAATTAAAAATATGTGGACAAAAAAGGGGGGAAAGATAATAAAAAATCCAATTAGACCCCTTGTTACTGATTTAGATAGTTTGCCTTTTCCAGATAGAATGCTTTTCCATAAAGAAGCACCTTATCTTAGCGATGTATACCATTGCATGACCAGTCGAGGTTGCCCTTTCCATTGCACTTATTGTTTTAATAATTTTATGAAAAAATTATACAAAGATAAAGGGTCTTGGTTAAGAAGAAGAAGTGTTGAAAATGTTATTGAGGAACTTAAGATAATGAATAAAAACTTAAATTATAAACAGATTCTTTTTGTTGATGATTCTTTTACAAGCAATGCTAAATGGTTGAAAGAATTTCTTAAAAGATATAAAAAAGAGATAAACGTTCCATTTAAGATTATTGCCCATCCTCTTTTAATTAACGAGGAGATAGTTTCATTATTAAAAAAAGGAGGGTGCATTAGAATTCAATTAGGAGTTCAAACTCCTATAGAAAAAATAAGAAAGGAAATTTGCAAAAGACACGATTCTAATAAAGCAATTGAAAAAGCAATAAAGATTATCCACAAGTATAAAATAATGGTGCAGATCGACCATATCTTTGGTTTGCCTTCTGAAAAAGTTAAAGACTATGAAAAAGGGATAGAATTTTATATTAGACTTAAACCTAGTTTTATCTCATCTTTTTTCCTGCAATATTATCCAAATACCGAGATAATCAATGTTGGAAAAGAATATGGATTAGTAACTGACGAGGAAATTTCTGAGACCATTAAAGGTAATGTAAGTTATATGGATATGGTCCATAGAAGAATATCGAACAAAGATATTCTTGCAATTTCTAAATTTTTCTGTTGGATTCCAATTCTGCCGAGAAACCTTAGCAGATTTATATTAAGAAAAAAATTATATCTTAAAATATTTAAAAATAATAAATTAGATAAAATAAATAAAATCCCTTATATGTTGCAGCATCTTTTTTCAATTGAACTAATAAAAACAGCTATTTTATCAAGAAAAAGAAAAAAAGATATGAAGGATTACAGGAAAATTGTTTTCAATAAGAATAATTCTTAAGCCCGAAATTTCTTATACACTCTGTCGCCCTTCAAAAAACCCTTTCCAAAATCCTCGACAATAAATTATATTCACAACCAATGAAATAGGAATCCACAATAAACTTTTTACTCCTAACTTTTTATAAGGGAACTTAATTAAAAAAATTGGCCACCCTAAGATTGGAATTGATTTTATTATCCCAACAAACCAGTTTGGCATCTCTCGACCATAAATTCTCACTAAAGCTCCAAAGCCATTACTTATCTGCAATTCTTTTTTGAACCTGTTTTTGAAAATATAATCTTTTTTATTTTTCCCTGAACTATATTCATGATAATGCAAAATCTTTACATCAGGATATGCAATTTCTCCAATTTTTTTTAGCTTAATCCACGCATCAAAATCTTCCCCTGCAGTCTTGAATTTCTCTTCTTCAAAAAAACCAATCTTCTCCATTGCGCTTTTTCTGTAAGCGCATCCTTTCTCATCCATTAACGGGGTTATAACTCTTTGTTCTTTTGCAGACATTATTTTTGCAAGTAAGTCAAACTTTTCCCAAAATTCCTTTGGCAATTCAACCTTGCTCACTGTTGCAACAACTTTACTCTCTTTAAATGGTTCAATTAAATTCTTAAGCCAATCATCTGATGCAGGAACACAATCCTGGTGCAAACTCACAACAATCTCAGTCTTTGCTTTTCTTATTCCATAATTAAGCTGTGCTGATAAACCTCCTTTTCCCTCAACCTTAATCACATTTATTCTCCCGCCGTATTCCTGCCTTTTTATTGCTCCACCAATTTCTTTTAAAATTTTTTTGTCAGGATTATAAAGCGGAATTACAATTGTTACATCCATGTAGTTATAATCAAAAGATTATTTAAATATCTTCTTTATAATTAATCTATGAAAATACTTGAACTCACAAATTTTTCTGCAGGCGGCTGCGGAGTCTGGCAAAGAGTAAAGCAAGAGTCTTTGTTGCTTTCTAAAAATCATGATGTAAAAATTTTTTCATCAAACTTTACAAAAGGTTCTGAAAAAACTGCTTCTTCAAAAGATAAAATCGGGGACATTGAAATAAAAAGATTTCCTGCAAAAAAATTAGGAGGAGAAAGTTTCAGTAAATGGAATTTTGAAAAACAAGCAATTAAATTTTCTCCCAACATAATAATTGCTCATTCCTATAGGCATCTTCATACAACAAAAGCATTAAAGTTCGTAAAAAAAATTAATGCAAAAGTCTTTCTTGTTACTCATGCTCCTTTTGCAAGAAATAAAAATCGCTCTTTCATCCAAAAATTAATTGTAAAATCTTATGATTTTTTTATTGGAAAAAACACCATTAATAAATTTGATAAAATAATCGCAATAACAAAATGGGAAATTCCTTATTTGCTTTCTCTTGGATGCAAAAAAGAAAAAATAGTTTATATCCCGAACGGAATCCCAAAAGAATTTTTTATTGAAAAAAAACAAGAAACTGAAAAAAAACAAATACTTTTCATGGGAAGAATTTCAAAAATCAAAAATTTAGAAACACTGATTTCTTCTTTAAATTTAATTAAAGACAAAAAAATAAACTTAAAAATAATTGGTCCTGCTGAAAAAAATTATCTTCGTGAACTAAAACTTTTAATTAAAAAATTTAATCTTGGAAAAAAAATTGATATCTTAGATAAGCCTTATGATAAAGAAGAACAAATCAATGAATTAGATTCTTCACTAATCTATGTTCTGCCGAGTATAAGTGAAGCAATGCCTCAGACTTTAATCGAAGCAATGGCAAGAAAAAAAATTGTGATTTCAAGTGATAATCCCGGAACAAAAGAAATAATAACAAATGGAAAAAATGGATATTTGTTTAAAATAGGTGATGAAAAAGATTTGACAAAAAAAATTGATTTAGCCTTTTCAAAAAACCAGAATTTAATCAAAAGAGATGCAGAAAAATCAGTTGAAAAATTTAAATGGGAAAAAATAATTAGGAAGTTGGAGAAATTAATTAAAGATAGTCTTGCTCAATAATACTTTTAAAGCTATTTTTGCAGAAAGTTTTATGAATATCTTGATAATTAAAACAGGCGCCTTGGGAGATGTTCTCCGGTGCACGTTTATTGCACAGGCATTAAAAGAAAAATATAAAAAACAAAATCCCAAAATTTTCTGGCTAACTTCAAAAGAAGCAAAGCCATTCTTCCTTAACAATCCTTATGTGGATGAACTTTTTTTTAACCATGACGCAGACTTAAAAAAAATATCAAAAATAAAATTCGATTTAATTGTTAGTCTTGAGGAATCTTCTAAATTAGCAAAATTAACTTCGAATTTAAAGCCTAAAAAGATTCAGGGATTTTATCTAAAAAATGGGAAAGTTGTTTCTTCAAAATCTGCTGAAGAATGGTTTAATATGTCTGCAATTGGTCCGAAACCTGAAAATGATATTTTAAAAAAGAAAAATAAAAAAAACCATAATGAACTTATGTCGGATATAGTCGGAATCCCAAAAGAGAGGTATCTGCCTTTTTTGAGATTGACTAAAAAACAAAAAAATATTGCCAAATCTTTTATGGAAAAACATAATCTCCTGCGAACAGATTTCATAGTCGGGATAAACACCGGGGCTGCAGACAGGTGGCCAAAATCACTTTCTATAAAAAAGACTGTAGAATTAATAGAAAAGATTTACAAAAAATTTAATGCAAAAATCCTTCTTTTTGGAGGTCCAAATGAGATCGAAAGAAATAAAGAAATAATTCAATTGGCAAATGCCCCGATAATTGATACCGGGTGCGGCAATAATCTTTATGAATTCCCTGCGTTGATAAGTTCCTGTAGTTTGTTCATCACCTCAGACAGTCTCGGTCTTCATATTGCTCTCGCCCTAAAGAGAAAAGTTATATGTCTTGTCGGGCCAACCTCTGCATCTGAACTTGGGATGTATGGTTTAGGGAAAAAAGTTATCTCAAAATCCAATTGCACCTGTTGCTATAAAGCTGATTGCAAAAGTATGGAAAAAATAAATGTAAAGGAGATAATTAAGTCTGTCTCTAATTTAACAAAACAAAAAATAACCTTTCTTATAACTGCATTTAAGGAGCCAAAAACAATTAGTGCATGCATAGAATCTGTATTAAACCAAAAAACAAGTAAAGAATATGAAATTTTGATTTCTGCTCCTGATGATGAAACTCTTAATGCAGCAAAAAAATATAAGGATAAAAATATAAAAATATTCAGAGACCCGGGGCGAGGAAAAAGTTATGCGCTAAACCTAATTTTTTCCAAATTAAAAACAGATATCTTAATCTTAACTGACGGGGATGTTTATGTTGGCGAAAATTCTGTTGAAAGTATTTCTAATCTTTTTTTAGATCCAGAAATTGGATGTGTATCTGGAAGACCTGTTCCTCAGGAAAATAAAAAAACAAAATACGGTTATTGGGCAAATTTTTTATTTGACTCTGCGCACAGATTAAGAAAGGCTGCTTTTTTGGATAACAAATTCCTTGAATGCTCAGGATACCTTTTTGCATTTAGAAAATCTTTTATTAAAAAAATCCCTCTCGACGTAGCAGAGGATACAGTAATCCCTTATCTCTTTTGGCAAAGAGGTTATTCAATAGGTTATGCAGAAGATGCAAAAGTTTATGTAAAAAATGTGGATAATCTCAAAGATTGGATAGACCAAAAAATTAGAACTTCAAAGGCCCATGAGACATTAGAAAGATATGTGGATACAAAGACTACTCCGAGGGTAAAATCTTTTAAAACTGAAAGCAAAGGAATAAACTGGTTATTAACATATCCAGATAGCTTTAAAGAATTCTTCTGGTCATTGCAATTAGCTTTTTCAAGATTTTATATGTGGGCAGTTGTTTTATTTCATACAAAATTTGCAAAGAAGAATTACACTGATGCATGGGAGAGAATTGAATCCACAAAATAAAACGCATAATCTTAGTCAAATCTTTTTTGCAATTTTAAAATTCTGTATTTAGCAATACAAAACAAATAAAAACCAATTTTCTTTAATCAATTTATGGAAGAATATTTATCTGAAAAAACTTTTGAAGAAAGAACTAAAAAAATAAAAAAGTGGTTTTCAAATAATTACAATCTAGCGCTTTTTTTAATTTTATTTTTTGCTTTTGCTATACGGCTTTATTATTTTTTTCAAACTCTTAATCAGCCTCTTTGGTGGGATGAAGCAGAATATATGCTTAAAGCAAAATCACTTTTTTTTGGCACTCCAACAACAGGCTGGGCTGCTCAAAGAGAAATTTTCGTTCCAGTAATATGGGGTCTTTTGTATTCAATAATCCATTCTGAATTTCTCCCAAGACTGCTGCAGATTTTCGTTTCTCTTTCTGCAGTTTTATTAACTTATCTGGTTGGAGAGAAAATTTTCAATAAAAAAATAGGTCTTATTGCTGCATTTATCATGTCTGTAAACGCAGTTCATCTTTTTTTTACAGTAAGACTTTTAACTTATCTTTGGGCGCCTGCATTTTTTTTATTGTTCTTTTACTATTTTTGGAAAGGTTACGTTGAAAAAAAGGGAAACAAATATTTTTACTTTTCAGCAATAATCGCAGCAGTAGGAATTTCCATCTACGGGTCAATGGCCTTCGCAGTATTAATAGTTTTTTTATTTTTAATATTTACAGAACAGCATAAATTTTTATTCAAAAAAGAAATCTGGATTGCTGCAATCATCGGGCTTGTTGCATTGATTCCGCAGTTTTTATATAATTATTTTTCCTATGGAAATCTGGCTTCGCGTTGGACTGCATTCGCTAAGAACGCAGGGGCAGTAAAACATCCTGAACAAATTTTGAGTTACTTTAAAATGTTCCCGCATTTTTTCGGAGACACTTTTGTAATCCTCATTGTTGCGGGGGGATTGACATCATTATTTTTAATTTTCATTTCATTTGATTTTATATTAAAAAACAAAGACAAAAAACTTAATGCCTATCTTTTTGTTTCTCTTTGGGCGTTGGTTGTTTTAATATTCTATACCTATGCAGCTTATTCAGGTGAAGCAGTTTATGATGCATTTGTCATGCCTGCCTTCCCCGCTTTGAGTTTAATTGCAGCAAGCGGAATTACTTTATCCTATAAATTTTTAATGAATAAAAAAATTGCTACATTTATCATAATTTTAATTTTGGCATTAGGGGGTTTTTTTCAAATTTCTTATGCCGATAATTTAATCAAAAATAAAATAACTTCTTTTGATGCTGTCGCAAAAGCAGGACTTTGGATTAAAGCAAATTCATCTCCTGACGCAATTATAATCTCGCAAAGCACACCGCAAAATACTTATTACAGCGAAAGAGAAACTTATGGAATAGCGAACTCCTCAGAAAATATGATTTTGAAGTTCAAAGACCTGAAGCCTTCTTATTATATTGCTTCAATATTTGAAAATTATCTGGATTATGGACTTAATCTCCCGAATGAAAATAAAGATATCTTTACGCCTGTTCAGGTATATTATGCTGATGCGCAAAAAAAACAACCCTCCTTAATTATCTATTCTGTAAATTCTTCAAACTTTGACTAACTTATATGCAGCCCCATTATAGTATTTTTTATTCAGTCCAAATATATCTTCCATAAAGCTGCTTAGATAAAGTGGATAAAACAATAACCCGAGGAGAATTTTATTTTTGTATATCTTTTCATTTATCTCAAATGCCTTCTCAACAATCTTTCCTGAGTATGGTTTCACTTCTTTTATTTTAAGATTGTTTTCTTCAGCCAATATTTTAATATCTTTAATCCTATAGCCAATTCTCTCGTGGCCATATTTTTTTTGATTTTTTAAATTTTGTCTTGATACAGAAGGAACAGTTAAACATAGTATCCCGCTTTTTTTCAGGACTTTTGTTATTTCCTGAAATGCTTTTTTATCTTTTTTAATATGTTCCAAAACATCAGAGCAAATTATGAAATCAAAACTATTGTCTGGAAAAGATAAATTAGTTAAATCTTCAACAGAGAGTTTTAAGCCTTTAGTCTCTTGTTTTAAAAAATTAATTCTTTCAGGATTAATATCTGTTGAATAAACTTCAAAATTTCTTTTCTTTAATTCCAATGAATGAAGCCCGTATCCGCAGCCCGCATCAAGGACTTTTTTTCCAAAACTTTTTTTAGGTAGAAACGAAAAAATCCTTTTTGCACGTATTCTTGATTCTATATGCGGAAGACCGATAATCTTGAATGCAAGTCTTGTCAGAAAATTGTTTTTTAATTTAAATTTTACCCCGTCTGCAGAATCTATATCTATTTCATCAAATTCTGCTAATGCTGATCCATGGAACATTTTCAAGAAAACTTTTTCTTTCTTTTAAATATTTATATTCTAAAATTATTAAATACACTATAAATATTTATAAAGCCTTTTTTTCTCCTCAAAAAATGAAACTCTCTGTGATTATACCTGCATATAATGAGGAGAAAAGAATTGAAGAAACATTAAGAGATGTGAACCAGTATTTATCTAAAAAAGATTTTTCTTATGAAATGATTGTTGTAAACGATGGTTCAACAGATAACACAAAGCAGATAGTTGAATCCTTCTGTGATAAAATCCCAAATATGATGTTTATTGATAACAAAATTAATTCTGGCAAAGGCTCAGCAGTTAAACAAGGAATGCTTGCTGCATCTGGTGATTACAGATTATTCATGGATGCAGACAATGCAATAAAAATAAATCATCTTGAGAAATTTCTGGCTGTAATAAATGATTATGATTTGGTTATAGGTTCAATTGAACTTCCTGGTTCTAAAAAATGGCAGGAGTACAAAGGACTTAATAAAATTTATAGAAATCTTTTTGGGAAGCTCTCAAAATATCTGATTCAGGTAGTGAACTTATGGGAAATTAGGGATACTCAAAGAGCATTTAAATTATTCAGAAAAGATGCTGCTAAAGAGATTTTTTCAAGACAAACAATAGACCGTTGGGGATTTGATATAGAGCTTCTCGTAATCGCAAAAAAATTAGGTTACAAAATAAAAGAACTTCCTGTTGAATGGATAAATCCTTCGGGGAGAGTAAATTTCAAAAGTTTTCTAAATACCTTTTTGGAGCTTTTTGAGATAAAAGTTAATTCTTTTTCAGGGAAATATAAATAATCACTTTTTTTGAACGCCCAAAATAAAGAACCAAAAAAAGCTATTGGAATTGAAATTAATATCCCTGAGAAAAATGCAATATTTGCATTCAGGGAAGTCTCCCCGAGAAAACCCAGCACCAACCTTGCAAGATTAATCCTTATCAAAAATGCAATCCCGTAAACACTTAGCCATTTTACTATCTGATTTTTTAGGGAATATCCTCTTGCAGAAAAAGTTATATTCCTGTTTACACTAAAATTAAAAATCATCGAGATTATCCACGACATTGTATTGGCGATTACAAAAGTCACACCAAACTTATAAAATAAATTAAAAAAAGACCAGTCAATTGCAAATGCGCTTACACCAACAAAACAGAAAAACAAAAATCTAAAATATTTTTTATGCTTAATAAAAAAAGAATGTTTTTTTATTTTATTTATCATTTTAAAATATAGTCCCTCTAAAAATTACAAGCCCCAAAATAATAATCATAACTTGAAAAGAATTTATTAAATAAACAACTTCTGCTTCATATGCCTTGTGACTTTTTTTAAATCTCTTTAGCAAATAAACTGCGATATGTTCAAGCCCATAGAACTTTTTATAAGGGACTTCTAAACTTCCATCGCTATTTAATTTTGCAAAACTTTGTTTTTCTAATTTTCCTCTTAGTTTTAACCCTGTCTCAATTATATATGGAATAAAAAAGAAGATAGCAATTTTTTCAATATTTCCTAAAATTGCAATTGTTGCAATCAATGCGCCGATTGAATAAGTCAAAACATCACCTGGAAAAATCTTTGCGGGGGTTTTATTAAAAATTAAAAATGCAAATAAGCATGAAACCATTATAAACGCAATAAATGCAAGCCAATTGTTTTCCATAATTCTTGCAATTATTGCAAGACTTGTTAAAATTATAATCCCCTGGCTTGCTTCAAGCCCATTGTATCCTGCCAGGAAATTAAACGTGGCAGTTGCGCCGACAATTCCAATTGGAATGAAAACTAATGGATAAAGTAAACCAATTTTAACCCCAAAGATTATTGATTCTCCTGCGTTAATAACCACAAGGGGAATTGATGCAAAAATTAAAAATAAAATTCTTGTTCTTTTTGTTAAACCAATCTTCCACCCTAAAATGTCGTCGATAATTCCAATAAATGAAACAATCATTACAACTGAAAGCAGGGCGAACATTTCAACAAATTGATTCATGTCATGAAAATAAAAAGTTTTTAATGCAATATAACTTAAAATTCCGAGAACAAAACCAAACAAAACACAAACCCCCCCCGCCTCGCTTACTTTTACTTTCTCGTTTTTATGGATATCCTTGCCGACAAGTCCGACATCTTTTGCTCTGCGAATCCAAATCGGAGTAAAAAACAATGTCAGAAAAAAACCAACTAAAAGAGATATCACCAATATTAATTCCATTATTTAAATAGATAAATTAGATTTTTAAACATTGCCGAAGTTAAATCCATCTACAATTGCCATTCTAAATATTTATTCGCGTTTTTATCAATATACTCTTCTTTAATTTCTTCTTCACCAGTATATTCAATTTCCCAGATTTTTATTGGTCCCTGCAAACCTTGATAATAAACAAAATCAGGCATTGTCAAACCCTGGGAATTCATGCTTTCGATAATTAAATTTTGTTCTGTATGCGCTAACTTAAAATTAGGAAAATTGTTAAACGGATCGTCCAATAAATAAACCTGCGCAAACAATCCTCTTAAATCTCTTTCAGAAATAAATAAAATTGCTCCGAGTCTGTTTACACTATTTGTATTAACATTTGGGATAATTTTTGCGCATGCTTCAACACCCTCGCCAAAATCAATCATTCTGTCTTCTACATAAAGGTATCTCAAATCAATTTTGTGTTGCTGATTATTGGAAACAATAATTGCATAAGGCTGCTCAAAATTTGTTTGGTTATTCTTGTTTTGAATTGGAACAATTATTGCTCCAACACCTGAACTTTTTGAAGGGAGCAAAATCTCTTTTTCCCCTTCTTTAATAACTAAATCCTCATCAAGAGCAATTCCCCCCCTATAAAAATAAATTGTTTCATTATTTGTTTCTTGTGTCTGGGTTTCATCAATTAAAAAAGTTCCAAACCATGAGTACCTGTCATAATTTTCATCACTTCCTATAATTGAAAACGCCCCGTACTTTCCGATATCTGAAGAATCAATTAAAAGATGTGTTGCATTATGGTTATATAAAAATTCTAAGGAATCATGTTGATTATTTCCTGTTAATACTAGTCTTCCCATTAAATAATTCCAGTATGTAATTGCATTTCCCCCATCAACAACTGTTGCGCGCTCTCCAATACTCTGAACCCAATAGCCATAATCCCACCAGTGACCAAACACCGCATTTTCAGGAGTTTCATTTCTTACCCATTCCATTGCTTTTTGCCATTGCTGATTATAATAACTCGGAACAAAGTTATATGCCTGAGCCTTTACATTTGTATAATAGTAGTTAAATGAAAAAATGCCTGCAATTAAAATCAAAACTGCAAAAACTCCAAACATCCATTTTTTTGTTTCATCTTTTGTTTTTAGAAATTTTGAACATATTTCTTCAATCAAAAATCCAACAAAAATCGGTGCGACAACTGCCAGAACCATTACAAGTCTTACCGCTCCTCTTGCTGAGAAAACCGTCAATAAGAATAATGCAATCAACAAGATAAATTCATAATCTATTTTTTTGAATCTCTCATCCCCTTTTTTGTAATATTCAATATAATAGTAAACAAGATATCCTGCAAAGACAATCGCCGAGATATAATAAAATGCTTTACTTATGAAATTCTCTCCATTAAATAATCCTGAAGAAGAATATCTTGAAAAGATCATTCCTGAGAGGAAAAATAAAAACCATCCAGTCAAAATCCATGATTCCTTTTTCTTTATTTTGTTTGTCATCTTTTTAAATAATACAATTGAACCGATAAAAAACATCCAGAAAAATAATGGAATACTCTTTACAAATGGTCCGAAATTTTGGACCCATTCCTTAAAATCCGGCTGTCTATTTTCTGCAACAGTTGTATTCCATCTTCCCTGAATTGGTTTGAATATTTTCTGGTGAATTGAAATCCCCTGATCAATTATAAATGAAGGACCAAAAACAAGGGAGGACAAAATAAGGATTAAAATAAAAGCCACAATAATTGAAAAAATATTTTTTGGGATTTTTGTTTTTCTTAATAAATTAATTTTAGATAATTTTGTATTCCATAAAATAAAATGTACAGCAAAAATAAAAACCGCTATAAAGGCAGGAGCAGTGCTTAATGAAGATAAAAGCCCTGTAAAAGTGAATCTATTGGAAAATACAGTTATTACAGTAAATGAAGTAAAGAGCCATGCCAGGTAAATCAAAAATTCTTTT
Source organism: Candidatus Pacearchaeota archaeon (assembly GCA_050124795.1). Taxonomy (GTDB): domain Archaea; phylum Nanobdellota; class Nanobdellia; order Pacearchaeales; family GW2011-AR1; genus JASFEO01. The sequence goes on from JASFEO010000007.1 coordinate 46,064, forward strand.
TTCCCAATCTTGTTAAAGATAAATGCAATAATCCCCGCCCCCCCGATAGGGATGAAAACATAAAGAAGGCCCCCCCAGATTAATCCAAGACATGCAGCGCTGACACCTGACAATATGGAAAGCGTGATTGCAGTTCCCAATCTTTTGCTTTTCCATCCTTTTAAGAAAAGATAAAGCGCAAAAAACATAAAGAAAAAACCTGCAGATTCCTTTTCAGGAATCCCCGCAACAGTTCTTGATAAAAATGATGGAACCACAATCATAAAAAATGTTGAAATAAGCGCAATTATATTTGACTTAATTTGGCTCTCTTTACTTTCTCTCACAAATATTTCCCTTACAAATAAAAAGAAAGCAATTACGGTAAAAGCAAACATTATCACCGGAAAAATCACAGCTGCAAATTCAACATTTGGTGCAGCCCCAAAAGAATTTAAAATTTTGTAAGTCCATACAATCATATGCGGCAAAAGAGTTGTTTCTGTTGTTGTATCAAAACCTAACGGAACATTTCTTAAAGTATCTATCCTCGGCAAAAATCCGTTCTCAACAATTGTTTTTGCATAACGCGTGAAAAGCCACGGATCTAAATCAGGTCCCAGTGTCCATGTGTTTGTTGTTATATCCCATAATCCAGGATTTCCTCCATGATCCTGCATAGGCAAACTTCGAATGTAAATTCCAAGAATTATCGCGATTATTAAAATAGCAAAAACCCAAATTTGTTTATTGCGAAAAAAATTAAATACCTTCTTTTTTCGCTCTTCTAAATTAAGTTCTTCTGAAAAATCCTCCATTTTATCCATCAATTAAATCCTGCGCATTAGGCTCTTTTACAATTCCTTCTTTCCCGCAATAAGGGCATTTTCTCGGGACATTTTCAATTTTCCCCTCGAATTTATAATGGCATTCTTCACAGACAAATTTAACCATGCATAATTTAAAAAATATTCTTATTTAAATGTTTACTAAATGCGAAATTACCCAAAAAATAGCGGAGTTAAATAAACTTCCATTGCCGCTGCTAAAACCAAAATTACAATCGCAATAAATAATAAGATAACTGTGTTCTCAATTATTCTTAAGAATTTCCCGTCTTTAAATCCGTGGCGCATTACACCAACACCAAAAATTCCTCCTGCAAGTGCAGTTATAAAATAAGCAGTAATTTCAGGAAAACCATGAATCATATATCTTAAAATTCCAAATGGGATTTCTGTTATTTTGTATCTTGTGAAAATTCCAATTGCTGAAGCAATCACACTTGCATTCCAAATTAAAACAAAAATCGCACCTGCTCCAAAAATCAATGAAAACAAAAGAGTAAAAATCATAACATAAACATTATTTTCTAAAATTGACAAAAACCTCGCCTCTTTTGTTGCAGAACCTGTTGCTGTTTGAAAATTAGTAAAATCATGTTGAGCCACGCAGTCTTCAATATTGCCAGGGCTATTTATCATGCAGTAGGTTTCTATTTGAAAATTAAGTAAATTCGAATTTTGTAAAATCATAAACCAAAAACTAAAAGCAATTATAAATCCTAAGAACAACCACATAAATCCATAGATAGCGTCGCTGTGAGTCTTCCAAACTCCAAAAAACCCCTCAATTTCTTCATCTTCAACTTCTTCTTGCTTTATCATAAAATAAATATAGGGCAAACTAAACATGACGCAAAATAAAACAACAAGCATTCCAGAGGCATTTGACAAAACAGGGTCGCTTCCAAAAAACCAGTGAACTAAAATCAAAGATAATGATGCATAAATAAGGCCTACAAAAAACATTTTCCACGGCCCAGCCTCTGCACTCTTAGGATTTATTATCGCCTCTAACATAATTAATATAGGAATAAGGATTTTTTAAAATGTTTGTTTATTCTCATCACATAAATCTTTAAATAATACTAAACCTAATTTTTATTATGGCAATTAGTGATTTAAAATATATGCGTCTTAACCGAATGTTAAACCTTCAATGCAAAATTCCTCTTAGGGAAGGAGGCTTAATTAGAAAAAGAGGAGGCGGAAAACTAAGATTGTCCTTTGCGACTATTCCAAATGAAAATAAACTTAATGAAGAACAAACAAGAGAAATTCTTGAAGACATTGCAGAAGAAGGATTATCTGTTTGTTATATTGATAAAAAAACAAAGGCTCTTGATAGTTTCGCGTTTTCTTCACAATTAACTCTTCCTGAAAAAGGCTATGTTGTAATGAATGAAAAAACTCCTTTAATCTATCTCGCAAAAGATAAACTTCCTGAAGATTATGTTGAATTCTTTGATAATTTAGCAACTGCGTTTTGAATAATTACATTTTTATACGCCCTCTTCTTTTCTTATCAATGAACAAAAGAGGGAAATTCAATAAAATAGTTCGCGACATAAAGTCAGTAAAAATCCAAGGTGCTCGCAACGTCGCAAAAAATGCTTTAATTGCTTATTCCTTGATTCCGACGGAAAAATCAAAAAAAATTCTTCTTTCATTAAGACCAACTGAACCCATGATGGAAAATGTTCTTGACATGGCAGAAAAAAATCAGGACTATAAAAAAATATTGCAGCACTTTGACTCGGCGCAAAATGAAATTAATGAATCAGTTTTCAAATTAATAAAATCAGGAAATGTAATTTTTACTCACTGCCATTCAACAAATGTTATTAACGCTTTAATTTTTGCAAAGAAAAGAGGAAAAAAATTTGAAGTTTATAATACTGAAACCCGCCCGTTATTCCAGGGAAGAAAAACAGCTAAAGAATTAAGAAAAAATAAAATTAAAGTTACAATGTTTGTTGATTCTGCTTTGGGTGTTGCCCTTTCAAATGAAGACGGAACAAAAAAACCAAACTTAGTTTTTCTAGGTGCAGATGCCTTGACAAAAAAAGGAATAGTAAACAAAATCGGAAGTGAAGTAATTGCAAGAATCGCAAAAGAAGAAAAAATTCCAGTTTATATTATTGCTGATTCATGGAAATATACAAAATCAAAAGTTCCGCGAGAGCAAAGAAAATTAAATGAAGTTTGGGACAATGCACCTAAGGGAATAAAACTAAAAAATCCTGCTTTTGAATTTGTCAAGAAAAAATATATTTCAGGAATTGTGAGTGAATTTGGAGTTATGAAATATGGGGAATTTTTGAAGAGTATGAGAAAATTCTAAACCAATTATCTCTTTTTAAGAATTATTATAATCCATCACCTATTTTCAAATAAATTTTTTTGTTTCCTAAAATTGTCTGGCCAAGATAATTATTCCACAAAGATTCAGCAATAGCAAAAGACTCTTTGGTTTTTGTTCTGAGGACTTTCTTGATATTTTTTAGCATTTGTTTTTTTGCTCTGTTGTGCGCTTCTTCTGAAGAGTTGCCTTTTATTATTGACAGCGGAACAAGATTTGAAGATTCTAAAAATAATTTTGCAGTCTTGTCTTTTATTGGATTTCCGACCCAGTTTTCATTATAATAAAATTCAAAAGGCAAGGTATAGCCAATAAAACATCCATTAGAATTTTTAATAATTTTTTCTCCAAGAATTGAGGCTGCTTCGCATGACCGCGCATAAACAATTCTCTCTTTAAGAATTTCTTCATTTTCTCCTGCCGTGACAATGATTTCATCTTTATGCCCTGCAATTGCTTCTTCACTTCCATGACCATTTAAAAAAACCATTTTGCAATCAAGTTTATTCATGGCTCTTGTGAATTCTTCTTTGTTTACAGACTTGCCCTTGAGTGTTTTGCAAAATACATTTTTCTTGCGACAGACGTCTTCAATTGGCGCAGAAAAAATCGAGAGATATTCAGTGACTATGTCATGTCTTGGAGCAGTCAGCAAAATACCTTTTTTCATTTAATCTACAGAAACAAGGGCTCTTGTCAATTCTCCGCTTGCAACTGCTCTTAGAAATTGAAGATGCCTTTTTACTATCTGCCTCCCTATTTTATCATCTTCTCTAACATGGCGAATCATTTCTTCCTTATCCATTGCTCCATAACTTCCCATTGCAAGTTTAAGATTCGTTGGAACTTGCGCATCAATCCTCGCAATAACTGAATTTTTTATTGTTTCACTAATTTCATTATCTTTATTTTCCATTATAAAATAATTCCCTCCAATGCTTTTAAGATTTTCTTTCCGAGTTCAGTATTCTCCTTAATCTCAAGATATGCAGTATTCCATGTATATGATTTGTCATCAACCACAACAAGGATATCATTCCTTAAATCATCTGGAACATTTGCATAAATCTTAAGAAATTCTTGCCTTTTGCTAAGATACTCTGCCATATTAAAATAAATAAAACCGATTATATAAATTTATCTTAGCTTTCATAGTTTTATTTCTCACATTCACAATTCCCATCGTCATCACAAGTGCAATCTTCATCACCGCAGCCTTTGCATTCATGATTATGTTCATGCGAATGCACATGAGCAGACTGCGCCTCATCAATTAATTTCATAAATTCCTCATTTGTCTCATTCATTGCTTTTGTTAAATCCATTTTTGCTTCTTCTAACTTTTCAATTTGTGTTTCAATAATTTTTTTTGTCTCAGGAATTGTTTTCTTTACCATATTTCCCTCTCCAACATCAACTGTTAATTCTTCACTAACAAGTTTTGCCTTTGCAAAAATCCCCCGACCAATTGGCGCGAAAATTTCAGAATCCTTTTTTCCAACAAGTTCTGAAAGTCCTAAATTCAAACCACTCATCTCAACAATTCCCTGCTCAACTGCCTGCAGCTGCTGCTGAATCTGCTTTAACTGCTGCTCAAACATCTGCAACTTAAACATCATTTCCTGCTGATTTTGTTCCATAGAAAAAACTAAAAAAACTCTTGTTTTAAATCTTTTGATTTAACAAAAATTAAAAACCTCTTTAACTTAATTAAGTAATGAAAATTTACAAACAAGAAACATCTAAATCTTGTGGAGTTGCGTGTCTAAGAAGCATAATAAATCATTATGGAAATAATTTTTCTGAAAAAGACATTTGGAACAAACACGTTTCTTTTCAATCAAAAACAGGAATCTTAAATCCTATTCTCTGTCTTGGAGTAACTGCACTAAAATTTGGTTTCAATGCAACTTACATTGGATATAATCCAATAATCACAAACAAAAATAAATACCCTGATTTAGAAAAATCACTAAAAGCAAAATCAAAAAATTATTTTGACTATGGAAAATCCATAATTGATAATGCATTGGAATTCTTGAAACTTGGAGGAAAAATAAAAATTGATAAATTAAATATAGAAAAAATCAAAAAACTAATTGATAAAAATAATTTTATTCTTGTAGAAGTAAAACCTGCATTTGTCAATAAAAAAGCGTCAATAAATTTTAATCACAAAGTGATTGTCACAGGATACAATAAAAAAGGATTTAAAATTCTTAACCCTTCTGATGCAAAAGAATACTTGGGGGATTTTGATTCTTTTCTCCTCGCGTTTTATGCTGCAGTTCCAGAATTATTAATAATAAAACCTTAATCGCCTTTGGTGATTTTTTATTCAGAATATTTCTTCAACTTTTCATCAATCCTTTTTCGCCTATCCTGAATCTCTCTTGGAGTTTCAACATGGAGATAACCAGAATTACCATACTCATCATTTGGTCCCACTTTGGGAGAATGCTCAAAAAATTCATCAGGCACTCTTTCATGATCCCACGGAACTCTCTCACGAGAAACCCTAATTGATTTTAATATATATATATTAATGTTAACATTTTACCTAAATGAGTTTAAAGTTAATAAATTTTTCTAATAATTTTCTAACCAACCTTCAAATACTTTCCAACAAAATAAGTCACAATAATTACAAAAATTGCAATTCCTAAATGCTCAAAAATTGCATTAATGCTTGATTGCCCCCTGGATTTTGAAATATAAAAACTTAAAATTATAATTAATGATAGTCCCCAGACAATGCTCAAAATTACTGCCAGACCCAATTCAAAAAACAAAATAAAAAAAATAAAACTCAATGCAAAAACAAACTTTGAAAAAAATGTCGCAAGTGTTGCCTCCCAAATTTCCTTAATTGAATTTTTCTTTTCCCCCTCTTCAGAAATATGAATTCCGACTGCATCAGAAAGCGAGTCAGCAATTGCAATAACCAAAATCCCTGCAATCACAACAAACCTGCTTTGCGTTGAAGAATACAAACCAATAATCAAACCAAGAGTTGTAGTAATCCCCGAAGTCAGACCAAAACTAAAACCCTTTTTTATTGATGCTTTCATTTTTTATTAAAAGACTTTTTTCATTTAAAAATTTTTATTTCTTGATTAGTTCAAAAGATTGTTACTTTTTCTAAATAGTTACAAAACCAAAAGATTTTTAAAGTCTAACTTTATAAAAATTTCATGGCACCAATTTATCAATTTAAGATGAGTGAAGATGAGGCAGAAGGATTTAGAAAACTAGGTTATAGTCCAAT